>JAIPES010000011.1 GCA_021737045.1 Desulfobacteraceae bacterium | reverse complement strand
CTAAAAAATTTCAAACTGTTTGAGGCCGACAGGCCGAGTTTTTGAAATTTTAAGCGAAGGCATTGGCTGAATCCGTAAACGGTCAGGAGCGAAAAAACTGACCCCGGCCGCAGGGCTTCCTTCCTGCAACAACAGCGGATGCGGTAAAAAGCTTTTTACGGTGCCATCCTTAATTAAAGGAGGGAAAACCATATGCATCATTTGGATACCGGGCAGATCAAAAAGCTGGAGATTTTTCGGGATCTGCTGCCCAATGAATGGGATCAGCTCTATCCCCTGCTTTCCCATGTATGGGTGATCGAAGGCGAGCAAATGATCCGGCAGGGCGAGCGGGCCCACTGCTTTTTTGTGATACTGCGGGGGCATTTCATGATCCATTACAATGACGGCCGCGCCATTACGCTAAACCAGAAGGGCGATATCATCGGCTGGTCATCTGTGAGCTTTCCCTCTGAATACACGGCCAACGTGACCGCGCTGACAAAGGGGGAACTGCTTTGCATGTCCGGCCCTGAGTTTTTGGAACTGCTCCAGAGCAATCCCGGGCTTGTGGAAAAAGTGCTGAAAAAAATCAACAAATTCATTCAAACCAGACCCCAGATCGGTTATCTGCAATGAAAGGCTTGGAGGCCATATCCCATTATCACGGCGTTTCCCTGGCAGTGCTGGGCGTAACCGTTGTGTTTATCGCCCTGGTTGTGCTGGCCGTCATTATTTCCCGGCTTCATGTGGTGCTGGGTATATGGGAAAACCCAAAAGCCTGGCTGGATCGGGTGCGGCTTTGGGTTTTTCCGGAAAAACCGGAAAAACCCGAGCCGCCGGGACCGTATTTTGACGATATCCATGAATCGGCCCGGCAGCTCAATCTTTTGATACATGCCATCGGAGAGCCGTTTTCACTTCCGGCGCTAATAGAGAAGGCGGAAAAAATCGGTATTTCCCATGCCCACTCCGTTGTCAGCCATTTGATTGTCAGCCACTTAATTGTCCCGGATCAAAAGGGTTATTTTTACTGGAATCAAAAGGAATGCGACCGGCTTTTGGGCAAAGGCCGGGAAAGGAAAAGGGGTGTTAATCCGATAAATGGATAAATTCATCTATTTTATAAATCAGACGGGTTTTGCCAATATCGAGCTCTCCGGCCTGGCCATGATGGCCATCGGCCTTTTTCTTCTGTATCTGGGCATTGCCAAAAAATACGAGCCCCTGCTGCTGGTGCCCATCAGCTTTGGTATCCTTTTGGTCAATTTCCCCTTGTCTCCCATGATGGCCCAGCCTGAAAACGGACAGCCCGGCGGTCTGCTGCATTACCTTTACCTGGGCATTGAGCTGGGGATTTATCCGCCGTTGATTTTTATGGGAATCGGGGCGCTGACCGATTTCTCCCCGCTGATTTCCAACCCCAAAACCCTGTTGCTGGGCGCTGCGGCCCAGGCCGGGATATTTGCCACTTTCCTGGCCATGCTGGCCCTGGGGTTTACGGACCTGGAGGCGGCGGCCATCAGCATTATCGGCGGTGCCGACGGGCCAACGGCCATTTATTTGTCCTCGCAGATGGCTCCGCACCTGCTCGGGGCCATCTCGGTTGCCGCTTATTCCTATATGGCCCTTGTGCCCATGATCCAGCCGCCCATCATGCGGCTTTTGACCACCAAAAAAGAACGCATGATTGAAATGCAGGAACTCCGGGAAACCTCCAGGCGTGAAAGAATTCTTTTTCCGGTTATTGTGATTCTGGTCACCGGCCTGTTTCTGCCCACGGCCCTGCCGCTTCTGGGCATGCTCATGCTGGGCAATCTGTTCCGGGAATGCGGTGTTACCGACCGGTTGAGCAAGGCCGCCCAGAACGAGCTCAACAATATCATTGTCATTTTTCTGGGCCTGACCGTGGGGGCCAAGTGCAGTGCCCATTATTTTCTCACTGTTGAGACCATCCAGATCCTGATATTCGGCCTGGTGGCCTTTGGCATCGGCACGGCCACCGGGGTGCTCATGGGAAAACTCATGTGCCTGGCCACAGGCGGGAAGGTCAATCCCCTGATCGGGGCGGCAGGGGTTTCAGCGGTTCCCATGTCCGCGAGGGTTTGCCAGACCGTGGGGCAGGCGGACAACCCGTCGAATTTTCTGCTCATGTTTGCCATGGGACCCAATGTGGGCGGGGTCATCGGCTCGGCCGTGGCCGCGGGCATTTTTCTTGCGGTGCTGTAACCGGCCGGATTGTGGGGGCAGAAGACGATTTTTTCAGGCCGGCGCAAGCCGGCAGGCAATGGCGCGCATCCGAGGGGTGCCGAACTGGCGGCCCAGAGTGCGGGCTGACGTGAGCATGTTGAAATTAGATGCCTGCCAGGAGTGGCGCCTGTGTGCGCCGGTTTCCAAAAACCACCACCCGTGCACGGCGCACACCACTTCAGGGGAAACCTCCGGGGTGACCAAAGCGGTCTGGACAATGGCCCCGTTTCGGGTTTCAATGCGCACCTGGCTGCCGTTGGTGATGCCCAGGGACTGTGCCGTGTCCGGATGAATCCGGATTTGGGGCACAGGCTCGCGCCGGCGCAGGCTTTTGACCCACCGGTAGGATGAGTGCAGGTAATTGGGGCTTTTGGCGCTTGTGAGCAAAAGTGGATAGTCTGCATCCGGCAGGTCCGCAGGTGGCCTGTATTGGGGCAAAGCTTCGGCTCCCAGGGTTTCGGCATTTTCCATGGCCAGTTCCACCCTGCCCGAGCGGGTGGAAAATCCCTTTTTTTCGTAAACCCGAAATTCCTGTTCGCCTGTCAGAAATCCCTTTTCCACAAAATTTTCCCAGTCATGCCCCGAGGGGGCAATCAGGGATTCCAGCATCTGTTTGGAATTGTCAAACCACAGGTCCGGGTCTGTGAGGCGGCGGCCCAGGTCATTGATCACGGCCATGTCCGGCCGGCATTGTCCCGGGGGATCCACGAGTTTGGGCCGGGCCAGGACAATGCCGTGGCCCAGGCCGTAGTGGCCGATATCATCGAATTCAAACGCCGTGGCCGCGGGCAGCACCACGTCTGCCAGGGCGGCCGTGGGGGTCATGACCACGTCTGCCACAGCCAGAAAATCCAGTTTCAAAAGGGCCTTGCGGGTCATTTCCGAATCCGCGTACGACAGCATGGGATTGGTGCACTGCATGTAGGCCGCGCGCACCGGGTAGGGGGTATGGTCGAGGACCGCCCGCCGGAAAAACGCCGGGGGCACGGTCATGAGCATGGGACTGGTTTGATAGGCGGCGTTGAGGCATTGAGTGCGCTTGTCCGGCATCAGGTCCGCGCGCACGAACTTGCCCGGGGCCAGGAGTGCGGGCTCGGCCGCCCGGATATTGCCGCCGGGCACATCCAGGTTGCCGCACACCGCCATTAACGAGACAATGCACCGGATGGTGTCAAAGGCCCGGGGGGTTTGTTCCACGGCGTTTCCCCAGGCCGTGCATGCGGGCCGTGCCCGGCCGTAGGCCCGGGCCGCGGAAATGATTTGGGTTTTGTCCACTCCGGTCACGGATGCGGTCCATTGCGGGTCAAAGGCTTTGACATGCGCTGCCAGGGCCTCAAAGCCCGTACACCCGTTTTGGACAAAATGGATGTCAAAAAGACCTTCTTTGATAATGACATGCAGAAAGCCAAGCGCCAGGGCGCAGTCGGTGCCCGGCCGCAGCTGCAAATGGAAATCCGCCTGCCCGGCAAGGGGGGTTTTTCTGGGATCAATGACCATCAGGTCCGCACCCTGCCGGATCCGGGCGGTGATTTGGGAGTTGATAATGCCCTCTTCATTGGTGGCCCGGGTGTTGCTGCCCCATAAGACAATGAGATCGCTTCTGCGGTGCATGTCGGCCACCGGGTAAAAACCGCACATGTGCCGGCCCGTTAGTTCCCTGGGCGCATGACAGACATCCTGGACCGCCACCACGTTGGCAGAGCCGAATGTGTTGGCCAGGCGGATCAGGGCAAAGTGCTCCAGACCCTTTGGCATGCCCTGGCAGAAGGCTGCGGATTTGGCCCCGTACTCCTGTCTGGCCTGATCCAGGCCCCGGGCCGTGGCCTCCAGTGCCTCCGGCCAGGTGGCCTTGCGCCACTGGTTGGTGCCCCGGGGTCCGGTGCGGATCAGGGGAGTTTTGAGCCTGTGAGGGCTTTCATGGATTTCCGCTGCAGCCCGGCCCTTGGGGCAGCTATAGCCCTGGTTGAGAAACCCTTCCGGATCACCTGTGATGCCGGTGATTTTTCCGCCTTTGGTTTTTACGTTAAGGGCGCATCCCCCGTGGTCCATCCGGCTGCAATGGGTTTTGTGCCATTTGCTTTGACTGTCCATGGCAGAACCTCTTGATTTCTGTCCCGGCACACCTGCGGCATCCGGCTTGGGATTGATCTTTTCTCTGAAAAAAAGATTGGTGGTATTACGGTGTCAGCCCCGAATGATCCGCGGCAGGATCATGTTATGCTGGGGGCAGATGGACCTCGGGTTCTGGTAGGCGGATTCGGCAAAAGCCTCCAGGTATCCGCGGATTTCATTTAAGTCCGCCACCTCGTCGAGCAGACCGGTTTTGGCGCAAAACAGGGGCCGCGAGGTTTCATGATATTTTTCCACCAGTTGGTTCATTTTTTCAATGGTGGGGTCAAGGGGTTTTCCCGCCTGCTGATCCTTTATCAGGCGTCGGGTATAGGCGGCCACCGCCGCGGTTTCCCCGTGCATCACGTATATCTCTGTGGCTGCAGTGCCCAGGGTGAAGGCGTTTTGCCGGTTGGCTGTGGGTCCGCCCAGCAGGTAGTGGGCCGCAGCCGAGCCCTTGCGCAGGGTCACCAGCATCATGGGCAGGTCGGTTTGCTGGATCGAATAGATCAGGCTCTGGCCCAGGCCCAGCAGCTCGGCTTTTTCCGCCTGGTTGCCCACGTCAACACCGCTTGTGTCCTGAAACCAGATAACAGGCAGCCGGTCTCTTGCGCACAGGGTCACAAATTCGTTCATTTTGATGAGCCCCTGCCGGTAGAGCTTGCCGCCAATGCCCGGATAATCGGCATATTCCGGATACCCCTTGGGCAAAAGTCCCTGCCGGTTGCCGATGCAGCCAAAGGCCAATCCGTTTATTTTTACGATGCCGGTGTAGACCTCCGGGCCGTAGTCGGGCCGGAATTCCATGTGGTGGCTTGCGTCCACCAGCCGGCCCAGGATTTCTTCAAACACGTAGGTGCGCCTGGGATTGGCCGGCAGCAGGGTGTAGAGATCATCTGCGGGCAGGGCGGGCTTCTGCGGATCATCGACCCGGAAAAAATCAAGGTCATAGGCGGGCAGTTTTTTCATGTACTCGCGCATGGCTGCCAGCACTTCTTCTTCCTTGTCAAAGACAAACCTGAAAAATCCGGTTTCATCGCAATGGATGTCCACGGTGCCCGGGGGGCTGGCCTGGTGTTTTTGGGCCGCATCAATGAGTTCCTGTGCGGATTCGGTGTCAAAATAGCCCCTGGGGCTCATGCCGCTGACGATGCCGGCGCCGCCTACGGCAATGTTGCAGTTTTGGTGGGCGAACAGGATCGTGGGACTGGCGGCCTGGTATCCGCCGCCGGCCGGGTTGGTCCCGTAAATGCCGGCAAGGATGGGAATGCCCATCTGCTCGAGTTCCGCATGCCGGTAAAACGTGGTGCCCGAGCATCTGCGGCCGGCATAGAATTTTTCCTGCTCCGGCAGCTTGACCCCGCTGCAGTTGACCACCCATATCAGCGGCAGGTTCAGGCGCTTGGCCAGGTCCGTCACCCGCAGGATGTTTTCCGGCTGGCCCGGCACCCAGGCACCGGCCAGGTACTTGTTGTCAAAACCGATGACCACGGCCCACCGGCCGTTGATTTTCGCCAGCCCGTCGACCACGTTGGTGGTGCAGTCGCTGTTGTCAGCGGGATTGTACAGGGTGTGCAGGGGCCGCCATGTGCCTTCGTCCACAAGGATTTCCAGGCGCTGCCAGATGGTGAGCTGCCCCCGGGAATTGATTTTTTCCGCAGACAGGCCGAACTGCCGGGTCTGGTCTTTGGCTTGGCGGATTTCGGCCTCCTGTTTTTGCAGGGCCTCTGCGCTGTCGCGGTTTCTGTCCCGGACCTTGTCCCTGAGCGGCTTTCCCAGGACATCCATGTTTTTAAAATACTTGTGCATTTGCCCACCTCGTTTTTCCGGCAATTTCCTTCCGGGTTTTATTCCAGGGTCATCAGGACATCATCTTCGCCAACATTGTCTCCGGGTTGGATTTTGATTTCCGCGATGGTGCCGCCTGCTAATGCATAAACAGAGGTCTCCATTTTCATGGCTTCCAGGATCAGGATCTCGTCGTCTTCCTCCACAGTTTCGCCAGGGCTGACCAGAACGGAAATCACTTTTCCGGCCAGGGGGGCTTTGATTTGTGCTGCCATGACGCCTCCGGATGTGTTGGTTGTTAAGGGTTGGAAAAAACGGTCTTTAAAGTCAATGTTTACCCAAGGGGACGGGTGTGGGTCAATAAAAAAATAACGAGCGCTCGCTTTTTTTATTGACACAGACGTGGTTTCATCTTTACAAGTTTTGTGGTAAATCTGTGTAGCTATAACAGTAAAGCGCGTATACCAAACCTGCAACCCATGAGCCCAAGCCTGTGCAATCAAAAGGAGGAATATTGTTATGATTTCTTTTTCCCTTGAAAACAAGGTCGCCCTGATCACCGGCGCCAGCCGGGGCATCGGAGAGGCCATCGCAGTTACTCTGGCCGATTACGGTGCCGCCTGTATCCTGGTGAGCCGAAAGATCGACGCCCTGGAAAAAGTGCAGCAGAAAATCGCGCAAAAGGGCGGCAAAGCAGAGTCCATGAGCTGCAACATGGGATATTGCGACCAGATCGAAAACCTGTTTGCACAGGTCAGGGAAAAATACGGCAGGCTGGATATCCTGGTCAACAATGCCGCCACCAACCCCTATTTCGGAGAGATGGTCAACGCCCCTGAATCGGCCTTTAACAAAACCGTGGAAGTCAACCTCAAGGGCCCCTTTTTCATGATTCAGAACGCGGCCAAACTCATGGGGGAAAACAATTCGGGCGGCGCCATTGTCAATGTTTCTTCCATCAACGGGGTGAGCCCGGCACCCATGCAGGGCGTCTACTCCATGACCAAAGCCGGCATGATTTCCATGACCAAGGGCTATGCCAAGGAACTGGCGCCGAAAAACATCCGGGTCAATGCCCTTTTGCCGGGCTTTACCCAAACCAGGTTTTCCTCTGCCCTCATGGAAAACAAGGAATTTTATGACATGGTTATTGACCGCATCCCCATGCACCGCCACGCCACCCCGGAGGAAATGGCCGGCGCGGTGCTCTACCTGGTTTCGGACGCGGCCTCCTTTACCACCGGCGAAACCATCGCCTGCGACGGCGGCGCCCTTGCCTGATACAAACCGGACCTTATTATAAGATGGGGAAAAAATGGAGCTGAAAGACAAAGTGGCAGTGGTCACCGGCGGGGCCAGCGGCATCGGCGCGGCCCTTTGCCGGTGTTTTGCGCAAAACGGGGCACGGGCCGTTGTGGCCGCAGACATCGACATGGAAGGCGCACGGGAGGTGGCCGGGGAAACCGGCGGCATGGCGGTGTCCTGTGACGTGTCCCGGGAGGCAGATGTCATTGAGCTGGTGGAAACCGTGGAGGAAAAATGCGGCCCCATTGACGTTTTTTGTTCCAATGCCGGCATTCTCATTGCCGGGGCCCTTGAAGTGTCCAATCAGGACTGGCAGCGGATATGGGAAATCAATGTCATGGCCCACGTGTATGCAGCCCGGGCGGTGATGGATAAAATGATCGCCCGGGGCGGGGGCTGGTTTGTGATTACCGCCTCGGCTGCCGGGCTCCTGTCCCAGATCGGCTCGGCGCCTTACTCGGTGACCAAGCACGCGGCCGTGGGCCTGGCTGAAAACCTGGCCATTACCTATGCAGATCAGGGAATCGGGGTGTCGGCCATCTGCCCCCAGGCTGTTGAAACCAAAATGACCCGCCAGGGCGGGGGGGTGGCTGCGATCGACGGGATGATCGATGCCGACAATGTGGCCGCAGAAACCCTCAGTGCCCTGGCAGAGGAAAGGTTTCTGGTGCTGCCCCATCCGGAAGTGGCCACCTACATGCAGCGCAAGGCTGCGGACTATGACCGTTGGCTAAAGGGCATGCGGCGGCTCCAGGCCCGGTTTGTCCAAAGCGCCGGATAAGTCCCGCTGCCGGTTTGCAGCACAACTGCCCCATAACCAGAGGCAAAAGGAAAACAGGATATGCGCGTTGTCAAACTCATCCGGCCCCGGGTGCTTGAATCGGTTGAAGAACCCGATCCGGCCGCGGACGGCCAAAATGTTGTCATCAATGTATCGGCCTGCGGTGTCTGCGGTTCGGACCTGCATTACTGGGAAATGGGAACAGGCATGGATGGTGCGCCCGGGCTGATCATGGGCCATGAGTTTTGCGGCACAGTGGCGGATGCCGGTCCCAGAAGCGATCTTTCTCCGGGCGACCGGGTGACCTATATTCCGCTAAATCCCTGCAACGCCTGTCCCATGTGTGAAAAAGGATCGTTTCACCTCTGCCCCCGGGCCTTTACCCGCCCCGTACCCGGAAACAACGCGCCCGGGGCGTTTGCCGAAAAAGTGGCCGGCCGCCCGGATATGGTGCGGCATCTGCCTGATACCGTCACTGACGAGGCCGCATGCCTGGTGGAGCCGGCGGCAGTGGCCCTTCATGCCGTGAAACAGGCCGGCATAAGGGTGGGGGCCAGTGTTCTGGTCATCGGCGGGGGGACCATCGGTTTGCTGAGCGCGGCCTGGGCCCGCATTGCCGGGGCTTTGCAGGTGGGCTTGTGTGAACGCAATCCAAAACGGCTCAGCTACGCCGGCACCTGGCCGTATGTGGATCAGGCTTTTGACGCAGAAGACAAAAAGCTTAAAAAAAATCTCAAGGTGGCTTCCAATGGCGGTTTTGATGCGGTCATTGAAACTTCTGCCGCGGATGCGGGCATTGCAACGGCCATTTCAGCCCTGCTGCCCGGGGGCGTTTTGGTGCTTGCCGGCATTAATTTCTCCCCCCAGTCGGTGTCCACCCTGATGCTGACCTCAAAGGAAATCCGGCTCAGGGGGTCCATGGCTTACGAGATCAACGATTTTGACACGGCCCTGGGATTTATGGCAGACAAGCGGCTTGATGTCTCGCAGATGATCAACTGCAGGGCGGGATTTGCTGATCTGCAAAAGATTTTTGAAAACCTGCATACCGGTGATTCCGAAATCGTCAAGGCGGTTGTGCGGCCGTAAATTTCAAAGGAGGCGAAGATGGCGTATTTGTGGGGTGTAACGGTATTATGGGCATTTTCCTTCAGCCTGATCGGGGTCTATCTTTCAGGGCAGGTGGACAGTTATTTTGCGGTGTTTTCGCGTACGTTTCTGGCAACCCTGATGTTTCTGCCCTTTATCCGTTGGAAAAAGGTGCCGTGGAATCTGGCTGTCCGGCTCATGGGCATTGGTGCGGTTCAGCTTGGGCTGATGTTTATCTGTTTTTATCATTCTTTTTCCTTTTTAAGCGTGCCCGAAGTGGTGCTTTTCACCGTTTTTACACCGATTTATATTACATTGCTCTATGACGCGGCCCGGCGCCGGTTTACCTTCTGGTATCTGGTGACCGCAGGGGTTGCCGTTGCAGGAGCAGCCCTGATCCGCTACAATCCCTTAAGCCAGGATTTTGTGATCGGATTTTTGCTGGTCCAGGGGGCCAATGTTTGTTTTGCCGTGGGCCAGGTGGGGTATAAAAATCTCATGGAAAAGCGCCGGCAGGCCGGGCTGCAGGTTTTTGCCCAGCACTCGGTGTTCGGGTTTTTCTATATCGGCGCCATGGCAGTGGCGGTTTCCGGGTGGCTGATCTGGGGAAACATGGCCATGATGCCCCAGACAGCCGTTCAATGGGCAGTTTTGCTGTGGCTGGGCGTGGTCGCATCCGGCATCGGGTATTTTCTCTGGAACAAGGGGGCTACCCTGGTCAACGCCGGCGCGCTGGCCATCATGAACAACGCCCTGGTGCCCGCAGGCCTTGTGGTCAACCTGGTGATCTGGAACCGGGAGGTGGATCTGCTGCGTTTGCTTGCCGGCGGCGGGCTGATCCTGGCGGCCCTGTGGTTTAACGAATCCTGGGTCAAGCAGAGAGTGGAAAAACAAAGGCTGTGGGCAAACGGATAGCAAAACGGAGGATCGGTTATGGCGATTGTATACAGACAGATGGATGAGGGTGTGGCTGTTGTTTATATGGACAACAATGAAAACCTGCAGGATCTGGCCTTTTCACAGGCCCTGAATGCTGTTTTGGACGAGGCTGTGGCCGATAGCCAAACACGGGCCATTGTGCTGACCAGCGCTGATCCCAAGTTTTTTTCAAACGGGATTCATGTCAATTGGCTGATGGAAAAATATGCCGCACAGGAGTTTCAGGCCATCCGGGATTTCTGCTACGGCATGGATGAAGTGTTTAAAAAGCTGCTGCTGGCACCGGTGCCCGCCATTGCCGCCATCAACGGCCATGCATTCGGAAACGGCGCCATTTTGTCCTGTGCCTGCGATTTTCGGTTCATGAAATCCGACCGGGGTTTTTTCTGTTTTCCGGAAGTGGACCTGGGCATTCCGTTTTTGCCGGGCATGGATGCCTTTATTGAAAAGGCCGTACCCCGCTGGAAGTTCAACGAGTTAAAACTCACCGGCCGGCGGGCCACGGCCCCGGAGCTGGAAGCCCATCACGTGATTGAAAAGGCCTGCGATAATGCCGAACATCTCATGGCGGAAACCATGGGGTTTGCCAAATCTTTCAACAAAAAGCGCGGCATTTTTGCGGAGCACAAAAAACGGATGCACGGCCGAATCATTGAAGTCATTGACCGGGAAAATCCAGCGCATATTGATGCGGTAAACCTCATGGTCACTGAATAAGGAGGTTGTATGAAAATTAAGGAGCCGGGAAAAGTAACCGATCGCATCACCCTGCTGGGCCGGGGGGAATCCAATGTATATCTGCTCGACGGCGGCAGCGAGGCCGCCATCATCGGCGGGGGAATGGTCTACATCGTACCCGAGGTCCTGGAGCAGATCCGGGAGATGGCCGTGGATACGGAAAAGATCAAAAGGATCGTGATCCTTCATTCCCATTTTGATCACTGCGGCATTGTGCCGTTTTTCAAAAAACAGTGGCCCCGTGCGGCCGTGGCCGCATCCGCGCCCGCAAAGGCCATGCTGGCCAGGCCGAAAGTGATTGAAACCATCAATGCCATGAATCATGAGACCCTAAAGCGCCGGGGTCGGCTCAATGATGCAAAAGAAAAAGGATATGCGGATTTTGAGGGCATCGATGTGGAGCAGGTGCTCGAAGACGGCCAGAAGATCGCCTGCGGGGATCTGACCCTGGAGATCCTGGCCGTGCCGGGTCATTCCTCGTGTTCCATTGCCGTGTACGTGCCTGAGCAAAAAGCCCTGTTTGCCTCGGATGCCGGCGGCATTGAAGCCGGAGACGAGATTTTTACCGCAGCCAATTCCGATTTTGACAAGTATCAGCAAAGCCTTGAAAAAATGGCGGGCTTGGATATTGCCGTCTACCTTGCCGAGCATTATGGCGCGCGAACCGGTCAGGATGCGGCAAAATTTTTAAACCGGTCCATTTCTGCCGCAGCCGAATTCCGCACCCGGATCGAGCAGTCCCTGGCCCAGACCGGTGATCCGGAAAAAACCGCAAAGGACCTGGTTGCCGAAAAAATGGAAAATTCGCCATCGGATCTGCTGCCTGCAGAGATCATTTCCATGATCGTCGGGCAGATGGTTTATTTTGTGGCCAAACAAAAGGGGCTGGCCTAGTCGATCCAGTTTAAGGTCCGGTCAACGGCTTTTTTCCAGTTTTTGACATCCTTTCTGCGCTGCTCTTCAGACATCTGCGGCTGCCAGGTCTTGTCCAGGGCCCAGTTTTCCTTGAGTTCGCCGATACCGGAGGCAAACCCGCTGGCCAGGGCGGCCGCGGAGGCGGCACCCAGGGCCGTGGTTTCCGTGATTTTGGGCCGGACCACCGGGATGCCCAGAATATCTGCCTGAAACTGCATCAAAAGTTCATTTACCACCATGCCGCCGTCCACCTTGAGATTGTCCATTTTCACCCCGGAATCCTTTTCCATGGCTTCGGCCACGTCCAGGGTCTGGTAGGCCACGGCCTCGAGCACGGCCCTTGCGATATGACCCCGCTTGATAAACCGTGTCAGGCCCACGATAACCCCACGGGCGTCTGATCGCCAGTACGGCGCAAACAGCCCGGAGAAAGCCGGCACAATGTAGGCGCCGCCGTTATCGGCAACCGACCGGGCCAGTGGCTCGATTTCCGCGGCATGCTCGATGAATTTCAAATTATCGCGCAGCCACTGTACCAGGGCGCCGGCAACGGCAATGGAGCCTTCCAGGCAGTAGACCGGTTTCTGGCCGCGTACCTGGTAGGCCACGGTGGTGAGCATGCCGTGGCGGCTGGCCACCGCTTCGGTCCCGGTATTTAAAAGCAGAAAGCACCCGGTTCCATAGGTGTTTTTGGCTTCCCCGACTTCAAAGCAGGCCTGGCCCACAAGCGCTGCCTGCTGATCGCCCAGGGCTCCGCAGACCGGAACTTCCGCCCCCAGGGGACCGTCTTTGCGGGTGGTGCCCCAGGTGTCCGAATCAATGGAGGGCACGATGCGCGGCAGGATGGATTCGGGGATGTTTAAGGCGTTGAGGATCTGCTCATCCCAGGACAGGGTCTCAAGGTTCATGAGCATGGTGCGGCTTGCGTTTGTCACATCCGTGACATGCGATCCGCCTCCGGGCCCGCCGGTGAGCCACCAGATAATCCAGGACTCCACCGTGCCGAACATGGCCTGGCCCTTTTGCGCACCCTTGCGCGCGGTCTGGCAGTTATCGAGTATCCAGCGCAGCTTGGGTCCGGCAAAATAAGTGGACAGCGGAAGCCCGGTTTTGTCCCTGAACCGGTTCTGCCCGCCGTTTTCAGCCAGGCGGTTGCACATCTCGTCTGTGCGGGTGTCCTGCCAGACAATGGCGTTCATGTAGGGCTTGCCGGTGCGGCTGTCCCATACCAGGGTGGTTTCGCGCTGGTTGGTAATGCCCACCGCCTCGATATCGGATCCCTTCAGCCCGGTTTTGGCAAGGGCCCCGCGCATGACATCGCCGGTGTTTTCCCATATTTCCACTGGATTGTGTTCCACCCAGCCCGGTTTGGGAAATATCTGCTCATGTTCCTTCTGGGCCGATCCCACGATCCGGCCCCGCCGGTCAAAAACAATGAAGCGGTTGCTGGTGGTGCCCAGGTCCAAAGCCCCGATGTAGTCGCCCATGGCCGCAAACCTCCTTTGATTTGAGTTGATCAATGGATTTCAAATTGATCCTATCACAACTGCAGCGCTGCCGGCACCCCTGAAAAAGACCCGGAGTTTAGGTTTTATCAAGAAATCTGCGTGCTGCCCGGACTGCGGCGTATGCTGTTGCAATGGAAAGCCCGCTGCCGGATTTTTCGCGCATCCAGTCCTGGCCGGCCAGAATCGTGCCGGCTGCAAACAGATCCGGCCAGACCGGCCTGCCTTTGTCATCCACCGGCCTGAAGCTGGTGTCAACAGCCAGGCCGGCCCGGTTTACCAGGTGGCCTCCGGCATGCAGCAGGTCCCGGTGATGCCAGGAGTCCCGGTCAGGGGGTTGGGCCACCGGAAGAGTGAAAATGGTTTCCATAATTCCGCTTCTGTCTGCATGCAGGCCGCCGCCCAAAAACCGTCCGCTGCAGACAACGGCCGCCCGGGCTGATACAAGGCGCAAATGGCTGTGGTCTCCCACTTCAAATGCCCATCCGCCGCCGGTTTGGCGGTATGCCCTGCGCACGCTGTGTTGAAAAAAGGCTTTTATTCCCATTTCCGGCAAATGCTGCTGAAAGATTTCCTTTATCCGGATACCGGCAAGACCGGGCACCATGGTGGAAATTTCAAAAACCGGTACACCCAGAAGGCCGCTGAGTTCCTCTGTGACCTTTTGGGTTCGCGAAATGCCCAGAATTGCAGGCAGCGCCACTGAGGCGGTATCGCCCAGATGCGGGGCGATGTTTTCTGCGAGTTTTTCACGCATTCGTGCGGTTTCCAGGGCCCGGGCCATGGGCTCCGGATGGAGCTCTGTACCGGCTTCGGGAAACCCGATGGTCACCGGCCGAAGCCCCGGCCAGGTCCGGGCCAGGTTTGCGGCGATCATCCGGCTGCCAAAGCCCTTAAGACCCTTGAAATCAACGAGCAGGCACGCTTCCTGCTGCGCCATGGCCGCCTGGCCATGGGCCATGGTATGGGCTGCGGCATAGGTGGGTTTCACTGTTCCGGCGGCCGTGGGCATGATCATGTTTTGATTTTTTTTGTACACGTATGGATAGCCCGCCTGCCCAAAAAATCCCAGCACTGTTTCAATGGCTGTCTGAATTTCCCTGATTGCCATCTTTGCATATGGATGGGCCGGCTCATGGCGGCCAAGATCGGCAATGGCCGGCCAGGGATCTTTGACAATCCTGCCCCGTGCCACGGGATAAACCCCCAAAACGTCTATCAGACCGCTTGCAAAGCCGAGCTGTCCGGTCCGGCCGGCCTGGACAATGTCAAGGTCTTGTCCGGCGGCAAACAGGGCTGCGGCCATGCCGGCCATGCCGGTGCCGATGATCATAAGGTCGCAGTGAATATCGGCTTTCTGGTTGTCCATTGGATCCTCGCAGGCCGGGTGAAAACCGTGCGAAATGTTGAAATGATGATGTTTTACAGCTCCAGGCAGAACAGGCCGCAGTGCATTGCCTCCATCAGCTCGGCCCGGGTCAGGCCGTTATTCCAGGCAAGGGGCTGCTGGCCGCGCCACCGCTCCCTTAAAAAGGCCCGAAGATCATCTGTTCCATTCCGATCGTCCATGTATCCCTGATCATATAGATAGGCCATGATGCGCATGCTGCAGAAAGTCCCCTGGCAGGGGCCCTTGCCGATGCGGCTTCGCAGGCTGATGGCTTTGAGTCCGGCCTGCTGGTGGTTTGCGGCAAAGCTGTCTGCAATCTTTTTGACAACGCTTTCCGGCACCATTTCGCATTCGCAAAGCAGTGGGTCTTTGCACCGGCTTTCCTGCACCCAGGCGGCCGGGGCCAGCCCCGGGCTGGTCCATTTTGCTTCTGCTGCATCCGGTACCGGCTCGGTTCGGGTGCGGCAAACAGCCTTAATACCGAGTTTTCCGCACACCAGATCAGCTGTTTTTTCCGCCATGAGCCGGCAGGTGGTCAGCTTGCCGCCGGTGATGGTAACAAAGTTGGTCACTTGTTCGGGCTGATCCTGGTGATCGATAAGCTCATAGCCCCGGCTCACGGCCCGGTCATCCGGATCCCGGGCCGGGTTTGTTATCTCAGAGCCCGCCGGCAGGGGGCGTACCCCGCAGTAAGCGCGGATATACCGGGTTTGCGCCAATTTTGGAATCATGGCCGATCCCTGGTCAAGGATGGTATCGATTTCATGGATTTCCGGGTGGATGAAATCCGGCGAGGCCACGCGTTCGGAAGTGGTGCCCAGAATGGACACGGTTCCCCCCGGAACCAGGATGTCGCCGTCAGTGGGCATGCGCAAACGATTGATGACCATTTGACTGATGCGGTTTTGCGTGACCATCAGGCTGCCCTTGGAGTAATGCATCCGTATTTGTGCACCGGCGCGCAGGGCGATGATATCGGCCCAGGCGCCGGCGGCATTGACCACGACTTGCGCTTCAATTCGAAATTGTTTGTTTGTTTTCAGGTCTGTAACATGGGTGCACACGATGCGGCCGCCGCTGATTTCAAACGATGTCACCTGATGGCGGCAAAGCAGGCGTGCCCCGTGCTCCTGTGCGCAGCAGAGATTGTCCAGCGACAGTTTAAAGGGATCAATGGCGGCATCATCGACCCGGAAGGCGGCGATCACATGCTCTGACAATGCCGGTTCCATGTCCCGGGCCTGGTCCGGGCTCAGGGGTTGAACAGGGATGCCGCACTTTTTGCAGGACCCGGGAAAATCAGCGATGTATTTTTCATCATCGCCCTGCACAGCCACAAACAGACCGCCTGTGTCTTCGATGCATTGGGGTAAGGTTTTTTTTAAAATGCGGTTTTCCGCATGACATTCCGCGGCCGCGGCAGGATCAGAGACGATATAGCGGGCGCCGCTGTGCAAAAGCCCGTGGTTGGCCCCGGAAGCCCCTGCATTGACGTCACCCTTTTCAACCAGGATGCAGTCTGTCCCCCGCAGGGAAAGGTCGCGGGCCAGGGCGGTGCCGGTGGCCCCGGCGCCGATGATCAGTACACAGGTCTGCATCAGCCCCCCTTGACAGGATTTTTGCTTGTGAAGACAACCCTGGGATGTTAAACTGGTTTTAGCGCAAATGAAAACTTACCCGACCAATACCACAAATAATCCAATATGTCACGTACCAATTTTCGAAAATGAAAACAAATCTTTCGTTTTATTACATCCGGCAATGTGCGGCAGAACCGGAATCAACCGTTTTCAGGAGGGCCCATGGCATCCCGATCCTTATCTGAGCCCGTGGCCGTTGAAAAGAAAAGTTCCGGGCGGACAGCGCCGGGATC
The DNA here is from genome assembly GCA_021737045.1 of Desulfobacteraceae bacterium. Taxonomy (GTDB): domain Bacteria; phylum Desulfobacterota; class Desulfobacteria; order Desulfobacterales; family Desulfosalsimonadaceae; genus Desulfosalsimonas. Next base: position 35,036 of record JAIPES010000011.1, on the reverse strand, counting down.
CGGCGCCCGCCTGAGTCCGGCAGACCGCCATTTGGGGATTCAAAGGATCGTGCAGGCCCAGGGGTTTGTGACCATAGAATACCTGGCCAGGGAGTTTGCTGTTACACCCCAGACCATCCGCCGCGATATCAATCTATTGAGCGAAGACGGTCTGATTCAGCGGTTTCACGGCGGAGCCGGGATGGCTTCCAGTACGGAAAACGTTGCCTACAATGAGCGCAAGATCATGTGCTACCGCCAGAAGCAGCAGATCGCGCAATTGGTTGCCGCCCAGGTCCCGGATAATGCCTCTGTTTTCATCAACATCGGAACCACAACCGAGGCCGTGGCCAGGGCCCTTGTGGATCACAAGCGCCTGACAGTGATCACCAACAATTTGAACGTGGCCAATATTTTGTCGGCCAACGAGCAGGTTGAGGTCATTGTGGCCGGCGGTCTGCTGCGGCACCGGGACGGCGGGCTGATCGGGCAGGCAACCATTGATTTTATCCAGCAGTTCCGGGTGGATTTCGGGGTGATCGGCATCAGCGGCATTGATTCCGACGGCACGCTGCTGGATTTTGATTACCGGGAGGTGCGTGCAGCCCGGGCCATTATTGACAACTCCCGAAAGGTGTTTCTGGCCGCGGATCACACCAAGTTCAGCAGAAACGCCATGGTGCGTCTGGGAAACATCGAAGAGATTCACGCCCTGTTTACCGACCGCCGGCCCCCTGCACCGCTTATGGAGACCCTGGAGCGTGCGGAAGTGGAACTTTTCGTGGTCTGAGAAAAAATAACTTTTTGATTTTCCTTAACACAGCCTGTAAAAAAATCTTTTTCCAGGCGCATCGGATTGATTATTTCCGAAAATTGTTTTAAAGATTTTTTATAATTTTCACTTGTGAAATCCTGTTTGATCTGATATGGATGGGGTAAGCAATGGGCACAAAACAGTAACAATTTCCGAATAGAGCGATTTTTGCTTTTTTTGTCCGGTTGTCCGCATTTCCGGGACGCGGTTTGCGATTTTTCAGGGAGAACCTTGAAATGGGAATCGCTGTTTTCAACATTGAAAAGTCCTACGAGGCAACCCCCGCCTTGCGCGATGTGTCCATGGAAATCGAGGACGGTGCCTTTGTAACCCTTCTCGGGGCCACGGGTGCCGGCAAGACAACGCTTCTTCGCATCATGTGCGGCATCGACCGACCGGATAAGGGCCGGGTGCATTATGACGGCGCCGATGTCACCCGGGTTCCGGTCCGGAAAAGAAACGTGGCCATGGTCTATCAGGAGTTTGTCAATTACCCGTCCATGACCATATACGAAAACATCGCCTCTCCGCTGCGGGTTTCCAAAACCCGGCATACAAAAGCCGACATTGATCAAAAAGTGCGCCATAATGCCGAGCTTCTCGGTTTGACCGGGGTGCTGGGTCATTACCCGGAAGAAGTCAGCGGCGGGCAGAAGCAGCGCACCGCCATTGCCCGGGCCCTGGTCAAGGACACCCGGTTTGTTTTTCTCGACGAACCCCTGGCCAACCTTGACTATAAGCTGCGCGAGGAGCTGCGCGGGGAGCTTAAAAGCCTTCTGATCCACAAGGGCGGGGCCGTGGTCTATGCCACGCCCGAGCCCGTTGATGCGCTTTCCATGTCAACGCATGTGGCCTATCTCCAGGACGGCCGGGTGCTGCAGTACGGAGCCCTTCAGGATGTCTACCGGAATCCGGCCTCGGTGGAAGTGGGAGCCTATTTCAGCTATCCCACCATGAACATCATGGAAGCCGATGTGACAACAGAGCAGGACAGGATTTTTCTTCGCATCTCAGAAGAAATTGCAATCGATATCACCCGATTCCGGGACAGGCTGGCGCATGGGCAGTATTTGGTGGGAATCCGCGCATACAATCTTTATGCCGCTCAAAAAGGGGAAAATCTGATTGCCTTTACCGCCACCGTGGAACTGGCCGAGGAACTCGGCTCGGATACGGAATTGCATGTCCGCCATCAGGGACAGGTGTTTGTGGTGCTCATGCAGGAGGTGACCAGGTTTCCCATTGGAACGCAGATAACCGTTTACCTGGATCCTTCACGGCTGTTTCTGTTTGACAGGGAAACAAGGCAGCTGGCCTTTAAAACCTTTGCCTGACCGGCACAGGCCGGCTGCCGGGTATGGAGAAAAACCATGGCCCGAATCGAGCTTGAAGGCATTTCCCATTCCTATGATTCCTCCTCGAAGCCCGAGGACCAGCGGGAATATGCGGTTTCCGGGCTGGACATCTCCTGGCCCGACGGCAGTGCCAACGCCCTGCTCGGGCCTTCCGGATGCGGCAAAACCACGATTTTAAACATCATCTCCGGACTGCTGTACCCCACTGCCGGCCGTGTCCGGGTCAACGGAAAAGATGTCACAGGGCTTGCCCCCAGGGAGCGCAAAATTGCCCAGGTGTTTCAGTTTCCGGTGGTCTATGACAGCATGAACGTGTTTGACAATCTGGCCTTTCCCCTGCGCAATCAAAAAACCCCGGAAAAAACAGTGAAAACAAAAGTGGAGGAAACCGCTGAGGTCCTCGGGCTGGCCGATCGGTTAAAATTCCGGACCACGGGTTTGAATGCCGCAGACAAGCAGAAGATTTCCCTTGGCAGAAGCATTGTGCGAGAAGATACGGCGGCCGTGCTTTTGGATGAGCCCCTGACGGTCATTGATCCCAAATTCAAGGGGGAACTGCGAAGAAAGCTCCGGGAGGTTCAGAACCGGCTGAAAAAAACCATGATCTATGTCACCCATGACCAGCACGAGGCCCTGACCTTTGCAGACAATGTGACCATCGTCAAAGACGGACGCCTCATTCAAAAGGGAAGCCCGGAAGAGCTGCACGCCCAGCCGGCCACCCCGTTTATCGGCTATTTTATCGGCAGCCCGGGGATGAACCTGCTCGATTGCCGCCTGGAGGCGAACAGACTGCAATTTGCCGACTTTGAGCTGCCCATTGGCCAAGACATGAAGGAAAAGATGGCTTCTTACGGAAAGGATTTCAAATTCGGCATAAGGCCGGAATTTTTGGATGTGGCTGCGGAGGAAAAAAACCGGGCCGTGGCATTTACGGTTGCAGTGATCGAAGACACCGGCGCCTACAGGGTGCTGACCTGTGATCGGGAAAGCTCCCGGATCAAGACCAGGGTGACCGAATCCATCAATATTCGGGAAGGAGACCGGGTCTGGCTGGAATTTCCGGAAGACAAGGTCAACCTGTTTTATAACGAACAAAGAATTGTCTGAGGCCGTATCCGCAAGCCCTGAATTCGGTTATTTCCGGGGACAACATTTTCAAGGGGAAATGCAATGAAAAACAGAGGCTGGCTGTTTCAGATTCCCGCACTGGCAATTCTGTCCATCAGTGCCTTTATCCCCCTGATGACCGTGATCAATTACTCCCTGCACTACATCTTTGCCGGATCCGCCCCGACATTTGTGGGATTTGACAATTATATCGAGGTGCTCCGGGATCCGGCTTTCCAGGGCGCACTGATCCGGCAGCTTTTTTTCAGCATGGGCATTCTGGCCGTGGAAGTGCCCCTGGGCATCTGCATTGCCCTTTCCATGCCCAGAAGGGGTCCGGCCGTGGCCCTGTGCCTGGTTTTGCTGGGCATTCCCCTTTTGATTCCGTTTAATGTGGTGGGCATTATCGCCCGGGTGCTCACCCAGTCCTCGGTGGGCCTGATTCCGGAATTTCTGGCCCTGGTCAATTATGATTTCAACGTGTCCAAGTACCCGGTTGATGCCTTTGCCACCATTTTTCTGCTCGACGTCTGGCACTGGACCCCTTTGGTGGCCCTGCTCTGTTATGCCGGGCTGCAGGCCATACCCGATGCCTTCTATCAGGCTGCCCGGATTGACGGGGCATCTTCGTGGAAGATGTTTCGCTACGTGACCCTGCCCAAGCTGCGCTCGGTTTTGATCATCGGGGTTTTGCTGCGGTTTATGGATTCGTTTAAGATCTATGCCGAACCCCTTCTGCTCACCGGCGGCGGACCCGGGGATGCCACCACATTTTTGAGCCTGCACGTGGCCCGGAAGGCCGAATCCTATCAGCTCGGGTATGCCGGGGCCTCATCGTTTATCTATCTCTTCATTGTCATTGTCTTCAGCTATGTCTTCTTTCAGCTGATGACCCATATCGGCAAAGGAGAAAACCAATGAAGAAGCGCTATATTTTTCTGATCTGCTACCTGGTAGTCCTGTTTATACCCATCTACTGGATGATCAATACATCGCTGAAAACAGACAACGAGATTTTAAAAGAGCTGACCCTGATTCCCAAAGACCTGACGTTTAAAAACTATGCGGAGATTTTTACATCTCCCTTGTGGCGCAGCAGTTTCATGAATTCGCTCATCTATGTGTGCCTCAATGTGGTGATCAGCCTTATTGCCGCCATTCCCGCGGCATATGCCTTTTCCAGGTGGAAGTTTCGGGGTTCGCATCATCTGTTTTTCTGGCTTCTGACCAACCGAATGGCACCGGCCGCGGTATTCATGGTCCCGTTTACCGAGCTGTACTATACCCTGCATATCTATGACACCCATCTGGCCGTGGCCCTGGCCCACTGCCTGTTTAACATCCCGCTGGCCATCTGGATACTGGAAGGCTTCATGTCGGGCATCCCCAGAGAAATTGATGAAACCGCCCTGATCGACGGCTACAGCTTCCCCCGGTTTTTCGGCAAAATATTTTTCCCCCTCATTGCCCCGGGCGTGGGTGTGGCAGCGTTTTTCTGTTTCACCTTTTCCTGGATTGAGCTGATTCTGGCCAAGGCCCTGACCATTACCGATGCCAAGCCCGTGGTGGTGACGCTGACCGTGGGCATCGGCGCTGAAGGTGTGCGCTGGGGGCTGCTGGCCGCCGCCGGGGTGCTGACCATGGTGCCAGGCGCCATTGTGGTTTATTTCGTGCGCAATTATATCGCCAAAGGGTTTGCCCTGGGGAGGGTATAGCAAATGGTTGACTGGCTTGCCGTCAATACCTCATGGATGTACTGGACCTGGCAGAGCGGGCTGGCCATCGGCGGTCTGTTTGCGGCCATCGCCTTTATGGGGATCTGGGACGGGATTTCTCCGTCCGTGCCCGGAAAAGGCTTTCTTCCCATCCGCACCACCCGGGGCGACCGGTTTTTTATCGGGATCATCTCCCTGATCGCCGTATTTCTGATATGGCTTGGCATAGCCGGGGATACGGCCCTGTGGATTCCCCTGGCCATCTCGCTTGGCTGGTTTGCCGCAGAGGGCCGGTGGGGGTAACCGGATTGACGCCCATTGTAAAAGGAGGTGATATCGGCGGTAAAAAAAAGCTTTTGCAAAAGATGGCGGCACTGTAAAAAGTCTGATTTCAGATGGTGCCGTAAAAAGCTTTTTACGGCGCCATCAAAGATTGTAAACGCCAACATTTTACAAGGAGGGGGACATGTATCGAACATGGACGGCAAAAATCGTACTGGTGCTCACAGCGCTGGCTTTCCTGCTGCCGGCCGCGGCACAGGCAGATACGATTGACAAGTGGATAGATGTTTTCCAGCCCTCTGTTCTCTCGAAAAAAGAGCAGAGAAAGGAACTGGAATGGTTTGCCAAAGCCGCCGAACCCTACAGGGGCATGGAAATCACATCAGTGGCCGAAGGCATCAACACCCACAAATGGGAGGCCAAGGTACTGGCCCAGGCGTTTGAGGAAATAACGGGCATCAAGGTCACCCATGACATTATCGGCGAAGGCGAGGTTGTCGACCGGGTCCAGCGCCAGATCCAGACCAACCGCAAACTCTATGATATCTACGTCAATGATGCGGATCTCATCGGCACGCACCTGCGCCTTGACAGCGCCCTGAACTTCAGCGAGTACATCAGGGGCGAAGGCAGGGATGTCACCAATCCCATGCTGGATCTCGACGATTTTTTAAACCTGGAGTTCGGCCAGGATTATGACGGCAACCAGCTTCAGCTGCCGGATCAGCAGTTTGCCAACCTCTACTGGTTCCGCTACGACTGGTTCACCGATCCGGAGCTGAAAAAAGCTTTTAAGGAAGAATACGGCTATGAGCTCGGGGTGCCGGTGAACTGGGCGGCATATGAGGATATTGCCGAGTTTTTCACAGGCCGGGAGATCGACGGGCAGAAAGTCTACGGCCACATGGATTACGGCAAAAAATCGCCATCCCTGGGCTGGCGTTTTACAGACGCCTGGCTTTCCATTGCCGGTGCCGGGGACAAGGGCCTTCCCAACGGAATGCCGGTTGATGAATGGGGCATCCGGGTTGAGGATCGCATTCCCGTGGGCGCCTCTGTGGAGCGCGGCGGCGCGGCCAACGGCCCGGCGGCTGTTTATGCCACAACCAAATATGTTGAATGGATGGACAAGTACGCACCCCCGGATGCCGGCTCCATGACCTGGTCCGAGGCCGGCCCCACGCCTTCCCGGGGCAATGTTGCCCAGCGGATTTTCCAGTATATTACCTGGTTGTCGGATCCGGCATTCAACTCGGATCAGAGCCCGGTCACCGACGCCACGGGAAAGCCCCTGTGGCGGGTGGCACCCACGCCCCACGGCAAGTACTGGGACGAGGGCATGAAGGTGGGATATCAGGACGCCGGGTCCTGGACGATTCTCAAAAACAGCGTCAAGGGAGATGACCGGGCTGCGGCCTGGCTGTGGGCCCAGTTCTGCGTGTCCAAGACCGTGAGCCTGAAAAAGTTTATCGTGGGCCGGACTCCGGTTCGCAAATCCACGGTGTTTTCCGATTACCTTGCAGAAGAGGAGAAAAAGGGCACCTACGGCGGCATTGTGACCTTTTACAAGTCGCCCGTGGAGCACATGTGGACCGACACCGGCCCCAATGTGCCCCATTATCCGCTTCTGGCAGAGCAGTGGTGGAAGCACATATCCCTTGTCACCACCGGGGATGCCACTCCCCAGAAGGCAATGGATGATCTGGCCTACAAGATGGACGAACTCATGGGCCGGCTGAAAATGCCCAAGTATTCCCCGAAGCTCAATCCCAAAAAAGACCGTGAATACTGGCTGTCCCAGCCCGGGGCGCCAAAGGCCGAGCGTCCGGATAAAGAGCCCAAAACCATGGATTATGATGAAATGTTAAAACAGTGGAAAGGGCAGTAATCTAAAGTAAACTGTAAGCATTTGTCTGACAAGACGGGCCCGGCTTTAAGCCCGGCCCGTCTTGGTTCATATGACAGTTATCTCTTCCGGATATCCGCCAAGCTGTTCCAATCCGTTTTGGGTGACCACATGGGTGTTTTCAATTCCCACCACGCCTTTTTCCGGGAAAATGACCTTGGGCTCCAGGGCGATGATCATCCCGGGTTCCAGAGCCAGTTTCTGCCCCCGGGCCAAAAAGGGGAATTCATCCAGCTCCAGGCCGATGCCGTGGCCCACAAACCGGATGCGCTGGGCACCCGTGCCCATGAAACAGTCGCCCAGGCCCTTGTCTTCGGCCATGTTCAGGGCCAGTTCGTAAAGATCGCCGGCGGCTGTGCCCGGCACCGCGGCTTTTTTCACAGCCTCCTGGATATCGCGCATCACCTGGTGGGCGGCCATCAGGTCGCCGGGAAGCTCGCCAATGGAATAAATCCGGGCGTGATCGGAATTGTAGCCCTCAAATGCAAAAACCATGTCCACAAGCACGGGTTCGTTTCTGCCAACGGGCCGCATGCCTGCTCCCTGGGCCACATATGCGTTGACCCCGGCGCCGCCGGTGGGTGAAGACAGATAGCTCGGCACGGCAGCCGCAGGACCGGCCATAACGTGGCCGTAAAACAGTTCAGCCCCCCACAGCCGCATGCGTACAATACCCTGGTGTCCCATTTTTCTGGCTTCGGCCTCAATTCGGCCGGCCAGTTCCACCTCTGGTATGCCTTCTTTTAGCAGATCCGGCACACAGGCCGCCAGACGGTCGGAAAACCGGGCGGCGGTGCGGATTTTATCGATTTCATAGTCTGATTTCACCGCGCGGATCATCCGGATGGCGGTGCTGATATCCGTGATTTCGGCGTTTTCAAACAGCCGCATGAAATTGAAATACAGGTTTGCCGGCAAAACATCGAGTTCCATGCCAAGTCTTGCCGGCATGCTGATGCCATGGCTGGCAAGGATATCAGGAATCTGCTTCGGGCTGGAAAAGGAAACAACCTGATTGAGCGCCGATTCCACCCTGGCGCGCTCAATATCCTTTCTGACCATGAGCACGGCCTCGCCTTGGCCCGGAATAAAGAGATGGGCCTGCTGGATGGTTCCGCTGAAGTAAAACAGATCCGTATTCTGCAAAATCAAAGCGCCCTGGATCTGTTTTTCCTGCATGTGCTGCTGAAGCTTTTGCACACGGACATTTAGTTCGTCCGGCGGGGTGGAGCGGGCAAAAGAGTCCATGAGCGTTGCCTTTCTTTGTTTCTGGGATTTGTGAGCCTGTGTGTTTATCCATGTCATTGCCGGCAAGGCCTGTCAAGTCGGCTTGCGGTTTTTTAGCACCAAAACAGTTGCACAGTGATGGATAACCTGTTAATATATATTTAAAAACATGCCTCTTTCTCCAAAACCCCGTTCAGGCGGCGTCCATGAGCCCAAAATCGTCCTATGAGCAGATGAAAAATCAGATGCAGGAATTAAGCCGGGAAGCAGAGCGCTGCCGGACTGCCGAGTCGGCATTTCAGGCCCAAAAAGCTTACCTGGAGGCCCTGCATGAGACATCCCTTGGACTGATTGCCAAGATCGACAAAGAAGAGCTTCTGGAAAATATTCTGGACCGGGCCTCTTCTCTGACCGGCACGGAGCACGGGTTTATTTATCTGCGGGAGTCCGGCACCCGATACATGCAGATGCAAATGGGCAAGGGGTTTTTCAGGGGCCAGCTGGGCCGGCAGGTGGTTCGGGGCCAGGGTCTGGGCGGCCGGGTATGGGAAACCGAATCGGTTCTGCTCGTTGATGACTACCAGGTCTGGCCCGGCCGGATACCGGACAAGAAACTCGACCAGCTGCGTTCCATTGTCGGTATCCCGCTTAAGTCCGGGGCGGAAGTGGCGGGTGTGATCGGCCTTGCCCACGTGGAAAAGGGACGCTGTTTTACAAAAGAGGATGTGACCGTCCTGGAGCGTTTTGCCGCCCTGGCCCTGATAGCTCTTCAAAAGGCCCGGCTGTATGCCGACGTGCGCCGGGAACTGGCCGAGCGAAAGCGGGCTGAGGCGGTTTTGCGGGAAAGCGAAACCCGGTACCGCACCCTTTTGGAATCATCACCGGATCCCATTGTGGTTTATGACATGAAAGGTATTGCCACTTATGTCAACCCGGCTTTTGAAACCACCTTCGGGCTGTCGCGAAACGAACTGCTGGGCAAGCGCATCGATTTTGTGCCTGAGGAAAGCCGGGCCGAAACCCGGCAGGCCATTGAAAGGATGCTTTCCGGCCAGACCATCAATCTTTTTGAAACCCGGCGCCTGACAAGAGACGGCCGGGTGCTGGATGTGCAGATTTCCTCCACCTTGTATACGGGCGCAGACGGCAGGCCGGCGGGCAACATCGTGATCCTGCGCGATATCAGCGCTCAAAAGCAGGCGGAAAGAAAGCTGCAGCAGTACCGCGACCAGCTCGAAAAACTGGTGGCAGAGCGCACGGCGGAACTTGAAGGCTCCAACAGGGCCCTTGAGCAGGAAATCGAGGAGCGCAAGCGGGCTGAACATTCCCTGCAGCAAAATCAGAAGGACCTGCGCGCCCAGTCCCATCATCTCGAGGAGGTCAATACCGCCCTGCGCGTTCTTTTAAACCAGCATGAGCGCGACCAGCGGGGGCTTAGTGACATGGTGCGCAGAAACGTGGAGCAACTGGTGCATCCCTATCTGGAAAAAATAATGAATACACGCCTGGATACCCGCCAGAAGACGCTTTTGCAGATCCTGGAAACAAACCTGGACAATATCGTGTCCCCGTTTATCAACCGGCTGGCCGGCCGAACCGGAAATTTCACGCCCATGGAAATCCGCGTGGCCGATCTGATCAAGGCGGGCAAAACCAATGACGAGATTGCAGATGTGCTTCTGGTTTCCAAAAACACCATATTGTTTCACCGGCACAACATCAGAACGAAATTGGATATAAAAAACAAAAAGATAAATCTCCGCGCCCATTTGCTCTCCCTTGAACAATAGCGGGTATAACCCGCTATTTTACTGCTATTCTCTCTACTTGACTTTGCCTCCCCACGGGCTCAATCTTAAAACCAGACAGCGCATCATTTATCCCACTTCAACTTTGCGGGAATTGTATGCCGAATTTAATCGTATCTGATGTAACCCTCACCTTTGGCGGCCTTCACGCCCTTTCCTCGGTAAACCTGGAAATCCAGGCCGGACTGATCACCTCTGTTATCGGGCCCAACGGGGCGGGCAAAACCAGCCTGTTAAACTGCATATCCGGATTTTACCATCCCACCGCCGGCGAGATTCATTACAAGGATCTGCGCCTGACAAGACTGGCCCCGCACCATGTGTCACAGCTCGGAATATCGCGCGCTTTCCAGAACCTGGAGCTGTTTGGAGGACTGTCCGTGCTCGACAATCTCATGCTGGCCCGTCACAAGGATCTTTCTTACAACCTTTTGCACGCTGTTTTGTTTTTTGGAAAAGCCTCCCGGATCGAGGCGGAAAACCGGGAAAACGTGGAAAAAGTCATCGACTTCATGGAGCTTGAGCCCTATCGGAAACAGACCGTTGGCAATCTGAGCTACGGGGTGCAGAAAAGAGTCGAAGTGGCCCGGGCCCTTACCCTGGAGCCGGAAGTGATTTTGCTCGACGAGCCCATGGCCGGCATGAACGTCGAGGAAAAAGAAGACATGGTGCGCTTTATTTTCGACATCAAAAAGGAGTGGGAAATAACCGTGGTCATTGTCGAGCATGACCTTGGCGTGGTCATGGATATTTCCGATCAGATCTATGTACTGGATTTCGGCGAAGTGATCGGATCGGGAAATGCGGATCAGATCGCCTCCAATCCCAGGGTTGTGGAGGCCTATATCGGGGAAGAGTAAACAGGTATGGAAAACAGGGACCATCTGCTCCAATACAGCATCCCCCAGCTTCTGCGGTGGCGGGTGAAAACCAGCGGAAACCAGACCGCGCTCAGGGAAAAGGATTTCGGCCGCTGGATTCCTTACACCTGGAACGAGTATTACGATTATACCCGCAGGGCGTCGCTGGGGTTAAAGCAGATCGGTTTCGGCAGGCAGGACAAGATCGCCCTGATCTGCGACAACATCCCTGAGGTGCTTTTCGTGGCCATTGGCGCCCAGGCAGCAGGCGGGATATCAGCGGGCATCTACCAGACCACCCTTCCCGATGAGATCGCACAGATCATTGACGATCTTGAGATCAGCGTGGTTTTCTGCTCGGATCAGGAGCAGGTTGACAAGGTTTTGGAGGTCCGTGAACGCATTCCGAACGTTAAAAGGGTGATATACGAAGATCCCAGGGGCATGCGCGGTTACAGATCCGATCAGTGGTTTATGTCCATAGCCGATCTCTACGCACTCGGCGACCGGGCCCATCAAAACGATCCCGGGGCCTTTGAAACCATGGTGGATGAAGGCAGCCCCGATGACGTCTGCCATCTGTGCCTGACTTCGGGGACCACCGGGCTGCCCAAGGGGGCCATGATGACCCACCGCAATTACATCAACATGGGCCTGCGGCTCACAGAGGTGGACCCCCTGGCGGCCACAGACGAGTATGTTTCCTTTCTGCCCTTTGCATGGATCGGCGAGCAGATGAATTCTTTCGGGGTGGCCATGGCAACGGGCATTGCCATTAATTTTCCCGAATCGGTTGAAACCGCAATGGCGGATTTAAAGGAAATCGGGCCCCATTTCATGTTCGGCGCTCCGCGCATCTATGAAACCATCCGTTCGCAGATCTGGCTCAAGATCGACGAGTCCTACCGTTTCAACAAGCTATGCTACAACTTTTTCATGAAAATCGGAGAGAAGGCGGCGCACTACCGGATGACCGGCCGCAGCAAGCCTCCGGTCCTGGGCGTTCTTTCCTGGCTGGGCAGTGTTTTGATGTTCCGCCCGCTGGTCAACCAGATGGGGCTGAGCCGGCTGCGGCGTGCCTACACCGGTGGGGCGGCCCTGGGTCCGGAGCTTTTTACCTTTTACCAGGCCATCGGCGTCAACCTCAAGCAGATCTACGGCCAGACCGAGATCACCGGCATCGCCTACGTGCACAGAGACGGCGAGGTGCATCCCGAGACAGTGGGAAAGCCCCTTCCGGGAACAGAGTGCATGATATCGGATCAGGGCGAGATTCTTTCCCGGTCCGCTTCTGTGACAAAAGGCTATTACAAGGCACCGGAGAAAACCGCTGAACTCATAGAACCGGACGGATGGCTCCATTCCGGGGATGCGGGATACATCAACGAAAACGGCCACCTGGTGGTCATAGACCGGGTCTCTGATGTCATGCACAACAGCCGGGGCGAGATGTTTAGCCCCATGTTTCTCGAAAATCGCCTCAAGTTCAGCCCTTATATCAAGGAAGCCGTGATTTTCGGCGATCAGCAGGATTTCGTGTCGGCTTTGATCAACATCGATCCCGTAGTGGTGGGCAAATGGGCCGAAGATCGCGGGATATCGTTTTCCACCTTCATGGATCTTTCGGCAAAGCCCGAGGTGGCAGATTTGGTTTACAGGGAAATCGCCAGAATCAATGCAAACGCCGAACAGCCCCATTTCCGGATTCACAGGTTCGCCATCCTGTATAAGCTGCTCGACGTCGATGACGGGGAACTGACAAAAACCGGCAAGATCCGCAGGCAGTTTGTCCGGGGAAAATTCCACGATCTTTATGAGGCACTCTATGACGAGACTGTTTCCGAAAAGCAGGTCGAGGCCTTTTATCAGTACCAGGACGGGCAGACCGCCACAGTGAAAACCAAACTGGCATTCTATACAATGGAAGAACACCCATGACTTGATGGCGCCGTCAAAAGTCCAATATCTGCGTTACGCGCAATTTCTCAGAATTTCACGTACGGCTAAGTACGCTGCATTCTTCGAAATTGCGCAAGCCTTGATCTTAAACTTTTTACGGCGCCATCTGAAATCAGAATTTTTACGGTGCCATCATGACTTATTTTTTCCAATTAGTGGTCAGCGGAATTGTGGTGGGCTCGATCTATGCCCTGGCCGCCATCGGATTTGTGCTCATCTACAAATCCTCCCGGGTGCTCAATCTCGCCCACGGCCAGCTCATCGCAGCAGGGGCATACATCACATACACACTCACGGTTTATTGCCACATCCCCATTTATGTTTCATTTGTGCTGAGCATGATACTGACGTTTTTCCTGGCCATGAGCGTGGAGCGAATCTTTCTGCGCCGCCTGATCGGAGAGCCGATCATCTCGGTGATCATGGTGACAATAGGGCTGATGTCGATTATCGACGGTGTGATCTATCTCACCCCGTTTGGATCCGAAAATCTTTCCTTTCCATCGTTTATGCCTTCCCAGCCTGTCGTTTTCCAGGGGATCTATATTTCTTATACCCAGCTTGCGGGGGTTTTGATCACGTTTTTGCTCATCGGGGTGTTTTCATGGTTTTTCAGGAAGTCCACTGTGGGCATTTCCATGCGCGCGGTCTCAGATGACCAGATGGCATCAATGTCCATCGGCATTTCTGTGCCCAGGGTATTTGGCCTGGCATGGGCCACAGCAGGCCTGACCGCCGCTGCCGCAGGCGGAATTCTGGGCAATATCGTGGGCCTTAATTTTGACACCCTTCATGCCTTTGGGATCATCGTGTTTCCGGTTGTTATTCTCGGAGGCCTTGATTCCCTTCCGGGTGCCGTGGTCGCCGGAATCATCATGGGCCTGATCCAGCAGTTTGCAAGCGGGTATCTCGACGGCAACTGGGGCTTGAGCGGCACCGCAAGCCTTCTGCCCTATATTGTTTTGCTGGTGATCCTTTTGTTCAAGCCCCACGGCTTGTTTGGTACACACGAAATCGAACGGGTGTAGATGATGTCAGCCAATCGCTGGATGGCCACAGGCAATTATTTTACCACCTACCGGCAGGAGCAGCGGATTTTTGCCACCCATGTCGACCGGCTGATATTTGCGCTCTTTCTGGTTGTTTTGTTTTCATGGCCTTATTTCATCGAGCTTTCCACCAAGTACATGCTGGTGATCGACAATATCCTGATCGCGGTCATTGCGGTCTACGGGTTAAATCTGATCACCGGGTTTGCCGGTCAGATTTCAGTGGGCCATGCCGCCTTCATGGGCGTCGGGGCGTATACCGTGGCCTCTGTGGCCGGGGTTATCGGAGACCGGCATGTGCTCATCACCCATGCCTGGCCCCTGATGATTCTTTTGTCCGGGTTCATGGGGGCTGCCATGGGTTTGATCGTGGGCCTTCCGGCCCTGCGGCTGCGGCATTTGTACCTGCTTATGGCAACCCTGTCCTTTCAGTTGATATTTCAGTGGGTCATCGGGTCCATGGAATTTTTCAACCAGGGGCAGTTCATGTATGTGGGCCGTGTGCACTGGTTTTCAGGCCAGGTGAGCCGGTCTCAGCACTACATGTTTTGGTATTATGCGCTCCTTGTTACCGTGGTTGTTTGCGGTCTGGGGTTTCGCAACATCTTGCGGACCCGCTACGGACGAAGCCTGGTGGCTGTGCGCGACAATGACCGCGCAGCCGATGCCATGGGCATGCATCCCGGGTTTACAAAGGTTTTTGCATTCGGCCTGGCAGGGTTTTTTGCCGGAATCGCAGGCGCCCTTCAGGCTTATCTCAACCGGGGTGCTGGGTTTGAAACCTTTACCCTGCATGAGTCCATCCAGTATCTTGCCATGACAATCGTGGGCGGTCTGGGCCAGCTCACAGGGTGCATTTTCGGACCGGCGGCCATCCGGCTCTTGGATCTTCAAGTGGAATCCCTTGCGCGGTGGGCCGGGGAAATTCTGCCGTCTTCACTGGATCTGGCCACCGGACTGCGGCCGTTGAGTTTCGGTCTGGTCATTGTTTTGTTTCTCATATTTGAACCGCGCGGAATCGCCAACTGGTGGCGGATCATGCGCTCTTATGTAAAGCTTTGGCCGTTTAGATACTGATCTGCGGCCCCTGGCTTGCAGGGCTTTTGCCCGGAGCCGTTTAAACAAGTCAAATCAAGGAGGGGGAAATGAAAACCAAAAAAATCAGCATATGGATGATTGTTGCAGCGGTGGCCCTGATGCTGGCCGCACCCGGGTCTTCCACGGCCGGAGAGGTTTACAAAACAGCGCTGTCCCTTGCCATAACGGGTCCGACATCTGATGCGGGAAATCCTTATTCAAAGGGAGCTGAAGATTATTTTCGGTATGTCAATGACATGAAACTGCTGGGAGACGATACAATCGAGTGCACGATCCGGGATGACAAGTATGAGACAGCCATCACAAAGCGAAACTTTGAAGAATTTCTGGATATGGGCATTGTCTTTTATCTCAATTATTCCACCGGAAGCACCCTGGCGCTGAAGCGCGATTTTGACGAAGTGAAAATGCCCACACTCCCGGCCTCGTTTCATGCCGGCAACATAGAGGGCTCGGACTACATTTTTCTGCCCATTGCGTCGTATTCCGCCCAAAACATCGGCCTTGCCGAATATGTGGTGGACCACCATGAAGGCGGCACGCCAAAGGTGGCCATGTACGTCCATCCTTCGGCATTCGGCAGAGAACCGGTAAAAGACATTGAAAAAGCCATTGAAGCAGGCCTGGACATAGAACTCGTTGAAACGGTTGAACACGGTCAGGATCTGGATGTCACGGCGATGATCCAGAGGTGGCGGAGCAAGGGAGTTGCGTATGTAATAAGCCAGACCGTGCAGTCGCCTGTGGCAACAATGCTCAAAGGTGCAAAGAATATGGATCTGGTTGCAAAGCATTTCGGCGAAAAGGGGAAAATGACATTTCTGGGCGCTCATTACACGGGCGGCAATGACTTGATCGCCCTGGCCGGGGATGCGGCTGAAAATTTTTTTTGGACGACCTCTTATATCGTGACCTCCGAGCCCGGGGCAGGGGCGGAGGCGCAGCTCGCGCTTGCCCAAAGATACGGCCGGGACGAAAAGACGGCCAATTCCCACAATTATGCAAACGGGATCATGGTCGCCCAGGTCACAACAGAGGTCATCAGGCGGGCCAAGGCCAAAGGAAAGCCGGTCAACAAGGAAAATCTCTACCAGGAGTTGCTGGAGATGAACGGCATGAACGCCTTCTATCCGGTCACCACCGTGGGGCCGGTTACATATTCCAAAGACGATCACCAGGGCGTTGACACCCTGCAGCTCTATGTGGTTGATGACGGGGAGTTCCGTGCAGAAGGCAAGCCGTTTATCTCGGAATATGCGGAGAAAATCAAGTAACAAAGCAGTGGATTTCAGCCCCCTTTGCACCGGGCCCGGCGTAAAGGGGGCTTTTTAAAAATGTTTGAAAAGCGGGTTTAAGTATTCATGGAAACAAAAAAAGACGGGCATCTGCTGGAAGTCAACAATATTGAGGTTGTATACAACGATATTGTTCAGGTTTTAAGGGGCGTGAGCCTCAAGGTTGCCGAGGGCGCCATTGTTTCGCTTCTGGGCACCAACGGCGCTGGCAAGACGACCACGCTGCGGGCCATCAGCGGGCTGCTCAAACCTGAAAACGGATACATCCGCGACGGCTACATCCGGTTCAGGGGCCGGGACATCACAAACGTGCTGGGCACATACGTGGTAAGGCAGGGGGCGGTGATGGTGCCCGAGGAGCGACGTGTTTTCAAGCACCTGACCGTGGATGAAAACATCTGGGTGGGTTCGGTGACCCGCAAAGACGGTCAGCAGAAAATCCGTGAAGACCATGAACTGATGTACAAGCATTTTCCGCGCCTGGCCAACATTCCCAAAAGGCTTGCAGGCTATTGTTCCGGCGGAGAGCAGCAGATGATCGTCATTGCCCGGGCCCTGATGGCCGCACCCAAGGTGCTGATGCTCGATGAGCCGTCCCTGGGCCTGGCCCCGCTTCTGGTAAAGGAGATCTTTGAAAACATTGCCGCCATCAACAGGGATCTGAATACCACGATTCTGCTGGTGGAGCAAAATGCCAGGATCGCCCTGGAAATATCGCAGTATGCCTATATCATGGAAACCGGCAGGATCGTACTGGAGGGGCCGGCAGGGGAATTGAAGCAAAATCCGGATGTCAAGGAGTTCTACATGGGCCTGACCCGGGCGGGGGGGCGAAAATCATTCAAGGAGGTAAAGTCTTACAAGCGGCGGAAAAGATGGATGTAGAAAGGGAGTGATCTGATGAAAATACTGGTCGGCTACAACCGGACAAAAGCCTCGGCCAATGCCCTGTCTCTTGCCCGGGAGCATGCCCTGTTTTTCAATGCCCGGGTTGTGATTGTCACCTCCATGGAAGGCGGGTCAAGCGAGAGTTTCGAGCAGATCGCCAGCGTGGACAAGAGCCTGGATGAGGCCGGGCGGTTTATGAAGGAAAAGGGAGTGGAATGCGAAACGCACCAGCTTGCCCGCGGGATGACCCCGGGCGAGGACTTGGTGCGCTTTGCCGCGGAAAACGAAATCGACCTGATATTTGTGGGGGTCAGGAAAAAATCCCGGACCCAGAAGATCATTCTGGGCTCCACGGCGCAGTTCATTATTTTAAAGGCTCCGTGCCCCGTGACCACGGTGAAATAGATTTTTTGACCGTATACAACAGAATTTGACCGGGAATAGAGCAATGGGACTCTACGATTTTACATTTTATGATCAGATAAAACGCAATGCAGCGGCCTTTCCGAATGCCGGGGCCTGGTACGAGGCTGACACCGGCGAGATGTTCACATTCCGGGACATAAAAACCCGTGTGGATGCACTTTGCTCGGGACTCAAGGCCGCGGGGGTGGAAAAAGGTGACCGCCTGGGCGTGCTCGGAAAAAACAGCATTGAGTTTTTTTTGCTCTTTGGTGCGGCGGCAGCTGCCGGGGCGGTTATGCTTCCGATAAACTGGCGGCTGAGCGCAGATGAGATCTGCTATAATTTAAATGATTGCTCGCCCAGGCTCATGTTCGCGGACGCAGAGTTCCAGGATATGCTCAAGGATCGCCTGATGGATCTGCCTTCGCTGCAGCAGTGCTGCAACTTAAAGTCCGATGCCGGGGCATTCGGAGCCCTGTCCGCCCTTGCAGAGGGCGGAAGCAATGCTGCGCCCGGGGACGCAGGCAGCCATGACGGATTTGTGATCATCCATACCGCCGCTGTGGCCGGACGGCCCAGAGGCGCGCTTTTGAGCCATGAAAACGTGCTTTGCGCCGGTCTTCACCTGGACTATTATTTTGCCCTGTCTGAAAAGGATGTGCACTTATGCCTTTTGCCGCTGTTTCACGTGGCCGGTCTTTTCATGGCAGTGGCTGCGTTTCAGGCGGGTGCGCTGAATGTCAACATGAGCCGGTTTGACGCAGGCAGGGCCGCAGGGCTGACAGAAGAGTTTGGTGTCTCCCTGTTCTTTGATTTTCCGCCGATTCTCTCATCGTTTTTAAAGGCTGCAGCAGAGGAGAACCGGAACATTTCATCGCTCCGGTCGGTGGTCGGCCTGGCCGCAGCCCAGGATATCGAGCAGTATCAGCAAATGACAGGCGGTACTTATTACTGCATGTACGGCCAGACCGAAACCTCATTGCTGGCAACCATCGGACCTTACAACGACGCTCCGGGATCAGCCGGAAAGCCGGTGGTGCTGGCAGACGTGCGCACGGTGGACGACACCGGCCGTTTTCTGCCCCCGGGCGAATCCGGCGAGATTGTCATCAGGGGCCCGCTGGTGTTTCAGGGCTACTGGAACCTGCCTGAAGACAATGCGCATATATTCCGCAACGGCTGGCATCATACCGGAGACACGGGGCGTTTTGATGAAAACGGGTTTTTGTTTTATACCGGCCGGATGGCGGAAAAGGAGCTGATCAAGCCCGGGGGGGAAAATGTATATCCGGCGGAAGTGGAAAAGGTCATCCTGGAGCATCCGGCAGTGGATATGACAGTGGTTTTTGGTGTGCCGGATCCCAAATGGAAAGAGGGGATCAAGGCGGTGTGCCGGCTCAAGCCCGGGGCCAGTCTGGGGGCGGAGGAACTCATCGAGTTTGTGGGCAGGCGCATTGCCCGTTACAAAAAACCCCATTATGTTGAAGTGGTCACCGATTTTCCGGTCAGATCAGACGGCAGTCCGGACCGTGAAAAAATCAAGGCCCGTTATTCCGGGTCCGGCTGATTTTTTTCCTTGTTGTTGCCGGCCTGGTTTTCCGGGGAATCAAAGGGCATATGGATGTCGACCTCCCCGGAGTATCCGCGTTTGATTTTGGCGTGGGGATAGCGTTTTTCAAAAACATGGACCATGGCCTTGTTTTCGCTGAGCACGGTTGCGGTAAAGGCTGTGTATTTGTTCTCCCGGGCGATTTTTTCCAGCAGGGCCAGCATGTAGCTGCCGATACCCTGGCCCTGGTATTCCTCCTTGACCACGAAAGCCACTTCCGCCACTTCATCTTCGGCCTGGCCGTAGGAGCCGATGGCAATGATTTCCCTGTGCTTGCCCCGCTGGATCATGCCGATGATGGTCATGTTCTGGTGATAGTCCACAGAAGCCCATTGCTTCTGCAGCATTTCCCTGGAAAAGATCTTGCGGCGGTAAAAAAAGCGGTAAAACACCGTGCTTTCCTGGAGCGAATAGTAGAAATTGCGGGTGGCAAACTCATCTGATGGTAAAAGTGGCCGGAATTCCACGGTTTTTCCGCTTTCCAGGTCCAGGTGGTCTTTGTAGTCTTCCAGAAACATCAGATCCTGCTTGCTGGGCGGGATTTGGTCGCCAAAGATGTAGTGCCGCTTCTTGGCTTCTTCAATGAGCCATTCCCGGAACTTGGGATGGGCGATCTGGGCCAGTTCCATGACCCGCTGGTAAATGCCTTTGCCGTGGAGTTCGGCAATCCCGTATTCCGTGACCACGATATCCACGTCGCCGCGGGTGGTGGCCACTCCGGCGCCCTCGCTTAGATGGGGCACAATGCGCGACACCTTGCCGCCCTGGGCCGTGGAGGGCAGGGCAATGATGGAAAATCCGTTTCTCGACATCTTGCTGCCCCGGATGAAATCCACCTGGTCGCCGATGCCGCTGTAGAAGATATAGCCCTTGGAGTCCGTGCAGATCTGCCCGGTCAGGTCGATTTCCAGGGCCGAACTGATGGAGATCAAATGGTCGTTTTTGGCGATGATGTTGGGGTCGTTGACAAAGTCGGCCACCCGGAAATAAAACATGGGGTTGTTGTCCATGAACTGGTAAAGCTGATCCGATCCCATGCACAGGGAAGCCACCACCCGGTTGGGAAGATAGTTTTTTTTCTTGTTTGTGACCACGCCCTGCTCAAACAGGGGCAGAAATCCGTCTGTGATCACCTGGGTGTGGATCCCGAGGTCTTTTTTGCCGCTTAAATGGGGCAGGATAAAATTGGGCAGATGGCCGAAGCCCACCTGGAGGGTGGAGCCGTCATCGACGAGCTGGTTGATGTACTGGGAGATACGCTCGACAATTTCCTGGTTTTTGGCCTCGGGCAGGGCGGAAACAAGAGGCTCTTCAAACTGGACCAGATAATCAATGTCATCGACATGGACAAAACCGTCTCCCCAGGTTCGCGGCATACGGGGATTGACCTGGGCGATAACAAGGGGGGCGTTGCTCATGCCCGAAACCGTGATGTCCACGGAAATACCCAGGCTGCAGTAACCGTATCGGTCCGGCGGGCTGACCTGGATTAAGGCCACATCCAGGCCGATTTGCCGGGTGTTAAACAGCTCTGGGATCTGGGAGAGATAGGCCGGAATATAGTCGATTTTTCCCTCAAAAGCAGCCTGGCGCATGTGCAGGCTGATAAAAAACAGCTTCAGGGAAAACCGGCTGGTAAAATACGGATCATCGATGTACTGGGCAAAGGTGGAAGACAGCATCTGGTAGACCACGATGTCCTGGACGCTTTCATCTTCGACCATGGAGCGAATCAGCTGCTGGGGCTCGCCGCAGCCCGTTCCGATAAACACCCGGCTGCCGTTTTTGATTTTCTTCACCGCTTTTTCAGGGGCAAGCAGTTTCTCCGGGCAATATGCTTTCAGGTCCATCTCGGTATTTCTCCTTATGCGTTTCCGGCAGGGACATGCTGGTTTAATTCCGATTAATTTTCCCAGAAACCCGGCTCCGGGTCAAGGCATAATCGCTTTGTTTTCAGTTTTTTAAAAAATTCATCATAAGGAAAAGGGCCGGGAGCAAGGATCGCTGACAGGTGTTTGCCACAGACAGATAATTTTTGGTATCAGGATGCGCCGGTTTCCATGATTGCGGGAAAATATCCGAAAAGGCGGGAGATCTCGGCAGCCGTGGAAAGTACTTCACCGGCCAGTTCCTCTGTCTGATCTCCCAGGACCTGGTTGACCGGGCCCGACAGGCTCAGGGCCCCGGCCACGCCGCCCTGGTGGTCAAAAATCGGCGCGCCCATACAGCCCATGCCCTGCACGGCCTCCTGCCGGTCAATGGCGTATCCCCGCCTGCGGGTGGCCTTTAAGTCTTCCAGGAGCTTTTTTTTGACAGTTACCGTGTGGGGGGTAAATGCGGTCATCCGGGTCCGGTCCAGGTACTGCCGGATGGTTTTTTCATCCAGAAAGGCCAGGATGGCCTTGCCGATGGCCGAGCAGTAGGCGTGGATCCGGGGGCCCACCTGGTAAGGCAGCACGGGCATGGGGTTGGGGTGGGTGTTTAGGGTGATCACCACCGACCCGCCGTCCCAGATGCCGATGCGTGAAAGCAGCCCTGTGCGCCGGGAAAGCTGATGGCAGGGGCCGGCGGACTTCTGGTTTAATTCCAGGGTGCCGGAAAGCACAATGCCCAGTTCGTGGATTTTCAGACCAAGACGGTATTTTTTGGTTTGTTCATCCTGGCTTAAAAAGCCCTGGTCCACAAGGGTGCGGGTGATGCCATGCACGGTGCCCTTGGGCAGGTCCATCAACCGGCTTAGCTCGGAAATGCCGAGCACCGGCCGGCGATGGGAAAACAGGGTTAAAATTGTCAGCGCGCGCTGCACGGATTGCACACTCATGTTGAAAACTCCGTTCGGTCATTGTGAATTTGCGGGTGTATCAAAATATCCGCATTTTAAACAAGAGTCAAATGGTATCTGAACACGATTCATTGTTTTCGGTCGGTGTTTTTCCGGCCTTGTTGCGGGGGGGACGCGCGGATTGACGTTTTATTTGTTCGATAATAACAGACAATATTTGGCATTGACGACTATCGGTCATTCAGGTAGGAAAACAACAGGGTGGGTTGGATTGACAACTTGACATGGATTTGAGCAGGGGAGTTGCATATGCAGGTACTCGGGCCCGGTGATCTGCACAGGGAAGTGCTGGAAACCGGTTTGTGCGTGGGCTGCGGGGCATGTATTCACCTTTGCCCCTATTTTCACACCTGGCAGGGCAAGACTGCCATGGTTTTTTCCTGCAATCGGCAAAAAGGCCGGTGTCACGCCTTTTGCCCCAAAACCGAAGTGGACCTGGATGCGCTTTCCCGGTTGGCGGGCCTCGGGGAATATAGCGGGGATCCCCTCGGGGCTTATCAGCAGATCTTTGCCGCCCGGGCAGGGGATGCTGCAGTTCGCGGAGATTTCCAGGACGGGGGCACGGTCTCGGCCCTGATTGGATACGCCCTGGAAACCGGCCGCATTGACGCGGCCGTGCTCACGGGAAAAAAGGGCCTGATGCCGGAACCGGCCCTGGTGACCCGGGTCCGGGACGTGGCCGGGTATGCGGGCTCCGGGTATGCGGCCGCACCCACCCTGGCGGCCTTGAATCAGGGGGTCAACCAGGGATATCAGCAAATGGGGGTCGTGGGCACGCCCTGCCAGATGACCGCCGTGGCCTTGATGCGGGAAAATCCCATGGCGGATGAAAATTTTTCAGATCCCGTGGCCCTGACCATCGGGCTGTTTTGTACCTGGGCCCTGGATGCCCGGGGCCTGATGGCCTTTATGGAAAAACGCCTCCCCGGCGAAGAAATTCGCAAAATCCGTATTCCCCCACCCCCCGCAGAAATCCTGGTGGCTGAAACCCGCAATCATGCCGTTGAAATCGCCCTGGATGAAATCCGGGATCTCGTGCTCCAGGGATGCGGGCTGTGCCCGGACATGACCGCCGAATGGGCGGATGTATCAGTGGGCGCCATGGAGCAGAACCCGGGATATAACACCCTTGTGGTGCGCACTGAAAAAGGTCGGCAGCTCACAGCCGATGCCGCGGCCGCCGGATACCTGGAGGTGTGGGATCTTCCGCAATCCGGCCGGGGTTGCCTGGAGAGGGCTGCGGCCGTTAAAAAGCGCCGGGCCTTTGGGCGCGCCGTTGAAACGGGACGGGTCAATTCGGAAAAAATCGGCCCGGCCGTGCTGCGGGTCAATGCCCGGGCCCTTGAAAAAATGACGGCCGGGCCGGGAGGTGCGCATGAATGAGCTGACTGAAGGCCGGCCGGGCCAGCGGCTTTTGATGATGGGCAACCAGGCCATTGCCAGGGGCGCGCTGGAAGCCGGGGTGAGTGTGGCAGCCGGTTATCCGGGAACCCCGTCTTCGGAGATCATTGAAAATCTGGCCGGGGTGGCTGCTGCCGCGGGGATCTACGTGGAATGGTCGGTGAATGAAAAAGTGGCCGCGGAAGTGGCTGCTGCCGCATCCTTTGCGGGCCTGCGCTCGCTTTGCGTGATGAAGCAAAACGGGGTCAACGTGGCCTCGGATTTTTTGCTCCATCTGGCCGGCGGCGGCACCCGGGGCGGCATGGTGCTGGTGCCCTGCGATGATCCCGGGGCCCTGTCTTCCATAAACGAGGGTGAATCCCGTCATTTTGCGCGCCTGCTGGAAATTCCCCTGCTGGAGCCCGGCGATTTCCAGGAAGCCAAGGACATGATCAAGTGGGCTTTTGAACTCTCCGAGCAGATCGGCAACCTGGTCATGGTCAGAAGCGTCACCCGGCTGTCGCATGCCAGCGGAAACGTGGAACTCGGCCCCATGCCGGATTTTCGGCCCAAAGCCCGGTTCCGGCATACCGGGTTTATCCTGGATCCCCGGCAAGGTGCTGTGAGCAGCGCGCCAGTGGCCTACAAGCACGATCTGCAGCAGCAAAAACTGGAAAAGGCGCAGGACGCTTTTGAAAACGCATTGTTTAATACTTACACAGGCCCTGAAAACCCGGAACTGCTTGTGATCACCGCCAGTGCGTGCAATCTTTACTGCCGTGAGGCAATTGAAATACTGGGTCTGTCAGACCGCGCGGGCCTGTTAAAACTGGCGACCACCTGGCCCCTGCCGAACAATCTCGTTGGCCGGTATCTGGAAAAAACCGGCCGGGTGCTCATTGTCGAGGAGGTGATCCCGTTTCTGGAGGAAAACATCAAGATCCTGGCAGCTGAGCTGGCCCTGGAAATCGGCGCCAAAACCATCCATGCCAAGCGCGACAAAACCCTGCCCTCGGTGGGGGAGATGCATCCGGATCACGTGATTGCCGCTCTGGCCAAAATTTTTGATCTGTCGTATGAAGCCGTGTCCGCAGACTACACGGAAAAAGCCGGGCTGTGTGTGCTGGCCGGCGCCCCGGGCCGGGACCTGACTTTTTGCCCGGGATGCCCCCACCGGGCTTCCTACTGGATTTTGCACAATGTGCTGGCTTTGGATAACCGGGAGGGGTTTGTGTGCGGGGATATCGGCTGCTATTCCCTTGGCATGCGCGAAACCGGGTATTTTTCCTTAAAAACCATGCACGCCATGGGGTCGGGCACGGGCCTTGCCAGCGGTTTCGGCAAATTGGGCCCATTCGGCATGGATCAGTCCATTGTGGCCGTTTCCGGGGACTCCACCTTTTTCCACGCGGTCATGCCGGCGCTGGTCAATGCCGTGCATTACAATGCGGATATCACCCTGGTGGTGTTTGACAACAGCGGCACGGCCATGACCGGCTTCCAGCCCCACCCGGGCCTGGAGACAGACGCCATGGGCCAAAGTGCACCGGCCGTTGACATTGAGGCCGTGTGCCGGGCCTTGGGGGCGCAGACCACTGTGTGCGATCCCTTTGAAATGGATCAGACCCGTGATATCCTGCTGGAAAAGGTTTCCGGCAAAAACGGGGTTCAGGTGGTGATCATGCGCCGGGCCTGCGCCCTGAGCCCGGCGCGCAGGGGCAGGCCGGAATATGAAATGTACCTGGATCCGCAAATCTGCATCGGGGAAAACTGCGGGTGCAACAAGCTGTGCACCCGGGTGTTTAAGTGCCCGGGACTCAACTGGGATGACCAGAACCGTTGCGCGCGCATCGACGAGGTGATCTGCGCCGGCTGCGGGGTGTGTGCCTCGGTTTGTCCGGCAGGGGCCATCACCCGAAAGAAGAGGACCTGAAAATGGCGGCAGATGCCAAACTCCCCGGCGACCCTTACAACCTGGTGATCACCGGCGTGGGCGGGCAGGGCAATGTGCTGGCCTCCCGGGTGCTGGGCAATATTTTTACGCAGCAGGGCTATAGGGTTACCATCGGCGAAACCTTTGGCGCCTCCCAGCGGGGGGGATCGGTCATGAGTCACCTGCGGATCTCGGAAACCGGCACCTGGTCGCCCCGGATGCCAAGGGGCCGCGCCCATGTGATCATATCTCTTGAGCCCACCGAAGCCCTGCGGGTGCTGGCCGACTACGGCAACCCGGAGGTGATCTTATTGTGCAACACCCGGCCGGTGCATTCCATTGCCGTGATTTCCGGCCAGGCCCGGTATCCGCAGCAGGACCAGCTCCGGCAGTGGATCGGCGATCTGTCGGCCCGGGCGTGGTTTCTGGAAGCCACCCGGGCGGCCATGGAAATGGGAAACCCCATTTTTGCCAATATCATGATGATCGGGGCCCTGGCTGCCGCAGATATTCTGCCCGTGGACAAGGATTCATTTAAAGCCGCGGTCTCACAGATCATGCCCGAAGACAAGGTGGCAGCCAACTGCCTGGCCTTTGACAGGGGCGGGCAAATGCTGCTCAAAAAGGAACCCGGACCATGACATCCCGGGCTCCGGGATAGGGGATAAAGACCGCCCCGGGCTATCTTTTCGGCCGGGATTTGTTTTAATGGATGCGAGTTGACGGAGCAATGCTGACAGGATAATGAAAAAGATGTTTCGGCCAAAACCCCGCTGCCGGATCATGGACCCAAAAATCCGGCGGTTGAACAAAATGAAATGAAAGGAAGGCTATTGTGGCAACCCGGTTTGTAGATGAAAGAAACGTGGATTTTCTGCTTTACGAGGTCTTTGACGTCACGTCCCTGACCCGGTATGACTATTTTGGCCAGCACAACCGCAAGATGTTTGAAATGGTGGTCAAAGAAGCGGTGAAACTGGCTAAAAACCTGCTGTTTCCCCTGTTTGAGGAAATGGACAGAAAGCCGCCCGAACTGGTGGGCGGCGAGGTCAGGGTGCATCCGGCCATAAAAAAGATATTAAAGGAATTTGCCGAAGGCGGCTGGCTGACCAGCACGGTTCCCATTGACCAGGACGGAGAGCAGCTGCCTTCCATGGTAGCTGATCTCTGCGAGTTCATTTTTGCCTCTGCCAATTACTCGGCCAATGCCTATGCCGGCCTGAGCCGGGGCGCGGCCCATCTTATCGAGTCCTTCGGTTCCCGGAAGCTAAATGAGACCTTTGTGCCCGGGATGCGGCAGGGCCGGTGGCAGGGGACCATGGCCCTGACCGAGCCTGAGGCGGGATCGTCTTTGACTGATGTGGCCACCACCGCCGAACCGCTGGAAAACGGTCAATACCTGATCAAGGGGCAAAAGATTTTCATCTCCGCGGGCGATCACGATGCGGTGGAAAATGTGGTGCATCTGATGCTGGCCAAGATCCCGGGGGGTCCGGCCGGGGTCAAGGGAATTTCGCTTTTTGTTGTGCCCAAGTACCGGCCGGAGGCAGACGGCACCCTTGCGGCCAATGATGTGGCCACTTCCGGGATTTATCACAAGCTGGGCTACCGGGGATGCCCCATTGCCCAGCTGAGCATGGGCGACAAAAACGACTGCCATGGCTGGCTGGTGGGAGAAGCCCACCAGGGGCTTAAATACATGTTCCAGATGATGAACGAGGCGCGCATCGGCGTGGGCATGGGCGCCACGGCCATGGCCGGCGGGGCCTATCACGCGGCCCTGGAATACACCCGCACCCGGACCCAGGGCAGAAAGCCCGGCCAAAAGGATCCGGCATCACCGCCTGTTGCCATTATCGAGCATGCGGATGTCAAGCGGATGCTGCTGTTTCAGAAATCCGTGGTGGAAGGCTCGCTGTCTTTGCTCACCCAGTGCAGCAAGTACGTGGATATGATGAAGGTGACACAAGACGCTGATGAAAGGGAAAAATATCATCTCCTGCTGGAAATTCTGACGCCTGTGGCCAAAAGCTACCCCTCGGAGACCGGCATTTTGGCCATCAGCCAGGGCCTGCAGTGCCTGGGCGGATCGGGTTTCTGCGATGACTATCCCCTGGAGCAGTATTACCGGGACTGCCGGATTCATCCCATCCACGAAGGCACCACCGGGATCCAGGGCATGGACCTTCTGGGCAGAAAGGTCATGATGCAGCAGGGAAAGGCCTTTGCCTTCTACACTGAGCAGCTGCGCCAGACCATTGCCCAAGCCGGGAAATCAAAGGCGCTGGAGGGTTTTGCCGCACAGCTCGAAGACGCTGTCGGCCGGCTGGAACAGGTGACCCGGCACCAGGCCGGTGTTGCGCAAAGTCAGGGGGCTGAAGCCTTTCTGGCTGATGCCACCCTGTATCTGGAGTATTTCGGCATTGTCACAATCGCCTGGCAGTGGCTGGCCCAGGGTGTGGCCGCCCAAAACGCCATGGAAAAGGGCCCGAAGAAAAAGGACAAGGGATTTTACGCCGGCAAGATGTTTGCCCTGCGCTATTTCTTTGCCTATGAACTGCCCAAAATCGAAGGGCTGGAAAAACGCCTCATGGCCGATGACCGGCCCACCGTGGAGATGCAGCCGGCGTTTTTCTAGCCGGTTTTGCGTTGGGCCAGGTAGATGCCGTTTTCAGACACCGTCTGCTGCAGGGGGTTGTCAAAACAGATGGTGCGGCCCTCCGCCCGGTCAAACACCGCAGACAGGGTCTGGATAAACCCATCCTGCGGGGCGTCATTGGACCACAGGGCAAACACGCCCCCGGGTTTGAGCAGGGATTGGAGGCGGTCTAAGCCGGCTGCGGTGTAAAATTCGCCGTGGCCGGCATCCAGCCAGTTTTCCGGGGTGTGGTCAATATCTATCAAAATCGCGTCAAACCGCCGGCCCGGTTTATCCGGATCAAGGGCGCCGGCATGGCACAGGGCGAAAAAATCCCCGTGTATCAATTGGCAGCGCGGATCATGGCACAGCGCCGCCCCGTTTGGCACCAGATTTTTTTGGTGCCAGTCAATGACCGGCGCCAGGGCCTCGATGACCACAAGGCGTTTTACCTGCTCAAATTCCAGGGCGGCCGCAGCCGTAAATCCCAGGCCCAGCCCGCCCACGGCAACGTCCCATTTGCCGCCTTCCAGCCGGGAAAGCCCGGTTTCGGCCAGGGCGGCCTCTGCGGCATAAAACAGGCTCGACATGAGATATTCGTCATTGAGCTTGACCTCGTAGATGATTTTTCCCTTCAGGGCCATCACCCGCCTGCGCCGCAGCACCAGCTCGCCCATGGGGGTATTGCGAAAGTCAAGCTCTTCAAACAAGGGGTTCATTTCTCGTTTCCCTGCACCTGTACCCGGAACTGCCGGCCGGCAAATTCCACCAGATCGCCGGCAAAGATTTTTTTGCGTTTTCTGGTTTCGGTTTTTTGATTGACCCGGACCATGCCTTCTGAAATTACGTACTTGGCCTCCCCGCCGCTTGCAGTCAAATTTTCGAACTTGAGCAGCTTGTAGAGCGCAATGGGTTCCTCTGTGATGATCACTTCTTTCATTTTCCGCCTTTTTTCTGTAAATCCTGTTTTGTCTTCAATGGAAATTTGATGGAATCGTAAAAAGTCTTAAAACGGATATAACTGCCAACCAACAAAGAAATAACTTCTTGATTTTACTTAACACTTAATCACTTAAAACTTAACACTGCCTGTAAAAAAGACTTTTTACAAGCTTATCAAATTTATTCATTATATGCTATAATGCTTGCCTATGATATAAAAACAACACAAAGCCCGCCCTGCTGCTGTCTGTTTGGCCATTGGCGTTGCGGCGGCAATTTTTCACCCCGCTGGAGGAACAATGAACACCCCGAATCCGGATCAGATTGAACAAAGCGCTGCCGCACTTGCCGCCAAATGGCAGAACCGGGCAAACGAGCTGCTCACTGCAGAGGAAAAACACATCCAGCAGCAGATGAAGCGCCTGCTGACCCATCCCCTGGACAAGGTGGTGCTCACCCGCATGATCGACCAGTGCTTCCGGTCCCACGATCATGAGCGGGTGGCTGACCAGGTCAATCATCTGCTCTCCGAATACGGGGTGCCGGATTTTTTCTCCCGGGTGGAGCGGCTGCTCATCCAGATGTTTATGGGCATGGGGCGGCATTTCCCCAATATTGCCGTACCCCGGATGGTGGAGCAGATGCGCAATTCCTCATCCCGGGCGATTATCCCGGGCGAATCCAGGCCCCTGCACCGGCACCTGGAAAAACGCAGGGCCCAGGGCGTGCGCATGAACATCAACCACCTGGGCGAGGCCGTCCTGGGCGAAGAAGAGTCCCTGCGCCGGCTGCAGACCTATATTGAAGACATGAAGGACCCGGATGTGGAATACATCTCCGTGAAAATCTCCACTCTGTATTCCCAGATCTCGCCCATGGCCTTTGAACACACCGTGGAACTCCTGGTGGAACGGTTATCAAAACTGTTGCGGGTGGCCAGGGAAAATTATTTCACCCGGGAAAACGGTCAGGTTGTGCCCAAGATCGTCAACATGGACATGGAAGAATACCGCGATATCCACATTACCTGCGAGGCCTTTGTCCGCACCCTGGAAAAAGCGGAATTTTCAGACTATTCCGCCGGCATTGTTTTGCAGGCCTATCTGCCGGATGCCTATCCGATGCAGCAGCGGCTAACCCAATGGGCCATTAAGCGGGTGGAAGCCGGCGGGGCACCCATCAAGCTGCGCATTGTCAAGGGCGCCAATCTTGAGATGGAACTGTTGGAATCCTCCCATTTCAACTGGCCTTTGGCCACATATGACAACAAAATGGACGTGGATGCCAATTACAAGCGCATGGTTTCCTATGCCATGCAGCCCGAACACATCCGGGCCGTGCACCTGGGGGTGGCTTCCCACAACCTGTTTGAACTCGCCTATGCCCATGAACTGGGCCATGCCCTGGGCGTGACCGAGTTTTTCTGGTTTGAAATGCTCGAAGGCATGGCCGATCACATGCGCCGGACCCTGCAGGAAAGCGTCAGAGATATCCTGCTCTATGCGCCGGTGGCTTCAAAGGACCAGTTCATCAATGCCATTGCCTATCTGATCCGGCGGCTGGATGAAAACACTTCCCCGGAAAATTTCCTGCGCTATGCCCCGTACCTGACAACCAACTCCCGTGCCTGGACGTTTTTAAAAGATCAGTTTGAACAATCCTGCCGGCATATGGAGGCCGCCCCGGCTGCACCCAGCCGGACCCAGGACAGAAACACGGAAACATTTGATGAGCAAATCGGGGCGTTTTTTACCAACCGGTTCACCAATGAGCCGGATACGGACTGGTCTCTGCCGCCCAACCAGAAATGGGCCGAAGCCATTCGGGACAAATGGCGGAAATCCGCCGGTGATGATCCCATTGAAATCCCGGTGGTCATAGGCGGAAATGAAATTTTCAAAGACCGTGAAACCAGAAATGTCATTGACGTGACCACCTATAACCCGGATTCCGGCGATGCGGTCACCACGGCCGTGTATCGCCTGGCCGGGACCGAGGATATCCGGCATGCGGTTGAAACCGCACGCCGGGACCCGGAGGGCTGGCGGGAGAAAACCCATGAACAACGACACCAGATCCTGGACCGGGTGTGCCACGAACTCAGAAAGGCCCGGGGCGATCTGATCGGCGCGGCTGCGGCCAACTGGGGCAAGATGTTTGCCGAAAGCGACCCAGAGGTCTCAGAGGCCATTGATTTTACCGAGTTTTACCCTCACAGCGCCAAAATCTTTCACAAAATGGACAATGTCCGCGTTCGCCCCAGGGGCGTGGGCCTTGTGATCACGCCCTGGAATTTTCCCATTGCCATTCCCTGCGGCGGCATTGCCGCCTCCCTGGCGGCCGGAAACACCGTGCTGTTCAAACCCGCATCAGCAGCTGTGCTCACGGCCTGGGAACTGGTGCAGTGCTTTTACCGGGCCGGGGTGTCGAAAAAAACGCTCCAGTTCATCCCGTGTGCCGGCAGCACCGCAGGCAGCGAGTTAACCGGCAACCCGGAGGTGGATTATATCATTTTGACCGGGGGCACGGATACGGGCCTGCGGATATTGAAAAACCGCGCAGACATCCAGCTGGCCGCGGAAACCGGGGGCAAAAACGCCACGATCGTCACGGCCATGTCCGATCGTGACCAGGCCATCAAAAATATCGTGCATTCGGCCTACAGCAACTCCGGACAGAAATGCAGCGCCACCTCCCTGGTGATATTGGAAAAGGAGGTCTATGATGACGAACTTTTCCGCCGTCAGCTCGCGGATGCGGCCAAAAGCTGCAAGACCGGCTCCTGCTGGGAGTTTCAAAACAAGGTGGGCGCGATCATCGCCCCGCCGGACGGGGATCTGTACCGGGCCCTGACCCGGCTTGAAGAGGGCGAATCCTGGGCCTTAAAACCCGGGCCGGTGGCGGCCAATCCCTATATCTGGAGCCCGGGGATCAAGTGGGGGGTAAAGCCGGGCGGCTATACCCACATGACCGAGTTTTTCGGCCCGGTTATCGGGGTCATGCGCGCTCAAAACCTGGATCATGCCATTGATCTGGTCAACATGACCGGATACGGTTTGACCTCGGGGCTGGAAAGCCTGGACCGCCGGGAGCAGAAAAAATGGAAGGCCGGGATCAAAGCCGGCAACCTGTATATCAACAAGGGCACCACCGGCGCCATTGTGCTGCGCCAGCCTTTCGGCGGCATGGGAAAATCCGCCCTGGGCGCGGGGATCAAGGCCGGCAGCCCCAATTACGTCTACCAGTTCATGGATTTTGCCGAAACCGGGTATCCGGCTGTTGGCGATATTTCTGAAGACAGCCATTTGCTGCGGATTGTCAATGAATGGCAGATTGATCTTCGCTGGAACCGGTTTGATGCAGACCTTGCCGGAGATCTGGAAAAGGTGGTTTATGCGGTCAAAAGCTATCTCTACTGGTGGGAGCAGGAATTTGGCCAAGAGCACGATTATTTTCATCTGCGCGGCCAGGACAATCACCTTCGGTATCTGCCCAAGGGCCGGGTGGTTGTCCGGGTCAGTGAAAAGGACTCGGTATTTGAGGTGCTGGCCCGGATTGCCGCTGCCCGGATCACCGGGTGCACGGCCACGGTCAGCATTCCGCCCGGGCTTTCCGGGCCTGCGGCCCGGTTTCTGAACACCCGTCACGGCCGAAGGTTTTTCAGAAACGGGGAGATCGTTGAGCAGACAGACCAGCGGTTGTGTGAGATCATGGGCGATATCGACCGGATCCGGTATGCCGCCGCCGACCGTGTGCCGGCCGTGGTCTATGAAAAGGCCGCGGAAACCGGGTTCTATGTTTCCCGCACGCCGGTTTACATGGAAGGCCGCCTGGAGCTGCTCCAGTATCTGCAGGAGCAGGCCGTGTGCAACAATTACCACCGCTACGGAAACCTGGGGGAAAGGGGTCTGATCTAAAAATGCGGATTAATGTTGATGGCACCGCAAAAAGTCCAATATCTGCGTTACGCGCGATTTCTCAGAATTTCACGTACGGATAAGTACGCTGCATTCTTCGAAATCGCGCAAGCCTTGATCTTGAACTTTTTACAGCACCATCTGAAAATCGACTTTTTACGAGCGCGTCAATGTTCAGGGGGGGAAAATGCTGAGAAAAATGGTTTTTCCGGCCGTTCTGGTGATTTTGGTGACTGCTTTTGCAGCCGGGCCGGCATTGTCTGAAATTTACAAATACCAGGACGCCGACGGCAAATGGCACTTTACCGACACCGCGCCCGAAGGCGAAGCAAAGCAGGTGGATTCGGCCGGGCGCTCCGGCCGCCATGCGCCCGCCTCAGGCCGGGACCTGAAGGCGGACCTGCACAACCGCTACAAACCCTCAAGCCCGGTGGAGGCCGCGGCCCTGGCCGCGGTGACCATCAAGACGGGCATCGGAACCGGATCCGGCTTTTTTGTTAATGAAAACGGTTATATTCTCACCAACCGGCATGTGATCCAGACAAGTTCGAAGACCCTTGAGCGAAGCGATGCGGCAATAGAGGAAATAGAGAAACGGTTTGCGGCCGCAGACAAGCAGATCGCAGATGAAAAAGAGCGTCTGCGCAAGTTTTCCCGGCATCTGAACCAGTACCGGACAAGCATAGACAAGATGCCCAGGGGTGCGGCCAGGCAGCGGGAAAAACGGCGCTACGCCATTGAAAAGGATCGATACGAGGCCTATAAAAAGCGGTTTGAACAGCAAAAGGCCGAATATGAGGACAAAAAGGCCGAATACGAAAGACAGGTCAGCTCATATCGTTACAAAAACGCCACTGCAGCACTGAGCCGCCATTTCAAGGTCATATGCAAGGACGGCCGGGAAATCCCCGCCTATCTGGTGGCCAAAAGCCGCAGCCATGATCTGGCGCTTTTAAAAATCGACGGGTACAAAACCCCTTTTATCGCCCCGGCCAACCCGGGCCCGCTTTCACAGGGAGATCAGGTCTATGCCATCGGCAGCCCCCTGGGCCTCCGGGATTCAATGAGCCGGGGCATTATTGCCGGGTTCAAGTCCAATTTCATCCAGACCGATGCCAAAATCTACCCCGGAAACAGCGGCGGCCCCCTGGTGACCCGCCACGGCCGGGTGGCCGGGATCAACTCCTTTAAAGAACTCACCCGCAAGTTCGAGGGCCTGGGATTTGCCATTCCCATTCATGTGGCCTTCAACGAATTTGCAGAACATATCAGCCACTGAGGCGGCTACCTGGATAAAAAGGTCAGAACCTCCTCTGCTTCTTTATTGAGTTCAGAGGATTGTTCGTTGAGAATTTTTAAATCTTTGAGATCCCGCGCACGCCTGGTTTCCGTATCGATCAACGCCCGTACCGCTTTTTCAATAAATGCGGATCGGTTGCCATATCGCCCCGACAGCGCGTCTATCTGACAGATTAAATCCCGGGACAGTGTGATTGATGTTTTGACTTTCATATTTATCGGTTTTGATTTTTTTGATTGTTTTGCACTCAGAATAGTTTGGTATGATAATAGTGGTATTCAATTAGAGCGGCTTGTCTGTTTTGTCAATCTATGATGGCACCGTAAAAAGCTTTTTACCGCGTCCGCTGTTTGTAAGGAAGAAAGCCCTGCGGTCGGGGTCGGCTTTTTCGCTCCTGACCGTTTTTGCGGATTGATCAAATGCCTTGCCTAAAATTTACAAACCCGCCCTGCCTTCCTCAAACAATTTGAAATCTTTATGCAAAAACGCTCAATGTCGCTTCAAAAGCCGATCCCGCCCTTGGACTTCCTTGGAAGTGTTCCCTCTGGCCGCAACCCGGGACCCGAGCTATAAGAGCAACTTTTCCTGAAGCTACTTCGAAGGCTTAGATATGTTGCTCCGAGCCCCTTTGGTGAGAAATTTTGCACACAGTCGGCCATGATGCCGGCCCGGGGGTGGTTTGCGAGTCGCATTGAGCGCGCAAGCGGTCAGCAGGGAGCAAACCG
>JAIPES010000063.1 GCA_021737045.1 Desulfobacteraceae bacterium | reverse complement strand
CCAAGGGCGGGGTCGGTTTTTGAAGCGACATTGAGCGTTTACAGAAACCTCTGTAAACGGTCAGGAGCGAAAAAACTGACCCAGGCCGCAGGGCTTCCTTCCTGTAAAAACAGCGGCCGCGGTAAAAAGCTTTTTACGAAGCCTTCAGGTATGGAGCATCAGATAATGCACCGGGAAGATCAAAACGGGGTATGGGACAGTCGGTTCGCCGGCCTTTTGCTGGAAACCATGGGCGAAGGGGTTTTCACCCTGGATTCCGGGGGGCGCATTACATCCTGGAATCCGGCCATGGAAAGGCTTTCCGGATACCGGGCAGGGGAGGCCATCGGCTGTTATTGTTCATTGCTGGCGTTCAGCCGGTGTTTCGGCCGGGAATGTCCGGCCAATATACATGAATGCCAGATTTATAAAAAAGGGGAGGTGCAGCCCTCTGAATGCCAGTTAAAACATAAGGACGGTCACCGGGTTTCGGTCATCAAAAACGCCCGGGTTCTAAAAGACGAGGAAAATCGGATTATCGGGGTGGTTGAGACCCTGACGGATTTAACCGAGCTGACCGCTGCCCGGCGAAAGGCCGAGGAAGCCCAGCAGAAGCTTCTTGAAAAACACCAGTTTCACAATATCATTGGCAAAAGCCATGCCATGCGGGAGGTTTTCCAGGCCCTACGCATGGCGGCCAAAAGTGATGCCTCGGTGTTGCTGCAGGGTGAAAGCGGCACAGGCAAGGAACTGGCGGCCGGGGCGATTCATTACAACAGCGACCGGAGCAAGGGGCCCCTGGTGGTGGTCAATTGCAGCGCCCTTTCCGAGTCGCTTCTGGAAAGCGAGTTGTTCGGCCATGTCCGCGGCGCTTTTACTGGCGCCCACAGGGACCGGGTGGGGCGGTTTGAGGAAGCCCACGGGGGTACCATCCTGCTCGATGAGATCGGAGAGGTCAGCCCCCTGATCCAGCTCAAGCTGCTGCGGGTGCTTCAGGAACGACAGATCGAACGGGTCGGGGAGACCAGTTCCCGGCATCTGGATATCCGGGTGATTGCCGCCACCCACAAGGACCTCTACAGCCTTGTACGTGAGGGCAATTTCCGGGAAGACCTGTTTTACCGGCTCAAGGTGTTTCCCGTTTTTTTGCCGCCGCTTCGCAGTCGCAGGGAGGATATACCGCTGCTGGTACGTCATTTTATCGACAGTTTTAACACCAAAACCGGCAAGGGCATTTCCGGTCTGAGCCATGATGCCATGCAGTTGATGATGGATTATAACTGGCCCGGCAATGTCCGGGAGCTGGAAAACGCCATTGAGCATGCCTTTGTCCTCTGCGAAACCGAATGGATCGGCGCGTTTGATCTCCCGGTTGAAATCCGGCAGATGGAATTCGATACCCTGTCGGCCAAACCCTCTTACAGCGGTGCTGTCCATAAGTATAAAAAACTGACCCGGGAGTCTTTGATGGCGCTGCTGCAGGAATGCGGATGGAACAAGGCAGAGGCGGCCCGCAGGCTGGGAAAAAGCCGGACGTCTGTTTGGAAGTACATGAAGAAATTTGATATTCCTATGGAGCCGCCTGAAGCCCTCTGATCGAAACTGAGTACAGACCACATCAAAAAGAGTTGCTGTTAATGCTGATGGCACCGTAAACGTCCAATATCTGCGTTACGCGCGATTTTTCAGAATTTTACGTACGGATAAGTACGCTGCATTCTTCGAATTCGCGCAAGCCTTGATCTTGAACTTTTTACAGCGCCATCTGAAAATCGGCTTTTTACGAAACCATCAACGTTACTTCAGCGTTACAATAAACAGGGATGGGTTGACGGACAGACACAAAAACCCTTGCCGCCAAATTGCGCAAATTTTTGTTGCGGAATAATTGTTTGAATTTATAATTTTTTATGAATGCGCCCGGAATGGCAGAAAAAAATGGCACAATTATTGATTGGGTTATGGAAAAAACAAAGGGAGGCGCATTCATGGAGCCGGAAAAGCTGGAAAGCAGTGAGGATTTCGGTCATGCTACGCAAAAGGGAGTCTGCCTGGTGGATTTCAATGCACCGTGGTGCGGACCGTGCAAGGCCCAGGCACCCATTGTCGATCAGATTGCCGATGATTTTGCCGGCCGCGTACGGGTACTGGAAATCAATGTTTCTGAAAACCGGGAAGTGGCCAAACAATTTGGCATTTACAGCATCCCCACCCTGGTTGTTCTCAAAAATGGCCGGGAACAGGAACGCTTTGTGGGGATTCAGCCCAGGGAGACCCTTGCGGGCGCTCTTGAACGTGCCGTGGAAAAAGGAGAGTAAAATATGAAAAAGTGGGTTTTAGGCGTCCTGGCAGCGGTCATGTTATCGGGTCCGGCCATGGCGGTGGATCACAGCAATTATATCCATGACGATTTTGAATCCGGCCCGGAGGCCAAAATTACACCCTACAAGATCATGAAAGGCGTGGAGCCGGCCGATCCGGTCAACGGGCATTTGATCGTGCCCAAGCTTTTTGGCGATGGCGGCTATTTTGAAACCTATGACTGGGTCGATGCATCGGAAAAGGGCATGGCCGCGGCGGGCCTGGATTTTTCAGGGGAAGTGGTTTTTGTGGAAACCATCATGCACTGGCGTCTGAATCATCAGGTGGCCCCCAAGGAAGATGCCCTTTCCTGCCTGGAGTGCCACGGCTGTGACAAGGTGATGGATTTCCGCGCCCTGGGATATGAAGGTGATCCGGCCGACGTGGGCG
Source organism: Desulfobacteraceae bacterium (assembly GCA_021737045.1). Taxonomy (GTDB): domain Bacteria; phylum Desulfobacterota; class Desulfobacteria; order Desulfobacterales; family Desulfosalsimonadaceae; genus Desulfosalsimonas. The sequence continues at coordinate 12,741 of JAIPES010000063.1, read as the reverse complement.
GCCGGTCAGCCGGGCGGTAGTGATTTTGCGTTGCCGGCATTGGCAATACAAGCAAAACAAGTCCAAAGGAGATGGCTATGACAAACAATGTGGTGATCAGCCTTTCGTGCGGCACAGACAATCCCAACCGGGCTACCCGGGCCGTGCACCTGGCAACGGTGGCCCACAAGGAAGGCAAGAATGTAACACTGTTTCTGCTTGATGAAGGGGTTTATATCGCAAAAAAGGGCCTTGCCGACAATCTGCGGGCAGCCACAGGCGATGTGGCAGATGATTTGATCGCCTATTTGCAGGCCCATGAGGTGCCCATTCTGGCCTGTACTCCGTGTGCAAAGGCCAGGCGGATTGCCGGGGAGGATTTGATCGATGGCGCCCGCTTGGGTACGGCTGCGGAATTGATTCAATTGTCCTGTGATGCCGCAGTGATCAGTTTGTGATCCCGGTGCAGGACCCAACCCGATCCGGAAAGCGCTGCCATGGACATCGGTGTTATCACGGTCAGAGACAGTGATTATCCGCCCAACCGGCGGCTTCTGGAAGCTGCGGAGAAGCGGGGTTGCGCCCTGGGCCTTGTTGATCCTTACCGGGCCGGCCCATGGATTTTCCGGGGACGGGCCGGTATGGGAGGGGCCCTGGCCGGCGCCCTGCCGCGGGTGATTCTGCCCCGGCAGGGCGCGCAGATCGGGGCTTCGAGCCTGACCGTGCTCAGTCAGTTCATGGCCATGAATGTCCCTTTGGTCAACAGGGTGGCCGCCATCCGGACGGCGGCCAACAAGTTTCTGACCCTCCAGGCCCTTGCCGCCTGCGGGCTGCCGGTGCCCGACACGGTGTTTGCCCACAGTGCACGGCTGTTTTATGCCGGAATGGAGCATTTGAACAGTTTTCCCCTGGTGGTCAAAAAACTCAGCAGCAGGCAGGGCAAAGACGTTTTTCTTCTGGAAAACAGCCGCGATGCAGATCAATTCATTATCGGGCACATGGAAACGGGCCAGGGGCTTTTGCTCCAGGAGTTTATCCCTCCGGCAGGCCGCACGGATCTGCGGGTGCTGGTCATCGGGGAAAAAATTGCCGGGGCCATGGCCCTGGTGCCGGCGGAAGGCGATTTTCGGTCCAACTTTCACGTATCGGGCAGAAGCCGGCCCTTTGAATTGAGCCGGGAAATTGAGCAAATGGCACTGGCTTCAGCCCGGGCGGTGGGCCTTGATATTGCGGGTGTGGATATTATTGTCGACAGCCGGGGCGGGGCCAGGGTCATTGAGGTGAACTACTCGCCGGGTTTCAGGGGACTTGAGGCCGCAACCGGAGACGATATTGCCATGCGGATCATTGATTTCTGCCTAACCCGTGCCCGGAAAACGGATAGCGTGTTTTGAAGATTCAGGATCTGGAACTGGAAAAAAAAGACAAGGGGCGCAGGGCCCGGGCCACCGTGGTGTGGGAGGACTGTGATCAGCCGGACAAAGAGATTTTTATCCAGGCCCCGGATCGTTTGGGCGGCAGCCTGAAAGCCGATGCCAATGCCTTTGTCACGGGCTGCATCATACCGGCCCTGCATTTCGGGGAAAAGCGCATAGCCGTGGACGGCACTGTCTGCCCGTTTCTGATGGAAGGGCTGGCGGATGTGATGGCCCTGATGCGGGTCTGGACCCGGCAACGCTACAAGCCACTGGCAATAGAGCCGGCCGGTATTTCCAAAAGCGCTGACAACGCCGGCGAGCCCGGGCCTCATGCGGCAATGTTTTATTCCGGCGGTATTGACTCCATTGCCGCACTTTGGCGCAACATGGCCCAATACCCGAAATCCCATCCCGCAAGGGTGCGGGACTGTTTTTTCGTGCATGGGTTTGATATCGGCGGGGTGCCGGCCCGGGGAATGAAATATCACGTGTTTGACCGGGGACTTGCGGCCATGGAACGGGTGGCGGCAGCAGCCGGGGTCAACACCATTGCCGTGTACACCAATATCCGCCACTTGTGCGATGACCGGGATCTGTGGCTCAACCGGTTTTTCGGGGCGGTACTGGCGGCCGTGGCCCACGGATTTTCCTCCAGGGTCAATCTTTTCTACATTGCTTCATCCTATGATTTTGACAATCTGGGTCCGTGCGGCAGCCATCCCATGCTTGATCCCGAGTATTCCAGTTATGCCCTGCGCATCCGGCACCGGGACGCGGACTTGTCCCGCCTGGACAAACTGCGCATGGTGACCCGGTGGAAACCGGGTTTTGATAACTTCCGTGTGTGTCTGGCCAATGTGGAGGACCGGCTCAACTGCGGCCGGTGTGAAAAATGCGTCCGGACCATGACCGGACTGGTGGCCCTTGGGGCTTTGCACCAGACCCGGGCATTTGTGCAAGACGATGTGACCCCGGAGATGTTTGACGCTTTTAAGATCAATATCCGCCACAGGGAACCTTTTTACCTGGAACTGCTGCCCCTGCTCAGGAAGGAGGGGAGAATGGACCTGGTGGAAACCATAGAGCGCAAACTGGCGGAAAAATAGGGCAGTGCAATGCATCAGACATTATTTGTACAGTTTCTGAGCCGGTCGCGCCGGGGATGGTGGGACCTGGCCAACGTGATTGCGCAGTCGGGAAAGGCGGAAAATGCAGTATGAACCGGCAAACGGGGAGTTTCCCCGTCTGAAAATTTATTTCCACCTATACCTGCGCAATATTTCTGCCAACCTGCTCGGGTTTGTCATTATTCTGGTACTCAATTTTTTTACCCCCATGACCTCCGGCTGGGTGGGCCGAACGCTTCTGGAAAACGGCGAGGGGCATTATCTGATCAGTCTGTTTCCTTTCATTCTGATTATTGTCGCGCTGCTCCAGTACCAGGTACAGTGCCCGGTATGTCTTTATCTGACCGCCAGGGCGCAGGGCCTGCCCTGCGAGCAGTACAGCCGCCAATATGTGCAGCGGCGGATATTGAATCTGCCGTTGATCCTGGCGGCTGCCAACCTGGCAGTTTATATCCTGGTGCCTGCGGCCCTGATCGTCTATTTTCTGTTTTTCACACCCGGAGCCATGAACGGCAAAATCGCGGCTCTTTTGTTTTTCCGCTCCGTGATGATCGGCCTGATCACCGCAAGCCTTTCCTTTTTTATTGTGGAGAGCTATACCCGGCAGATTTCCATTCCCCTGGTGTTTCCCGACGGCGGGCTCACAGAGGTGCCCGGTGCCTTCCGGGTCAATGTCATGCGCAGAATCCGGCTGCTGAATCTGGCCGGCACCCTGACGCCCATGCTGATTCTGGTGGTGACCCTGGCCTTTGTGGTATGGGATGTGCTGGGCACGCCGGGGTTTTCCGCCCAACTGGTCCTGGATATCTTTTTTTTCACCATTGTGCTTTGTGCCATTTTTATTGCCATTGGTTTCCGGCTCAATGTGCTTGTGGGTCGCTCTGTGCGCGAGCCCATTGATGCCATGCTCAGGGTGGTGGAAAAGGTGGAGCAGGGGGATTTTTCCCAGCGCATCCGGGTGGTGTCCAATGATGAGCTCGGCGAGCTTGCAGAAGCGGGCAACCGGATGATCCAGGGTCTTGCCGAGCGGGAGCGGGTACGTGAATCCTTCGGCCGGTATGTGACCCCGGAAATCCGCGACAAGATCCTCTCCGGTGAAATCCCCCTGGACGGTGAAAGAAAGCAGGCCACCATGCTGTTTGCCGATCTGCGGGGATTCAGCAGTTACGTGGAATCCCATTCACCCGAGGAAGTCATTTTGAGCATGCGGGAATATTTTACCTTCATGGAAAAGGCGGTGCGGGATCACGGCGGGCTGGTGCTGCAGTTTGTGGGAGATGAGATCGAGGCGGTGTTCGGAGTGCCCCTGGAGGTCGACGATCATGCGGACAAGGCCGTGCATGCCGCTCTGCAGATGCGTCAAAGGCTTACCCGTTTCAACCAGGCCCGGCAGCAGGAAGGCAAATTGGTTTTCAGGCACGGTGTGGGCATCTGTTCCGGGCCGGTACTGGCGGGAAATACGGGGAGCAAGGATCATCCGGCCTACGGTCTGATCGGTGATACCGTCAACAAGGCCTCCCGGATCCAGGAGCTGACCAAGGATTTTTCCTGTGACATTTTGATTGCCCGACAGACCCGGGAACTGCTCCAGGGCGGATTTGATCTCCGGGCGCGCGGTGAACATGCGGTAGAGGGCCATTTTCACAAGGTAGAGGCCTTTGAAGTGATCGGTCATGCGTAACACCCTGAGAAAACGAATGGCCGTGTTTTTGATTCTGCCCACGGCCCTGCTGCTTTTTGCCATGGGTTTTGCCGGTTTTCTTTATGCCCGGAACCTGCTTGTGGATCAATGGCGGCAGACCGCGGTTCTCAGACTGGAACGGGCCGCCCATTACATGGACATGCGCCTTGCCCGGGTGGCTGAATGGATTGATCTGTTTGATGAAGCCGCAGATGATCCAGGGGGAGAAGATACCCGGAAGTTTATTTTATCCCGCCTGGAAAACCTGCAGGGGGTGATCTCCGTGCGCCTGGTTCAAAACCCGGAGCCCCGGGGTGCTCAGCCGGAGGCCCCGCAGCAGCGGCCCGGCAAAGGCGGCACGCTGACCAATCTTTACAGGCGAACCCTTTCCGAAATCACCCTGCCGCGTTATGACGCCGGCGGCGGGCAGGAGACCGTGTCCCTGATTTCCGAGTTTTCACATCCTGAAACAGGACAGCCCGGCAGACTTGAGGTTTCGGTTCGTTTTGACTACCTGATGAAAGATGTGGAAAGCCTGGGGTGGTGGCAGAGCCGACAGGTCTGCCTGGTGGACAGCAGGGGCCGGTATCTCGCCCATAGCGAGGCCATGGGGGGGCATCGCAGCCAGCTCGGCGAAACCGGTGATCCGGTGGAGCTGGCGGTTTTAAAGCAGATGCAGGAAAAGTCCCACGGTACCTGGTTTGGAAACGGCCGTCCTCCGGAGATGGTTGCCGGTTTTTACTGGCTCGGCCAGGCCCCCTGGGTTTTAATCATGTATGCCCCGGGAAAGCAGATCCTGGCGCCCATCATTGAATTTCGTTTTTATTTTGCCATTGCCGGGGGGCTGTGCATAGCGGTGATCCTGCTTTTGATCAATTTTGCCGGCGGCCGGATGGTCCGTCGAATCCAGGGGCTTTTGCATGCTTTTCAGCTGGTGGCAAAAGGTTCTTACATGGTGCGGCTGCCGGTTTCTTCCACAGATGAAATCGGACGGCTGGAGACGGGGTTTAACGAGATGGTTGAGGGCTTAAAGGAACTGGATTTTATTCGGGATACCTTTGGCCGTTATGTGGATCGGGAAGTGGCCCGGGAATTGCTGCAAAGACCCGAAGCCTCCCGGCTGGGCGGGCAGAAGCGGGAGGTTGCCATTTTGATGTCCGACATCCAGGGCTTTACCGCTGTTGCCGAATCTTTGAGCCCGGAAGAAACCATTGGCATCCTGAATCATTATTTTGGGCGCATGATCGATGTAATCCATGAGCATAAGGGTATAATCGTGGATTTTTACGGCGACGGGGTCCTGGTGTTTTTTGACCCGCACGACGGCCCTGTTGCCCCGGCAGCGGCCCGGGCCGTGCAGTGCAGCCTGGCCATGCAGCGCAGCATGGCCAGGTTAAACCAAGAAATGGGAAGCAAGCCCCTGTCTTCCGCCCTGGAAACCCGTATAGCGGTCCATGCCGGATCCGTGGTGGTGGGCAATATCGGATCAGCCAGCCGGTCCAAATATGGCATTGTCGGCCTGGCGGTCAATATGACCCAGCGCATGGAGACTGAAATTCAGGGCGGACAGATCGTGGTTTCCCGGAGAATTTCCGAGCTGCTCGGTGACACCCTTGTTGTGAAACCTCCCTTTACTGCGCGGTTCAAAGGGATACAGGATGCCGTGACCCTTTATCTGCTTGAGGATTTCAGGCCGCCGGAATAAGGAGTGCCGTGCAGCCCCCTTCCTGTGCTTTGCTTACCCGGCCCGGTTTGCCGGGCAGTTTTCATTTATGCATCGGCAGCATTCGTATAAATGTCTGCCTGAGGTTGGATGCCTGCCGGGTCATGGGTTTCCTCCCTTTGCCCGGGCATATTTCTGAAGAATTTCTGTGATCTGCCGGTCCTTTTCATCCCACATGGCGTTTAGCCACTGCTGGAAACGCTGCCTGAATTCAGGGTCGGTTTCAGCACCGGGCCGCGCGAATTCCCGCGGGATTTCTATGCGTTCTGCCCGCATCACCACCCGGGGTATTTTGCCCTTGAGAAAGTCCCAGAAAGGCAGCGGGGCCTTGTTTTCGGGATACACCAGGGTCACGTCGATAATGGCCTCCAGATTTTCTCCCATGGCCGAAAGCACCGTTGCCACACCACCGGCCCGGGGCTTTAACAGGTGTCTGTAGGGCGAGTTCTGGTATTGTCGCTTTTTTTCGTCAAAACGGGTGCCTTCAACGAAATTGATCACCGATATGGGGGCCTTCTTGAATTTTTCGCAGTAGTTGCGGGTGGTTTCCAGGTCCTTTCCCTTTAATTCCGGATGTTTTTCTATAAACTGCTTTGAATAGCGCTTCATGAACGGAAAATCCAGGGCCCACCAGGCTATGCCCAGAAGCGGAACCCATATGAGCTGGCGCTTGAGAAAAAATTTGAGAAAGGGAATCCGGCGTTTCCATACGTGCTGCAGGACCAGAATATCGGCCCAGGAGCGGTGATTGGAAAGCACCAGGTAAGAGGCTGTTGAATCAAATCCGTCCACTCCCTGCACGTCCCAGGCAATATCCTGGGTTAGGTACAGGATAAGGGTATTGAGGTAAATCCAGATCCAGGCAATGCCTGTCAGTATCCGGGTGAGAAAATGGCGGGTGCCTTCATGGGGGATCAGGGTTTTGAGGATAACAAAGGGCAGCAGAGTGGTAAAAGCGCCCACGGTGTTGCCGGTATATAAAAGCAGGGCAATGGCGCCGCGGAGCGGGCCGGGCAGAAATCCCAACATATGTGCTCCTCTGTGGCAGTTTCGGTTGATATCAGTCGATATCAGAGGTTGTCGGATATATTTTCCGATATCACAGACACGGAATAAAAATCAAGCCCGCGGTCCGCAGGACAGGTCACGCCGGCCTTTTTCCCCCGGGTGGATTTTCAAAGGAGCGCATGGCCGAAAGCATGTCCGGAAGATGCCTGGCCATGCGCCACATGCTGTGGCGGTGCTGCCACAGCCGGCGGGTAAATTTTTTCCGCCAGCAGGGATCTGAGTAAAATCGCTTGACATGTTCGTTGTAGAGCCGGTCAAGCACTTGTCTGGAGCCGATTTCCGACGGGACAAAAACAAAATTCAGGCAGTTCATTTTGCGCCAGTCCTCTTCCAGAGCGCCGTGATCGGCAATGGTCTTCCAGACCGGGGCCCCGTGAAACGGGGTAAACTTGGCCATGTTCATGTCATCCAAGCCCAAAGACATGACAAAATCACTGGTTTTGCGGATCGATTCAACGCTTTCCCCGGGCAGTCCCATCATGAACAGGCCCTTGGCACGCAGTCCCGCAGCCTGAATCCGCCGGACCGTGTCTTTGACCGCATCAAGGTAGACCCCGGGTTTATGGACTTCCAGCAGATGCGGATCTCCGGTTTCAATGCCCAGAGACACCATGAGGCATCCGGCCGCCTTGAGCATTTCCAGCAGATCGTCGTCTGTGTGGCCCACGCGCACGGCGCAGTTAAACTGCATACCCAGGGGTCTGGAAGCCAGCAGATTGCACAAACGGGCGATGCGGTCGCGCCGGAGGGTAAACAGGTCGTCGTAGATGTTTAAATGGCGAATCCCAAAATGGGTGCGCATATAGCGCATATGCTCATAGATGTATTCTGCGGAATTGTACCGGAATTGGCTTTTGAAAACCGAGCGGTCGCAGTAGGAGCACTGATATGGACAGCCCCGGCTGGTGACCATGGTGGCGCCCGGGGCCTTGATGTAGCTGAAAAGCGGCAGATTGTAGCCTTTGGGAAATCCGGCCAGTTTTTCGTAGGCCGGAAACGGCAGCGTGTCAAGGTCCGGGAGAAAGGCCTGTCCCGGGTTTTCAACAACCCGGTTGTTTTCCCGCCGGATCAGGCCGGGAATTTCCGCCGGCTTTGTCCCGGATGCCAGTTTTGCCAGGGTCTGTTCGCCTTCGTTCATGCACAGATAATCGATTTGGTCGAAATCCTCCAGCAGCCTTGCACCCAGGGCGGATACATGCACACCGCCGAAAATGATCTCAACGCCCGGGGCCTGCTTTTTGATCCGGCGGGCCATGTCATAGCCGTCCGGAAATCCGGAGGTGGTGGCTGAAAATCCCACCAGATCGGGCTTCCGGCTCAGAATGGCATCGACGTTGACCCCGGGTTCCGGTGATGCCTTCGGCCCCAGGCAATCATGGACAAACACCGTGTGCCCGTCGCGTTCCAGGTAGGCCGCCATGGAAAGCAGACCCAACGGGGCCATGCGGTTGGCCGTGGCGCTGACGTCTTTTTTGCCCGGCATCCAGTTGGACCCGGCCGGATGAACCAGTACAATGCGCATTTATTTTTCCTGTCCGGCAGCTGTGTTATTTATGGATGTGGATATCATTGATCCATTCTCGTGGTTTATCCATATCAGACACAGGGGGATCAGGAAAGGGATAGATGGGGGCAAAAGGTTTGCCCCCTTTCATCCTTGTTGGAGTCAGGCCGTGTCGTGAGCCGGGCCGCCGGCGGATTTTCGCATCGCCGGATCCCGCATGGTCCGGAGCAGGTCAATGCTTTGCTTCATGCCCTTGTAGTGGCGGGCCATATCAAGGGCCATGCCCGTGATGCTGCCCATGGCCTGGACAAAATTGACATCCTCCAGGGTAAATTCCCAGGGTTCAGCGGTGTATACCCGAAGCACCCCGATGGAGCGGCCGCCGATCATCACCGGAACCGAGAGGATGGATGAAATGCCTTCCTGCCTGGCTTCATCCGGATACTGAATCCGGGGGTCGTCGGATACGTCAAAGATGGCCACGGGCCCGTGCTCCAGGGACTCAGCAATGGATTTCAATGCGCTTAAGGGCCCCTTGTTGACATAGTTGTCACTCAATCCAAAGGATGCGGCCAGTTCCAGTTCCCGGGTGTCCCGATTGACCAGAAAAAGAGCGCATCCCTTGACTTCCAGCGCCCTGGCAATGTTTTCCACGGCCATGAGCACAACTTCTTCCGGGTCCTTGGAATGGGAAACGGCGCTGGTGACTTTCAGCAGAGTTTCGTAATTCATGAGTTGTTTTTTCATTTTCCCCCCCTTGTGGTTTCAAAGATTGTATATAATACCGGTGCTGGTTTACACCGGAGATGAAAGCCCGGGGATAGAACACAAAACTGAAAATGCAGCAACGCAGCTGTCAGATGAGCGGGAGCCAAAGAAGCGTGTTTGAAAAAAGAAATCTGTTTATACATAAGATAATGGCTACCGGCCCGCAGGTCAAACAGAGGCCGGCGGGAATTTTGCGGTTTGACCCTGCCGGCTTTACAAAACCGGCTTTATGATTATTCTAAAAGTGCACGGATAACCATACACTACGGAGGAAACGCATATGTATAACCAAGTCGTCATGGATCATTTTAAAAATCCGAGAAATGTGGGGGTCATTGAAAATCCCGACGGGGTGGGCGAAGTTGGCAATCCCCTTTGCGGGGATATGATGACCATTTATCTGAAAATCGATGAGAAAGATCACCGGATTTCAGATATAAAGTTTCAGACCTTTGGCTGTGGTTCGGCCATTGCGGTATCGAGCATGCTCACGGAAATGGCAAAGGGCAAAACCCTTGACGAGGCCCGAAAGATCAGCAACAAGGATGTGGCCGAAGCTCTGGAGGGGCTGCCCAAAAACAAGCTGCACTGCTCCAACCTGGGGGCGGACGCCCTGCACATGGCCATTCAGGATTACGATGACAAAAAGGCCGGCATTGTGCGCCCCAAGGCGGAAAGAGAGGAAAAACACGAGCACGGAGACGGTCAGTCCTGCTACTGCCCCTACTGCGACGTGGAACTCGATGAGAAAGCCACTTTCTGCGAGGCCTGCCAGCGGGACCTCACCGAGGAGCATTAAAAATCAAAGACATTCGGAAAAGGTTTAATGCAGGGGAATCAACAGCACAAAGGGAGTTTTTTTGATGAATGTGATCAATCTGGACCATATTTCGTTTAATCCGCTTCTGCCGGAAGTCAAGGAGGCGATGATTGAGGCGATCAACAGTGATCTGCACAATCCTTCAAGCCAGCACAAAGCCGGGGAAAAATCTGCGGAAATGCTGGCCCAGGCCAGGCAGAATGTGGCGGACCTGATCAATGCCGCCGATGCCAAAGAAATCGTGTTTACCTCCGGGGGCACTGAATCGGTCAACCACGCTGTCAAGGGTGCGGCCATGGCCAACCGGGAGAAGGGCAATCATATCATTACCACCAACATCGAACACAACTCGGTGATCCGCAGCTTAAAGCGGCTTTCCGCCCAGGGATTCAAGGTGACTTCCCTGTCGGTTGACGAATCGGGCCGGGTGGATCCGGCTGCCGTGGCAGATGCCATAACAGACCAGACCATCCTGATATCGGTGATGCACAGCAACAATGAAACCGGCACCATCCAGCCCATAGCCGAAATCGGCGCTATCGCCCGGGAAAACAAGGTGCTGTTTCACTGTGATGCCGTGGATTCCGTTGGGGTTGTGCCGGTGGATGTGCAGGCGTTAAACGCAGACCTGCTCAGCTTTGCCTCCAATCCCTTCTACGGGCCCACAGGTACGGGCGGCTTGTATATTCGCCGGGGCACCCGGATTTTTCCTCTGCTTGACGGCGGGGTTCAGGAGCACAACAAGCGGGCGGGCACGGAAAATCTCATCGGGATCATCGGAATGGGAAAGGCCGCCCAACTGGCCGCCGCCCATATGGAGGAGCGCCGGGCGCATCTGGCGGAGCTGAAAAAATACCTGGTGGAGCAGCTGCCCCAATACGTGGATGACTATATCATCAACACCAATCCGGATCACAGTCTGCCCAATCTGCTCAATGTGTCACTCAAATATATCGAGGGCGAAAGCGTGATGCTGATGCTCGATGAGGAAAATCTGGCCGTGTCCACCAAGTCGGCCTGTGCCACAGGTTCGCTGCGGGCTTCTCACGTACTGCTGTCTTTGGGGCTGAGTCATTCAGACGCCCAGGGGACTCTGGTGATTGCATGGGGTATTGACAATAGCAAAGATGATTTGCAAAAGCTGCTCTCCACGCTTTCCGGGGTGGTCAAAACCCTTCGTTCCATGTCGCCCCTGTATCAGAAATGATTGTTCAATGTTCAAGGTTCTAAGTTCAATGTTTTTGATTTGCAGCTCTGGTGCCCTGAACATTGAACGTTGAACTTTGAACGTTGAACCTTGAAAAAAGCCCTTTCCCGCGCGGGAAAGGGCTTTTTTCATCTTAGCTGGGCTGGTCGGTTTTGCCCGAGGCTTCAATGCTGCACTGGGTAAAATCGATTGTTTTGTTACATTTGTGGCACTTGTGAGGCCGGTCAAATTCATCGGAAAAAATTTCCACATCCGCCCCGCATTCCGGGCATTTGCAGGTAAATGCACTTAAATTTTTAAACTGCTGGAATCCTGGACAATGCTGGGGAGTGGTCTGTTCTGCCATTTTCAAGCCTCCTTGTGATACATGTTAAACTTTTCAGTTGCTGGTTTCTGTTTTCAATACAAAGATAAGCATCCATGTCCAGAGAGACAAAAAATTCCGGCGATTAATGTCTGTCCGTGACAAATCCGCGTAAAGGATTATGTTTTGACATAAACCGGAAATGGAACATTTGCGAGCACAAGGAGGCATGGGTATGGAAATTCGGAAAGTGTTGTGGCCCACGGATTTTTCGGGCAGTGCAGAGGTGGCGTTGCCGCATGTGCAGTCCCTGAGTCAGAATTATGGAGCAGAAGTGCACGTGCTGCACGTGCTCGAGGATATCATTCATCATCAGGGATGGTACGGGGATTTTGAGTCCCAGCACGTGGAAAAACTCATGGAAAAGGCACGGCAGAAGGCCAAACAGAATCTTGACCAGATTTGTGCCAATCACCTGGAAGGCTGCCCTTTGTATATCAAGCATGTGGCTGTAGGTGATCCGGCGGCAGAAATTTTAAAGCTTATTGACCAGGAAAAGGTGGACCTGGTGGTCATGGCCACCAGGGGCAAAAGCGGTGCCTTTGATTACGGCAGTGTTGCCGAGCGGGTGACAAAGCATTCGCCCGTGCCGGTGACCACCATCCCGGTGGAAAATCCTGAAAAGGGGTGATGCCCTGGCGGAAAAAGGGTGTTGACATATCTGTTTTATATCAACATATTGGGTTTAACCGGTCAAATCCTTTTAATCTTTCACTCAAGGGGAGGTCAGTATGGCAAAGGTGGCAATCAACACGGATGAATGTGAGGGCTGTGAAAGCTGTGTGGAACTGTGTCCCGAGGTGTTCGGCTTTGACGAGGACACTGAGAAGGCCTATGTGATCAAACCCGAAGGCGGTCCTGAAGACGAAATCCAGGAGGCCATTGATTCCTGTCCCACGGAATGCATTTACTGGGAGGAATAAGCACTCTTTGAACCCTAAAATTGATGGTGCCGTAAAAAGTCCAATATCTGCGTTACGCGCAATTTCTCAGAATTTCACGTACGGCTAAGTACGCTGCATTCTTCGAAATTGCGCAAGCCTTGATCTTGAACTTTTTACGGCACCATCTGAAATCAGACT
>JAIPES010000062.1 GCA_021737045.1 Desulfobacteraceae bacterium | reverse complement strand
CCCTTAACGAACTGGTAAAACTGGTGGGCCGTGTGCAGGGAAAAGATGTCCGGATATATCGATTTCCCTGGATTGAGCCGATTTACTTCCTGGCTTACATCATGGAACTGGCAAGCAAACCGTTTGATTTCGAGCCCCCGATTTTCAGGCGCCGGCTGTCCTGGTTTACGATCAATCGGGGCTGGGATATTTCGCGTGCCAAAACTGACTTGGGATTCAGGCCACGGGTCAGCCTCAGCCAAGGCCTTGCTCAAAGCATGAAGTGGTACCAGGGCCGGGGGTTTTTATAAGGCCTGCCAAAAGCTCGAATCCAACCCGCCCTGTTTTCAATCATGTACTGCCATATCCGGACAAAACAATGCACAGGCAGATTTCATTAAATGCCCTGAAGCGCTCTTTGGGCCAAAATCCCCCGCAAATTTTACACAATGCGTTTTATCTAATCGAATAATCGGAAACGATAGGGCCGCCAGTGCAGTTTCACCGATTTATCCAGGAACAGGTGTATAAAAAAAGATAACATTGGGGTTGTAAAACTATGAAATTTTGTAGTAACTTTTTTTGAATACATATCCTAACGCGCTCGTAAAAAGTCGATTTTCAGATGGCGCCGTAAAAAGTTCAAGATCAAGGCTTGCGCGATTTCGAAGAATGCAGCGTACTTATCCGTACGTGAAATTCTGAGAAATCGCGCGTAACGCAGATATTGGATTTTTTACGGTGCCATCATCCTTAGTTTTGATTTTACCCTTTCTGTCGGAGCATATGATGGATTCAAGCCCTGATTGCAAAAATTCCCAGCAGCAAATCCAGCGCCTGCAGGAGGAAAACAATGCCCTCAAAAAACAGGTAAAAAATCTCAAAGATCAGCGGGACACCTATCGCCAGCTCATCGAAAACCTCAATGAAGTCCTGTATATCACTGATATCGATGCCACGGTGACCTACATCACACCCAATGTGGAAAAAATCAGCGGCTACAGGCCTGATGAAATCATCGGCCGCTGCTATATCGACTTTGTCTGTCCCGAAGACCTGCCCAACCGGCTCGACTTTTTTGAAAAAGTCGCCTCCGGTAAAGGAGTGGCAACGGAATACCGCTACCGGACCAAAGAAGGCGGGTATGTGTGGGTGATGTCCAACGCCCGGGGCATTTTCCAAAACGGCGAAATCAGCGGCATTCAGGGAATGCTGGTGGATATCACCGAAAGAAAAAACATGGAACAGGCCCTTCAGGAAAGCGAACAAAGATACCGAAACATCCTTGAAAGCATCGAGGATGGATTTTATGAAATTGACATGGACCATAATATCCTGTTCTGCAACCAGGCCCTTTGCAGGATACTTGGCTGTTCCAGAGAGGAATTGATTGGAATGCCGGCCAAAAATTTCATGGATCAAAAAAACAGGAAAAAAATCTCCCGGGCCGTGATGTCTGTGAACAAAACCGGCGAGCCCTGGCGGTTTATCGATTGGGAATTGATCGGAAAGGACGGCTCGATCCGCCATATCGAAAGCTCTCTTACCCTTGTAAAAGATGACCAGGCAACCCCTTTGAAATACAGGGGCATCGCCCGGGATGTGACCGAACGCAAAATCGCCGAGAAAGAAAAACAACGCCTTCAGGCCCGGCTTCGCCACGCCCATCAGATGGAAGCCATCGGCACCCTGGCCGGCGGCATTGCCCATGATTTTAACAACATCCTTTCATCGGTTATCGGGTATGCCGAGCTTACAAAGGATCATTTGGAAAAAGACTCGCTGCCTCACCAGAACCTGGCCAGGATAAACGAGGCCGGCCTGCGGGCCAAGGACCTGGTTCGGCAGATCCTCACCCTTGCCCGGCCGATAGAAGAAGACGCCCGCCCTGTTTCTCTCGTCTCTATGATCAAAGAGGCCCTGAAAATGCTTCGCTCCACCCTGCCCTCGTCCATTGAGCTGGTGGAAAACATTTCCGACAATAACCTGATGATCAATGCAGACCCCACCCAGCTTCACCAGATGATCATCAACCTGGCCACCAACGCCAAGCATGCCATGGACAGCGGAGTGGGGACAATGACGGTAACGATTGAAGCCACCCGGTTTGACAATAGCATCCAAAACAAAAACCCCGGTCTGAGACCGGGGGACTACGCTCATATCGCAGTAAGCGATACCGGTGCCGGCATACCCGAAAAACACATCAACCGCATATTCGAGCCCTATTTCACCACCCGGGAAAAAGGACTGGGAACGGGCCTGGGTCTGTCCATTGTCCACGGAATCGTCAAAAGCCACAACGGATACATTGAGGCTGAAAGCCATGTGGGCAAAGGATCAACCTTTCATGTATACTTTCCGCTTATCCGGGGAAAGAAACCGCAGCCCGGGGATTTAAAGAAAACATCCCTCCTGGGGGGTTCGGAATGCATCCTCCTGGTTGACGACGAACTGCCCATTGTTGAAATGGAACAACAAAGCCTGGCGAGTCTGGGCTATACGATCATTGCCCGCACCAGCAGTATTGAGGCGCTGCAGACGTTTAAGGCCGAACCCGGAAAATTCGACCTGGTGATAACGGATATGACCATGCCGAACATGACCGGCGACATGATAGCAAGGGAGTTCAAGAAACTGCGGCCTGAAATGCCCATTATTTTGTGCACCGGGTTTAGCGAACACATTGAGAAAAAAAACGGCAACCCTGAAATTGACGCATTTTTGCTAAAGCCGGTGGTCAGGGACAAAATGGCCGGAACAGTTCGAAAGGTGCTGGATGCGGCGAAAAATGAATCCTGAGCATTTCAAATTTTGATGCCTTCGTAAAAAGCTTTTTACCGCGGCCGCTGTTTTTGCAGGAACTTTTTACCGCATGCTGAAAAGCTGAACCTTGAACTTTGAACCTTGAACTTTGAACGAAGTTATTTAGAAGTCTGATTGCAGATGCCTGACTTGCTGGCGCGCCCGGCAGGATTCGAACCTGCGGCCTACGGATTCGAAGTCCGGCGCTCTATCCAGCTGAGCTACGGGCGCATTTTCGGGAGAGGATGAAATGGGGTGAGTGATGGGACTTGAACCCACGGCCCCCAGGGCCACAACCTGGTGCTCTGCCAACTGAGCTACACTCACCATATCTGACTTTAAACTCCATTCAATTAACAAAAAAACACCGCTGATGCAAGCCATTTTTGACAGCCATTTTTCATGCCCGGCAGCCGGCCGGTCAAGAAAGGCCCGCTAAACTTAATGATTGACCATATACGGGTTTTTGATTACATATTTATCTTTAACGCAAAAACAAGGAGGTCATAGTGAATCCGGCCACAAAGGCAATTGTTCGAATTGTTACCGGCGGCTTACTGGCCGTTGTGCTCTCCCGGCTGTTTTTCCCGGAATCCGGGCCGGGATTTGCCGCAGGCCTGTTTGTGGCCCTTGTGGGCGCAGCCTATGGCCTGGAATGGATCCACAACAGAAACAAAGAATAGACAGGTACCCTGAATTGAAACAGATCATCCTCGGCACGGCCGGACATATTGACCATGGAAAAACCAGTCTGATCAAAGCGGTTTCCGGCACGGACACGGACCGGCTGAAGGAAGAAAAGCGCCGGGGCATAACCATTGAACTTGGTTTTGCCGCCATTGATCTGCCAAGCGGACTGCATATCGGTGTGGTGGATGTGCCCGGCCATGAAAAGTTTGTGAAAAACATGGTTGCCGGAGCCACCGGCATTGACGTGGTGGCTGTCATCATTGCCGCAGATGAAGGCGTGATGCCCCAGACCCGGGAGCACATGGAAATCTGCAGCCTGCTGGGTATCCGCTACGGATTCGTGGTACTCACCAAGACTGACATGGTTGACGAGGAATGGCTGGATCTGGTCACCGAAGATGTCACCGATTTCATGGCAGACACGTTTCTGGAAGACTCCCCCATTGTCCCGGTTTCCTCTGTTACCCGTGACGGACTTGACCAATTTATTGAAACCCTGGACCGCTACTGCATGGCCCTTCCGGAAAGAACCGCCACTGGCATTTTCCGGCTTCCCATAGACCGGGTTTTTTCCATGAAAGGATTTGGCACCGTGGTCACCGGCACCCTGGTTTCCGGACATGTGGAGCTGGGCGAGCAGGTGATGGTCTATCCGTCTGGCATCACAACCAAGGTCCGTGGCATCCAGGTCCATGACCGGTCCGTGGAATCAGCCGAAGCCGGCCTGCGCACCGCCATCAATTTCCAGGGTGTTGACAAGTACGCGGTCAACCGGGGAGATGTGCTGGCCCGGCCCGACACCCTGATTCCCACCTACATGATTGACGTGGAACTGCACCTGCTGGAAAGCAATGAGCGGCCCCTGAAAAACCGCCAGCGGGTACGCTTTCATATCGGCACCTCCCAAATGCCCTGCCATATCGTTTTGATCGACCGCGACGTGCTCGAACCCGGGGAAACGGCCCTGGTGCAGGTGCGGCTGGAAGGACCGGTTGTGTGCGTGCGCGACGACCGCTATGTGATCCGCAGCTACTCGCCCGTGCGGACCCTGGGCGGGGGCCGGGTTTTAAATCCCGCACCGCCCAAGCACAAGCGTTTCCGAAAGGAATCCATGGAGCGCATCGAGCGGCTCTGCGACACGGATCCGCAATCGCTTATCGCATCCCACATTGAAATGGCCGGTTTTGCGGAACGCTCCTTTGCTGAGCTCAAGGTGCTCAGCAGCCTGTCAGACAAGGCCCTGGACGCGTCTTTGAAAAAACTGCTCTCTGACCGGACCATTATCCAGACCGAGCGCAGCCAGCGCCGGTTTGTTCATCAGTCTGTATTTGAAACCTTTTGTAAGGATGTCAAAGACCTGCTTTCAGCCTATCACAAGCGCCACCCACTGAAAGCCGGCATGTCCAAGGGCGAGCTTCGCTCCAAGCTGCCCGACATCGAAACCCCCCGGCTGTTTAACCAGATGCTCCATCTTTTGCTGAAAACCAACGAGGTGGTGCAAAACGATGACAGCGTGCACTTAGCCGGCCACCAGGTCACCCTGGAAACCGATCAGAGCGATCTGAAAGAAAAAATTCTCGGCATATATGCGGAAAAAGGCCTCCAGCCCCCCTACTTCAAGGAACTGGTTCAGATGCTGGAAACCGATCCGGCAAAGACCAAAAACGTGCTCATGCACCTGGTGGACGAAGGCCGCGTGATCCGGGTCAAAGAAGAACTGTTTTTCCATGCCGGCGCCATTTCTGATTTAAAGGCCCGGCTCATTGATTTTCTGCAGCAAAACCAGGAGATCAATCCCGGAGAGTTCAAGGAGATGACCGGTGCATCCAGAAAATACACCATTCCTTTGTTTGAATACTTTGATTCCGAAAACATAACCATCCGGGTCGGTGATGTGCGCAAACTGAGAAAAAAAGCAACAACCCGGTAGGCCGCACCCGCACGCGGACAAACCATTGCTTTCATTCAAATCACCCCGGCCATTTCCGCGGCAATGCTGTCGAGAAACAGCATGCCCCGGAAAGTCAGGCGGCAGCGGTTATGGCTGGTGCGCATGTGACCGGTTTCTTCAAAACGGTGGATCACGGGACCAAACCTCTGCCAAAAATCGCAGTTGAAACGTTTTTCCAACAGGGCCACATCAATGCCGTCTGACTGGCGCAAGCCCAGGTAGACGGCTTCGAGCATCATCTGGGAACCTGTAAGCCGCTCGGAAGCTGCCATGGGCAGGCGCCCGGCGGAAAGATCCCTGATATAGCGGCTCAAATCCGCGTGATTCCAGAACCGCTCGGGCTCCGTGTAGGAATGAGCTGACGGGCCCAGGCCGAGATAGGACGCATTGTTCCAGTATTTCTGGTTGTGCCGGGAGCGTTTGTCCCTGCAGGCTGCAAAATTGGAAATCTCGTAGTGCTGATATTTCTTTTTGGCAAAAAAAGCGTGTGCCTGCACAAACATGGCCGATACACGGTCTTCTGACAGGGGTTTGGTCCGCCCGGCATTATTGTCCGCCGCAAGACGGGTGCCCGGCTCGTAGGTGAGCATGTAACAGGAAACATGGGCCGGACAAAAGCCTGCCGCCGCCTCCAGATCCTTTTGCCAGGCATCCCGGCCCTGGCCGGGCAGACCGTATATCAGATCCATGCCAATATCGGAAAACCCGGCCTTCTCTGCGGCCCGCAGGGCATCGGCCGCCTGGGTGGCGCAATGAATCCGTCCAAGAAATGAAAGATTGGCGTCATCAAAGGACTGGACCCCGATATTGATGCGGGTGACCCCGGCTGAGCGGTATTGGACCAGGCTCCGGGCCTCAAGGGTCCCGGGGTTTGCCTCAAGGGTGATTTCCGCGCCGGGCAGAATGTGAAAGTGTTTTGCTGCGGCTTCAAGCACGCGCCCTGTGCGACCGGGCCCCAGCACCGAAGGGGTGCCCCCGCCCAGGTAGATCGTATCAAAGAGCGCGTCTTTAAAACCAGCCGCGCGCATCTGCATTTCCGCAATCAGGGCGTCCATATAGGCGTCCACGGCCGACAAGTCAGCAACGGAGTAAAAATCACAATACCGGCACTTGCGCACGCAAAACGGCACGTGAATGTAAAGGCCCGGGGCCATCAGATAAACCGCTTCATCATCTCGTCGATAAACGCATCCACGTTATCCGGGGTAATGCCGTTTTTCAAACAAAGATCCTCGAGTTGGGACCGAACCCCGGCCGTTTCCAGATCATCTGTGCTGCGCAGCTGCCCCAGCCGCCGGCCCACCTGGTAAAGCATCCGGTCATGGGGGGACATGGCCAGAAAAGCCTCGATGACCCCGGTCATCCGCTCCTTGTCTTCCGGCAGAGTGCCCTGAATATCTTCAAACAGGTTCAGGATATGATCGCTTCTGACCCGGCTGGCAATGCCCTCCAGGTTCTGCAGAAACAGCAGGATTTCTTCTGCGGCCTCAACATCGGTTAATTTTTCAAACCGGCCAGCCTGATAATCTTCAAACAAGGGAACGCTGCCGGGAATGGCCAGAGTGCGCAAACGGATATAATCCGGATTGATCTGGTTTAACGCGTCTGCGGTCTCCAGGGCATGGCTGCGGGAAAGCGCCCTGCCCCCGAGCCCGGGCATCACGTATTCGGAAAGTTCAATGCCTGCGGCCACAGCCTTTTTTCCGGCCTTGACATGCTGCTGCTGCGTGGTGCCTTTTTGCACCATTTTCAGCACCGCATCGCTTCCCGACTCCATGCCGATGTGTAAACGGTTTAATCCGGCATTGGCAATGGCCTTTAACCGGTCATCTGCGATGCGGGCCACTGTATGGGACCGGGCATAGGTGGTGATCCGAACCACTCCGGGAAACCGCGTTCTCAAATGCTGGAGTATTTCGACCATCTCCTCCGGAGAAATGATCATGCTGTTGGCATCCTGTAAAAACACCGACTCCATGCCCGCGGCATACCAGTTGAGGGCCGCGTAAAAAGCCTGGCGCTCGGAATCGGAAAGCTTTGAAACATAGGCATCCAGATCCGCCCGGGAAACCTGACCCGCAGAATCGCTCATGCTCCGCAATACCCGGACATGTTCATAAACGGCATCAATGTCTTTTTTGACATTTTCCACAGGCCGCAGAGAAAATTTTTCTCCTTTATAGACCGGGCAGAACGCACACTTGTTCCAGGGACAATTGCGCGTCACCCGGATCAGAAGACTGTAGGCTTCGCTGGGCGGCCGGATCGGGCCCTGCTCAAAACCCTTGTATTGCTGTTTTTGGGTTGATTTGCGCTTCAATTTATGTTCTCCTCTGCATTAATCCCATGAAAAAAAAACTGCTGCTCATACTGATTCTGTTACTTGCTGCCGCATCTGTAGCCGCGGGCCTGTTTGCCCGTCATATGGCCCGCTATGCCCAAACGCCGGTCAACCCGTCCCTTGACCGGTCCGTGGAAGTGGTCATCAAACCGGGGCAAAGCTTCAAAGATGTCACGGCCATGCTCCGGGAAAAGGGACTGATCAAGCACCCCACAAAATTCCGAATTCTTGCAGTTTACCAAAAAGCCACCACCCGAATCAAGGCCGGGGAATACCGCATCCCGGGTTCCATGAGCCCGGAGCAGGTCATTAAGCAACTGAGCGAGGGCAAGGTGCATCTGCACCGGGTGACCCTTCCCGAAGGTCTGACCATCCATGAAACCGCCCAAAGGGCGGCCGATGCCGGGCTGTGTGAAAAATCCGAATTCACCAGGGCAGCCACAGACCCTGAACTGGCACGACAGATGGGCCTTTCCGCAAAAACCACGGAAGGCTACCTGTTTCCGGAAACCTATTATTTTGCAAAGCCCGTGTCCGCAGAAACCATTGTGCAAACTATGGTCCGGCGATTTCAGGGCGTGTTTTCGGATCAATGGAAGCAGCGGGCCGACGAACTGGGCTTTTCGGTCCACGAGATCGTCACCCTGGCCTCCATTATTGAAAAGGAAACCGGTGCACCTGAAGAACGCAAAACCGTCTCCTCGGTATTTCACAACCGGCTGGAAAGGGGGATGCGACTGGACAGCGACCCCACGGTGATCTACGGCATTGAAGACTTTGACGGCAACCTGACCCGAAAACACCTGAGAACGCCCACTGCCTACAACACATACAAACGCAAGGGGCTGCCCCCGGGACCCATTGCAAACCCCGGCCAAGCATCGCTTCATGCCGCCCTCTACCCGGCCGACACCCCGTATCTTTATTTTGTGGCGGATTCAGAAAACAGTCACTATTTTTCCACCACATTGAAAGAACACAACCGGGCTGTGCGCAAACACCAACTTAACCGATAAACCTGACCCGGGAATACACATCATCATCGAGCCCGCCGCAAAAGCTTTGCGCTGCCAGCAGATGACAGCCCGCAGCCGCAATCATGGCCGCGTTGTCCCCGCACAATGCCAGATCCGGTACAAACAGTTTTATCCCGTTATGTGCGGCCCGATCCGCGGCCTTTTGCCGCAAACACGCGTTTGCCGCCACCCCGCCCACGATGGCAGCATGGCCGCAGCCGTGGGTTTTGGCCGCCAGGATCAGCTTGTCGGCCATTACGTCCACCACCGCGGCCTCAAATCCCGCGGCAATGTCTGCCAGGTGATCCCGCCAGTTTCCATGGGTTTCAAGGTGGCGCTTAACCGCGCTTTTAATACCGGAAAAACTGAAATCAAAGGCATTCCTGTCCAGATAGGCCCGTGGAAAACGGTATTTTTCCGGATTGCCTTTGGCTGCCAGATCAGAGATCACCGAACCGCCGGGATACCCCAGATCCAGCATCTTGGCCACCTTGTCAAAGGCCTCGCCTGCGGCATCATCCCGGGTCTGGCCCAGGCATTCGGACCGCGTATGGGAATGCACCAGATAGATGCTGGTATGGCCGCCTGAGGCCAGCAGGGCCGCAAACGGAAATTTCGGGGCGGGCCGGCAAAAAAATAAGGAATTTAAATGCCCTTCCAGATGATTGACGCCCACCCATGGAATATTGCGGGCATAAGCCCAGGCCCGTCCAAAACAGAAACCCACCAGCAGCGCCCCAACCAGGCCGGGACCCTGGGTGACGGCCACTGCGTCAATATCTGCAGGGCCGGCCCCGGCTTCATCCAGGGCCTGCTCCACCACCGGGGCAATGGCTTCGATGTGCTTGCGCGAGGCCAGCTCCGGCACCACCCCGCCGAACTGATGATGGAGCTTTACCTGAGAGGCCACCACTGAGGAACATATTTCAATGCCGTCTTTTACCACCGCGGCTGCGGTTTCATCACAGGAGGTTTCTATTCCGAGTATTTTCATGAGGAAAACAGGTCTGCAATATTGATGCGCCTGTAAAAAGCTTTTTTTACAGGCAGTGTTAAGTTTTAAGTGATTAAGTGTTAAGCGAAATCAACAAATTATTTCTCTATTGGTTGGCGGTTATATCCGTTTTAGGATTTTTTGATGGCGCCGTATAAATTGTGGCAGAGAATAACAAAAAGGCCGGCTGCCGGTTGATTCCGGCATTCCCGGCCTTGCTGTATGCGTATGCGCTTCCGGGTTTTCGGACGCTGACTAGGCCGAAGCCCACCGGAACCGGTCCTTGTCGGATTTGCGGCGCTGGACAACTTCGCCGATAACCCAGGCCTTTTCATTCATGGCTGCAAGCCGGTCCACCACTTCCTGGGCCGCTTTGGCAGGGACAACCGCCACCATGCCCAACCCGTTGTTAAACGTCTGCAGCATCTCGGCGTCATCCACGCGGCCGGCATCCTGAAGAAACTTAAAAACAGGCGGCACTTCCCAGGAATCCTTATGAAGCACCAGGCTGCATGCCGAAGGAATCACGCGCAGCAGGTTTTCAGCAATACCGCCGCCGGTAATATGCGCCAGTCCGTGAATGGGCAAATCCTTTAGCAGGCGCAGCAGGGTTTCCGTATAAATCCGCGTGGGTGTCAGCAACTCCTCGCCAAGGGTTTTTCCCAGCTCCGGCACGTAATCGTCAATCTTTAGGTTCAGCGTATCAAAACAGATCTTTCGCACCAGGGAGTAGCCGTTGCTGTGAAGCCCGGATGAAGCAAAGCCCACCAGCTTATGACCGCCCCGGATTTCTGAGCCGTCAATAATCCGGTCATTGTCCACCACGCCCACGGCAAACCCGGCCAGGTCATATTCGTTTTCGCGATAAATACCCGGCATTTCGGCGGTTTCCCCGGCAATCAGTGCGCACTGCGCCTGGCGGCAACCCTCGGCAACACCTTCGACGATCTGTTTTCCAACATTGACATCAAGGCTGCCCATTGCCAGGTAATCCAAAAAAAACAAAGGCTTGGCGCCCTGGACCACCACGTCGTTGACGCACATGGCCACCAGGTCAATGCCAACAGTGTCATGCTTGCCCATCATAAAGGCGATCTTGAGTTTGGTGCCCACGCCGTCGGTGGAACTGACCAGGACCGGGTTCTGATAATCGCCGGTTTTCAGCGAATAAAGCCCGCCAAAACCGCCGATTTCCCCCATCACACCGGTTCGCGGGGTTTGTGAGGCGATTTTCTTGACTGCATCCACAAACTCGTTTGCCTTTTCGATATTCACCCCTGCGGCGGCATAGGTGGAAGATCCCTTAGAACTTGACATCTTGTATTATCCCTGTATCCTTCTTGGATTTCGGTAGGTTCTTAAAAAAAGACATTCCGCTGCCCCCGGCAGCCTGAAACAAAACTTTCCGCAAAAATCCGCAGAAAATTTTCCAAAACTGCAAAATATTGATGGCACTGTAAAAAGTCCCAAAACGGATATCACCGTCAACCACTAAAGAGACAACATATTGATTTTACTTAACACTTAATCACTTAAAACTTAACTCTGCCTGTAAAAAAGACTTTTTACAGGCTTATCAAAATTGGCCTTCAAAATTTGACCTTTATTGAGGTTTACGGGGTTGCTGAAAACATTTCAGAAAAGTGCGGCCGACAACTTAAAAAATATGACTTGATATCTGAAATGCAAATAAAAGTCAAAACAAAATTTTTGACAACCCCGCCAATGTGGTGTATTCAAACACAACATCGTCCTTTACACAACGGGTATTACAAACGAGGTGAACATGAAACCATTTGCCAGATTAAACCGTCTGCCGCCGTATGTTTTTGCAGCTGTCAACGAACTGAAAATGGAACTGCGGCATGCGGGTGAAGATATCGTGGATTTGGGCATGGGCAATCCGGATCTCGGAACGCCCGACCATATTGTGGACAAACTCGTGGAAGCCGCCCAGAAACCGCACAACCATCGTTATTCCGCATCAATGGGCATTAAAAAGCTGCGAATGGCCATCGCAGACTGGTATAAACGCCGGTATGACGTTGATATCGACTACGAAACAGAAGCCATTGCCACCATCGGAGCAAAAGAGGGAATCTCTCACTTGATGCTGGTCACAGTCGGGCCCGGTGACGTGGTGTTTTCCCCCAACCCCACATATCCCATCCATCCCTATTCAGCCATTATCTCCGGGGCGGATGTGCGGTATGTACCCCTGGGACCGGACACGGATTTTTTCGAAAACCTGGTGACCGCCACCAAGCATACCTGGCCCAAGCCCAAGGTCATGGTGCTGTGCTTTCCGCACAATCCCACCACTGAAACCGTGGATCTCGATTTTTTTCAAAAGATCGTGGATTTTGCAAAGGAGCACGACATACTGGTCATCCATGACATGGCCTATGCTGATATCGTCTTTGACGGCTACAAGCCGCCAAGTTTTCTGCAGGCCAAGGGCGCCAAGGACGTGGGCGTGGAATTTTTCTCCCTTTCCAAGAGCTACAACATGCCCGGATGGCGGGTGGGCTTTTGTGTGGGCAACCAGGAAACCGTTGCTGCATTAAAGCGTATCAAAAGCTATCTGGATTACGGGATTTTCCAGCCCATCCAGATCGCCAGCATCATCGCTCTAAACGGACCCCAGGAGTGCGTGACCGAAACCTGTGATATCTACAAGTCCCGCAGGGACGCCCTGATCCAGGGCCTTGCCCGGGCCGGCTGGGAAATCCCGCCGCCAAAGGCCACCATGTTTGTCTGGGGCCGGATTCCCGAACCCTTTCGGAAAATGGGGTCCCTGGAATTTTCCAAAAAACTGATCCGGGAGGCCCGGGTGGCGGTCTCGCCAGGGGTGGGATTCGGCGAATACGGTGATGAATACGTCCGCTTTGCCTTGATTGAAAACAACATGCGCATCAAACAGGCAGTCCGGGGCATTAAAAAGGCCCTTTAGAAGCAGGTTGGTGAAAAACATGAAGCAGATTCATATCGGAATTCTCGGACTCGGAACCGTGGGCACCGGCATCGCCCGGCTGCTTGCCGAAAACAGCGACGTGCTCAGCGCCCGTCTGGGCGCTGAACTGGTTTTCAAAAAAGGCGCGGATCTCGACATTGAAAGGGACCGCGGCATAAACTTTGGCCCGGGTGTTTTAACAACAGATCCCTATGAAGTTGTGGATGACCCGGAAATCGACATTGTTCTGGAAATGATCGGCGGCATGGACATTGCCCGGCAGCTCATTTCCCGGAGCATTCAAAACGGCAAGCATGTGGTGACCGCCAACAAGGCCCTGCTGGCCTCCCATGGAAACCAGCTTTTCCGGCTGGCTGCGGAAAAAGGCGTGGCCCTGGCTTACGAGGCCAGTGTGGGCGGGTGCATGCCCATTATTAAAACCATCCGGGAATCATTGGTGGGAAACCGCATCCAGGCGGTCACCGGGATTTTAAACGGTACCTGCAATTACATTCTCACAAAGATCACCCGGGAAGGCATGTCCTTTGAGCAGGCCCTGGATCTTGCCAAGGCTGAAGGCTATGCCGAGGCCAATTCGTCCCTGGATGTGGACGGTTTTGACACCGCGCACAAACTGGCCATTTTATCGGCCATTGCCTTCGGCATGGAGATTAACTACGATGATATCCACATTGAGGGAATCTCGGAAATCACCCCCATGGACATCGAATTTGCGGCCCAGTGCGGATACGCCATCAAATTGCTGGCCATCACCAAATTTGACGGCCAAAGCGTGGAGGCCCGTGTGCATCCCACCATGATTCCCCTTGATGACATGCTCTCCAATGTCAGCGGCACCATGAACGCGGTAACCGTTTCCGGCGATGCGGTGGGCGACATGATTTTATACGGCCACGGCGCCGGGATGATGCCCACTGCCAGCGCCGTGATCAGCGATGTTGTCGACATTTCCCGCAGCATTGTGGCCGGCGGTGCCATGCGGGTGCCCGCGCTTTCCTTCCGGATGGAGCAGATCCGAAAAATAGCCGTCAAGCCCATGGATGAAATTTTCACCCATTATTATTTCCGGTTTTCAGCCATGGACCAGCCGGGGGTGCTGGCCAAAATCGCGGGCATACTCGGCGAGCATGACATTTCCATCAAGTCGGTTCGCCAGACCGAACGCAAACTAAACGGTGCTGTGCCCTTATATATCCTGACGCATCTGGCACGCGAAGCCCAGGTCAAAAAAGCCCTGGATCAAATTACCAAGCTGGAAGTCATTCCCCATCCGCCGGTTCTCATTCGCATAGAGGCGCCCGAGGAAGAAAAAGCCCAACAGCAATCGTGAAGGATAATAGATTCATGCAGCACATGCTCTGTTCTGACCTGGAAGGGGTTTTTGTGCCGGAGATCTGGATCAATGTGGCGGAAAAAACCGGCATTGACGAACTTCGGCTCACCACCCGGGATATTTCCGACTATAACGTGTTAATGGACAAGCGTCTTTCCATACTCGATGCCCACGGCCTGACATTAAACGACATCCAGGCGGTGATCGCGGAAATCGAACCGCTGCCCGGGGCCCTGGAGTTTCTGGACGCAATCCGGGCCGAACACCAGATTATAATTGTATCCGATACGTTTCTGGAGTTTGCCGGCCCTTTGATGGAAAAGCTCCGGCGCCCCACCCTGTTTTGCAACTGCCTGCAGGTCGCTGACACCGGCCGGATTACCGGCTATGAACTGCGGCAGGAAAACGGCAAGAAAAAGACCACCCGGGCCCTGCAGGATCTGAATTACCGGGTCATTGCATTTGGTGATTCCTACAATGATATCAGCATGCTGCAAACCGCAGACAATGCCTTTTTGTTCCGCCCTCCGGAAAACGTGGTCCGGGAGTTCCCGCAAATTGCCGTGGCATACGAATACAATGAACTCGCAGCCCTGATCCAGGAAGCGGTATCTTCCTGCCATTATTAGAAAACCGGAATTCGGGCCGATGCTGCACTTTCAGACAACCGGCCAGGGCCTTGTATTCAAGGTGCACATTCAGCCCCGGTCCGCAGCCAACCGGATCGCCGGGGTGCGTGAGGATGCGGTAAAAATCCGCCTGACCGCCCCGCCCGTGGACGGGGAGGCCAACCGCGCGTGCATCAAATTTCTGGCAAAGAAGCTAAATGTTGCCAAATCGGATCTGGAAATCATTTCCGGGGCCAGCAGCCGTTCCAAGAAAATCCAGGTACGTCTGGCAGATGACAAGACCCGCGCCAAAAGGGCCGATCAGATCCAAAAAAAGATTTGTGCCCTGGCTGGTAAAAAAGATGCTTGACAAGAGTGTTGCAAATCGCTATAAATTATAATTCAACATTGCGGGGTGGAGCAGTCTGGTAGCTCGTCGGGCTCATAACCCGAAGGTCAGAGGTTCGAATCCTCTCCCCGCTACCAATTAAATCAAATATTTAAAGAGACTGCTTCGGCAGTCTCTTTTTATTTTTGGGGTTTTTATAAGCACTATGTAAGCAGATTCAAACAATAAAAAAACCGGATGGAAACCACCCGACCTTCTTTTAAACTATACAGCTTCTGAATGACTCAACTCTTTCGCGATTCCCCATAAGGCGCAACCGCCGGCATTAAGAGACTCTCTTGATTTTTCAGTTCACGGCGGTCCGCAAATCCATTCTTCTTTTGCTGTTGGATAAAATACCGGGAACTTGAGTATCTAAAGTTTCCCGGATTTCATCACGCCGCCAGGCGCAATAGGCTAGTCAAAAATGAATTTACTAGTCTTTTTCGCGGCTCCGGGAAAAGTATTGCAAAATTATTGTCCAATGCGGCTTTGGCCACCAGTCTTCTGACATCAGAGAAGGCAAAATGGCGGCGGCCGCCAACGGCATGATGCCGCTGCGGAACTTTTTCATATCTGCTGGCATAGATCCAGGTAACGGTCATTGCCATCATGGAAAAATGAAGGTGATTTTTGACCGCTT
>JAIPES010000010.1 GCA_021737045.1 Desulfobacteraceae bacterium | reverse complement strand
TTACCGCGGCCGCTGTTTTTGCAGGAAGGAAGCCCTGCGGCCGGGGTCAGTTTTTTCGCTCCTGACCGTTTACGGAGGTTTCCGTAAACGCTCAATGTCGCTTCAAAAACCGACCCCGCCCTTGGACTTCCTTGGAAGTTCAAGATCAAGGCTTGCGCAATTTCGAAGAATGCAGCGTACTTAGCCGTACGTGAAATTCTGAGAAATTGCGCGTAACGCAGATATTGGACTTTTTACGGCGCCATCAATCAATACAAAATCAAAACCACGGGCCCGCCGCCGTCAGCAGGCTCCGGATCAGGCTTGTATGCCCCATGGACAACACCCGGCTTGTGAGCATTCAAAATACGGATATCACGTATCATCAGCAACGGATTTTTTCAAACCTGAACCTTGAAATCCGAAAAAACCAGCACCTGGCTGTGGTGGGAGAAAGCGGATCGGGCAAAAGCGCCCTGCTCCGGGCGCTTGACGGACAATTGCCTGTGCTGAGAGGAAAAATCCGGCACAGCGAATATGACCGCATCCAAAAATCCCCTCCCGCAACTCCGGCTGCGGCCAACCGGCGCCGATCCGTATACGTGGACATCCGCCATGATTTTCAGCCCCCCGCCGGCGCAGGCCGTTTTTATTACCAGCAGCGCTTTAATGCCGGCTATGCCGACCACGCGCCAACTGTGGCGCAATACCTGGCCAAAAAAGCGCAAAAAGCAAGCCCGGACACCCCCTGGACATTGGAACGCATATATGACTGCTTCCACCTTCAGGCCATCGCCCGGCGCCACGTGATCAAACTTTCCAGCGGGGAAAGCAAGCGACTGCGCATTGCCGCAGCCCTTTTGCAGCATCCTGTTTTGCTGCTGCTGGATTGCCCCCTGGCCGGTCTGGATGAAAAAACGCGTCAAACCTTTGAGGCTCTTTTTTTCCAAATTGCAGATTCCGGCATCTGCCTGGTCATGGCCACCAACCCGGACCAGATCCCGGATGTAATTACGCATGTGGCCGTACCGACACCTGAAAAAAACCTGCAGGTGTATGAAAAAAAGGCATTCTGTCCATCCTTCGGGCAAAACCGGTTTCCGGGCCAGGCAGACACCCGTCGGCTCAGGACACTGATGAACAACAGCGCCAGACAGCGTTTTAACGTGATGGTGGGCATGAAAAATGTCCGGGTGGCCTATGGCAGCACTGTGATCTTTGAAAACATCAACTGGCAGATCCGTCAGGGCGACCACTGGGCCTTGTCCGGTCCAAACGGATCCGGCAAATCCACATTGCTCAGCCTTATCAACGGGGATCACCCACAGGCCTACGCCAATGACATTGTCCTGTTTGACCGCAAACGCGGCTCCGGGGAAAGTATCTGGGAGATCAAGAAAAACACCGGTTTCATGTCCCCTGAGCTGTTCCAGCACTTTCCGCTCCGATACACCTGTGTTGACGTGGTGGAGTCGGGTTTTTACGACACCCTGGGCATGCTGCGGCAAAACAGCCCCCAAAACCGTCAAAAAGCAGAGCAGTGGATGGACATCCTGGGCTTGTCTGAGTTTGGCGCCAGTTATTTTTCGCAATTGTCAGCCGGAAAACAGCGGCTGTGCCTGCTGGCCCGGGCTCTGGTGAAAAACCCCTATCTTTTGCTCCTCGACGAACCCTGCCAGGGCCTGGCGCGCAGTCAGCAAATGGCGTTTCAGCAGCTCACAGACGCCATTGCCGCCATCAGCGAACTCACCATTGTCTATGTAACCCATCAGGCAGAACAGCTGCCGTCCTGTATCCAGAACACTCTGCATCTGCCCGGCAGGCTTTCTTAAACAATCCTTTTTTACGGCACCATCTGAAATCAGACTTTTACGGTGCCATCCTTTTTGCAGGAAAAGAATTTTTGAAAATTGTGCTGGAAAATCATAACAATTGCATGTAGAATGGAGTTTTGAAATATGAACGGGTAATCAAACTACAATACCGGGCAAAAACCCGCCGGTTTTTTTTGAAAGGAGCATGAATCGTGGCGTTAAGAACCCTTGAACAACTCAAGACAGAGGAAAGAGAAGCCCGCCGCCGGCTGATTGCCGATACGGCCCGGGATCTTTTTTCCAGAAAGGTTTTCCGGGATGTCACGGTCCGGGAAATCGCAAAAACCGCCGGTGTGAGTGTGGGTACCATTTACAATCATTATACCAGCCTTGGCGAAGTCTTTCTGGACGTGTTTCTGGAAAGCGCCAAGGAAATCACCGACCTGATGGATTCTGCCCTGGAAAACAAGGACGGAGATGTTTTTCGAAGATTCTGCAGGACTTACGTCAATTACCTCAACGAAAACATGACCTTTTTCCAGATGATGAGCAACTTTATCCTCGGCGGTGAGCTCTCCGAGGACGGAGTCCATAATCTCAACAACAGCATGCGCTCCATGGTGGACCGCATCGAACAGGCGGTGATTTTGGCCGGCATTCAAAAGGATACAAGAATTGCCGCCCATGCGCTGTTTTCTGCGCTAAACGGCCTGATGATCAGCTACGGCCGGTATCCCGGAAGAACCCCGGAGGAAATCCGGCAACACACCCTGCGGCTCACCGACGTGCTGGCGGCCACATTTGAAGCCTCTACCCGCGAATAAGCTCCAGGACCCGGGGCAAAACAGCGGCATTTGCGGATATGGCCTCGTTTGCGCAAATGGTTTCATTGCCGGACCAATCGCCGAAATAACCGCCGGCTTCCTTTAAAATCGGCGGAAACGGGGCACAGTCCCAGACATTGACCACAGCATCGAGCATGACTTCGGCCCGGCCCGTGGCCACCAGGCAGTGTCCATAGGCATCGCCCCAGCCCGCACACACGTATGCCGCCTGCTGAATTCTCTGCCAGGCTTCGGCGCGCCCGTATTGGGCAAAGCTGCCCGGATCCGTGAATGCGGCCACCGCATCGGTCATTTTCTCAACTGAAGACACCCTGGCCGGCCGGCCGTTGAAACGGCAGCCAAGGCCGGTGGCAGCGGCCACCATCTCGTCCAGCGCCGGGAAATAGGCCACGCCGGCTTCCACCCGACCCTCTATTTCCAGGCCCAGCAGAACTCCGTAAAGGGGAACGCCCCGGGTAAAGGCCTTTGTACCGTCAATGGGATCAATATACCAGCGATGGCTTGCCCCCTTATGGGCTGATTCCCCGAATTCCTCGCCCACAATGGCATGGTCCGGAAATTTTTTTTCAATGCGGCCACGGATGAGTTCCTCTGCCTTTTGATCGGCCACGGTCACAGGCGTCTGATCCGCCTTGAAGTCGGGTCGGATGCCCGCCTGAAAATATCCAAGGGTCAGCCGGCCGGCCAGATAGGCGGTTTCCACGGCAAAATCCAGATAAGATGCCAGATGGTTGCTCAACTGCTTTTCTCCATTGCCATGCCAGGCTTAATTGCGCATGCTGGTTACAGACGCGGGCAGCCGACCGCCCCGCTTTAAAAAATCCCTTGAGGAAAACCCGTTGACATGCATCACCGGTGCGGTGCCCAGAAGGCCGCCGAATTGGACCAGATCCCCGGCCTTTTTGCCCGGCACCGGAATGACCCGCACGGCTGTTGTCTTGTTGTTGATCACCCCGATGGCCAGTTCATCGGCAATAATGGCGCAAAGGGTTTCTTCGGGCGTATCTCCGGGTACGGCAAACATATCCAGGCCCACGGAGCAGACCGCGGTCAGGGCTTCGAGCTTATCCAAACCAAGGGCGCCGGCACAGACCGCATCAATCATGCCCGAGTCCTCACTGATGGGAATAAATGTGCCGCTTAACCCCCCCACATTCCCGCTGGCCATTGCCCCGCCCTTTTTCACCGCATTCATCAAAAGCGCCAGGGCCAGGGTAGAGCCGTGGGCCCCGATTTTTTCAATGCCGAATGCCTCGATCACCCCGGCCACGGAATCGCCCCGGGCCGTGGTGGAAGCCAGGGAAATATCCACGATCCCGAATCCGATATCCAGTGACCGGGCCAGTTCCCGGCCGATTAACTCCCCTGCCCGGGTGATTTTAAACACCGTGCGCTTGATCACCTCTGAGAGCCGGGTCAGGTCACAGTCCCGGTTTTGCTCAACTACGCTGCGAACCACCCCGGGGCCGCTGATGCCGATATTTAATGCCGCATCCGCCTCGCCCACCCCGTGAAAGGCCCCGGCCATAAACGGGTTGTCCTCCGGGGCATTGACAAATACCACGAACTTGGCACATCCAACAGCGTTTTCGCTTTTGGATGCGGTCTGCCTGAGCATCGGGCCGATCCGGTTAACCGCATCCAGGTTCATGCCGGAGACAAAAGAGCCAACGTTTAAAAAGGAGCAGACCCTTTCGGTCTGAGACAAGACATCCGGCAGCACGTCAATGAGCATGCTGTCAGCACGGGTCAGTCCCTTCTGCACCAGGGCGCCGAATCCGCCGATAAAATCCACCCCGGCGTCCCGGGCGGCCGCATCCAGGGTCTGAGCCATTTCCAGAAACTTTTCCGGCTCGCAGTGGGTTTCCATGATCAGGCTCACCGGGGTGACGGCAATGCGCTTATTGACAACCGGAATGCCGTACTTTCTCTCAAGCCTTGCAGATTCAGCAATCAGCCGTTCGGCATGGGAGCAGACCTTGTCATAGACGTTTTTGCGGAAAACCCCGAAGTCGGAATCAATGCAGTCCTTGAGATTCAGGCCCAGGGTGGTGGTCCGGATGTCTAAATGCTGACGCAGGATCATGCTGGCGGTTTCGTAAATCTCTTCGACTTCAAATGGCATTTTTTTCAGATCCTGTGCATCATCCGGAAAATGTTTTCATGCTGAACCTGTACGGACATGGCCAGCTCCCGGCCGATTTTTTCAAGGCCCAGGCTCAGTTCCTCCATGTTGACAGCTGCATCGCAGACATCAACAAACATGGACATGACAAAGCAGCCGTCGGGCATGATCCGCTGGTTGATATCGATGATATTGATGTTTTGATGATAAAGATAGGTGGCCACCGTGGCCACGATTCCTTTTTTGTCCTCGCCAATAACGGTGATAAACACCATTTCTTTTTTCTTTTCCATGGGCAGCATTTTCCACTTGCGTTCAAATGTCTTGTTTGCCCGCAGGGGCATCGATCATTATTCTTCTCCCATGGAAAAGCGCCAGGCGCAATACCATTCTTCGGGGTGCTCGTCAGGCGGGCATCCGATGCACTCGGTGCGGATGCGCGGATCAACGGCTGCAGCAAAATAGCTGTATTCCACCAACCCGGCGGATTTGCAGGGATAATCGGCCAGGTTCTTGCGTTTTCTGGCCACCTGGACCCGGCATTCATTCATCTGGAACACAAAACTGTTGGGTCCTTCGTCAATAATGGACTGGGTGTTGATATTGGCATACATGCGAAATCCAAGGGCCTTTTTGAGTCCCTCCAGGCCGGGTTTTTTTGAAAGCCCCAGAAACCTGCGGATCAGACCGGCTTCCACCGGAGAAAACTGGCTCCAGCAGGAATCATTGCACCGCTTGGCCTCGTTCATGCCGTGCGTCTGCTCCACGGTCTGAAACCAGACCCCGTCATTGACCAGCCAGTTGGCGCACAGCGCGCCAATGAGTTCGCCCTTTTTCTCCGCTGAAAGATCGAGCAGGGGCGCAGGCAGGCCGTCTCTGATATCAAAATTCAGAATCTTGGAAAGACGTTTGAGCTGAATCTGAAAACTTGTTTCAAAGGCCTGATCCAGCATTTCCATGGCCTGTTCAAAACCCATCTGGTGTTTGACCTCGGAGAACCAGAGCACGTGGTGCATGACCATCCGGTGCATCATGGTGACCATATACCGGCCCAGGTCGGATTCAGACATTTCTTCAATAGAGGAAAACGCCGCTGTTTGATTTTTTTGTGTCATGGTGGTTTTCTACTCCTCATGCACTTGCTTGATGTTGGCATAAAAATCGAGTACATCCGGGTTTAAAAGTGCGTCCCGGTTGCTCACGGATTTGTTTTCAATGATGTTTTTAACCGCCAGCTCCACTTTTTTCATGTTGAGTGTATAGGGAATATCGGGTACTTCCAGAATTTTGGCCGGCACGTGGCGGGGTGAAGCATTTTGACGCAGATTTTTTTTGATCCGGTCTTTCAGATCCGCATCCACTGCACAGCCCTGGACCGGTTTGACAAACAGCACCACGCGCACGTCCCCCTTCCAGTTCTGGCCCACCACCAGACTGTCTTCGACCTCGGCGAAATCATTGACCCTGCGGTAAATCTCAGCCGTGCCAATGCGCACGCCGCCGGGATTTAATGTGGCATCCGACCGGCCGTAAATCCTGACCCCGCCGCGCTCGTTGATCTCGATATAGTCCCCGTGCCGCCACACCCCGGGATAGACATCAAAATAGGCGGACAAATATTTCTTGTTGTCCGGATCATTCCAGAAATACAGAGGCATGGACGGAAAAGGCGCGCTGCATACCAGTTCCGCCTGCCGCCCCGTAACCGGCCGCCCCTGGTCATCATAGGCTTCCACTTTCATGCCAAGACCCCGGCACTGCAATTCACCTGCGTAAACCGGGCCCATGGGATTGCCCAGGGCAAAGCAGCCGTTTAAGTCCGTTCCCCCGGAAATGGAGGCCAGCTGCAGATCGCTTTTGATTGCATCATAAACAAACTCAAAGCCCTCCTCGGACAAGGGAGAGCCGGTGGACAAAACTGCCCGCAGACCGCTCAGATCAAACCGGTCACCCGGCCGCAATCCGGAATTTTCCAGTGCTCCCAGATATCCGGCGCTGGTGCCGAAAACGCTGATTTTCTGATCTTCTGCCATTTTCCATAAGGCTTCCGGACCCGGGTAAAACGGATTGCCGTCATAGAGCACAATGGTGGCACCCGTGGCCAGGGCGCTGACAAGCCAGTTCCACATCATCCACCCGCAGGTGGTGAAATAAAAAACCGTGTCTTGGCGCCCCACATCCGTGTGCAGCACCATTTCCTTCAACTGGTTGACCAGGATTCCCGCGGCCCCCTGGACCATGCACTTGGGAAGACCGGTGGTGCCGGAAGAATACATGATATAAAGGGGGTGATCGGCCGGCAATTGAGCAAATTCCATTTCCGGTGCCGGTCCGCCGGCCCGGAAATCCGGATACATCACGGCGTTTTCAACACCCGAAATGTCGGGATTTTCCATGGTATAGGGCACAACCACAAATCGTTTGACCGACGGGATTTGCCCGGCGATTTCTTCCAGGCGGGAGATGGTGTCAATGCGCTTGCCCTTGAAAAAATAGCCGTCAGCTGCAAACAGCACAGTGGGCTCAATCTGGCCGAACCGGTCGAGCACGCCCTTGATGCCGAAATCCGGAGAGCACGAAGACCAGGTTGCCCCCAGGCTCACGGCCGCCAGCATGGCAATGACGGTTTCGGCCATGTTGGGCATATACCCGGCCACCCGGTGGCCCGGACCCACGCCCAGTTCCTTCATGGATGCGGCCAGGCGCGCGGCTTCTTCATAGACCCGGGCATAGCTCCAGTACACCGGGGCCCGGTCTTCACCCTGGAAAACCAGGGCGGTTTTGTCATCGCGATATCGCAGCAGATTTTGCGCAAAATTGAGCCGTGCCCCGCCAAACCATTTGGCCCCGGGCATTTTGGTCACATCGTCGATAACCTGATCATAGGGCACAGATGCCCGGATTTCCATGAAATCCCAGACCGCTGCCCAGAAATCGGCAATCTCTGTGACAGACCACTGGTACAAATGGTCATAACAAGAAAAATCCTTGTCGTACCGCTCATTGACATAAGCCATGAACCGGTACATGCGCGTCTGCCGGATTCGTTGTTCAGATGGCTGCCAAAGCAGTTTGGACATCTTCGGCCCCCCTTTTTTTTGATCGCAGTGCTTTTTGGTTTCCGGCCTCTACCGTTTTCAGGATAAAGCCGACTTTACCCGGGCCTGTGTTGTTTTGGCAGCAGGGCCTGGTCTCCCCAATCTGCCGGCACCAGCTGGCCCGGGCTTTCCCCCTGCTTTTGCTTGAGCTGGTTTAAGCCCGGCCGGGCAAATTTCATGTGCCCCTCCTTTAATGTCCGGCCGTTGATCACCGCCTCGCTGCGCAGCCTGTGACCGGCGGTGCGCTCCATCTGACGGCCCAGCCAGAGCACCCGGTCCACGTCGTATCCGTGGGCAATGCCCATCTCATCGATCTGCACCAGCAAGTCCTCCAGGCAGTTTAATCCCACATAGCGCGGGTCCTCGTAATAATATTCCCCGGTTCCCGGCACCGGGCAGTCATCCAGAAAATTGGCCGGCTGGCCGCCCATTCCGCCGAGGGTGGCCTCAAACTGGGTGATGCCCGCCTGCAGTGCCGCCAGAATGGAGGCTGCGGCAACACGCTTGGTTTCATGGAAATGGGCCAAGTGGAGATCCGTGTTGGGTATTTCATCGAGGATCATGGAAAAATAGCGGTATACATCAGGGGCTGAAGCGCTTCCGTCATGATCTGCATGCTCGATATCCGCGGCCCCGATTTCCAGCCACCGCTTGGTAAACTCCACTGCATCCTTTAATTCCGTGGCCCCGGCAATGGGGCTGCCCCAAATGGTGCTCACGGTGCCGCACATCTTGATTCCCGCATCCGTGCATTTTTTGATGCACCGCTCGGCCTCCTTCCAGTACATGGGAAGGGTGACCCCGGAATTGGCAAAATGATGCTCCTCTTCTGTGGAAACCATCATCAGCACCCGGTCCGGGCCGATACCCTTCTGCTTTAGATCAATGGCCCGGTCCACAGACGGCTCCCGGATGGTCACGGCCGTGATGCAGACATCATCCGGGTTGATTCCCTTTTTGGCGCAGCGCTTTTTAAACCGCTCTCCCCGAAGATAGCCCAGCACTTCCTCTGCATCCGAGAACTGGGGCAGCAGGTAGGGGTTTCCCAGGTTGGTGACCTCGATGTTGCGGCAGCCGGCAAAAATCATTTCTTCTGCGTAAAAGATCTTGGCCCGGGTGGAGATAAACTTTTCCAGATGCTGGAACCCGTCGCGGACAGTAATGTCGCCGATGGTGACTTTTCCGGGCATGCGCGGAAAAATTTCCCAGAGATCATATTCGGTCATAAATCCCCCCTGTTGGTTCAAAGTTCAATGTTCAAGGTTCAAGGTTTAATGTTCAGGGTTGATACGCCTGTAAAAAGTCTTTTTTACAGGTAGTGTTAAATTTTAAGTGATTAAGTGTTAAGTAAAATCAGGAAGTTATTTTTTTATTGAATGGCGCTCATGCCAGTTTTAGGCCTTCTAAGGAAGTCTAAGGGCGGGGTCGGTTTTTGAAGCGACATTGAGCGTTTACGGAAACCTCCGTAAACGGTCAGGAGCGAAAAAACTGACCCCGGCCGCAGGGCTTCCTTCCTGCAACAACAGCGGACGCGGTAAAAAGCTTTTTACGGCGCCATCAATGTTTAAAAGCGGAAATTGCCGAAGCCGGGCTCGCCAATGGGCCGGAGGGTGCTGACTTCTGCGGCCATGGCCAGCCAGTCCCGGATTTCGGTAAATTTCAGGGTCCGGTCATTTAAGAGCCGGGCTCCGCAGAAAAACGGATGGGCCTCGCCGTCGTATTTTTCCACCATTTTTTTGTAAAATGCATCGCGCTCTTCGTCGGTCATTGGGCGGCCCTGGGCCTGTCGCTTTCTGTCCTCAATGGAAAGCAGCACCCCGCCGGCACTTCTGCCGCTCATCACCGAAGTCCGGCCCCGCATGGTGTTAAACAAAAACGTGGGCCGGTACGCCCTTCCACACATGCCGTAGTTGGCCGCCCCGTTGTCCTGGCCGATAACCAGCTGAATCCTGGGCACCTGGGCGCAGGACACGGCCCTTACCATGTCGGCCCCGTATTTTCCGATGCCGTTGTGCTCGGCATCAGAGCCCACCATGTAGCCGGGCGAGCCCTGGACAAACAAGATGGGGATCTTTTCATGGGAGCAGCGCACGATCCATTCCGCGGCCTTGCGGGCGGCTTCCTCGAATATGATCCCGATGCGGTTGGAGGCGATCACGCCCATGGGATAGCCCTTGATCCGGACCTTGCCGGCAAGAATATTATCGCCGCGGCCCGGGGCGTAATGGGCCTTGTATTCAATAAAATGGCTGTCGTCGGCCATGGTTTCGATCACGGACCGGGTATCAATGGCCTGGCTGCCCAGGGCCGGCAGAATATCATAGATCCGTTCCATGGGATATAAAGGCGGGCTTTCCTCAAAACGCTGTAGATGGCAGGTCTGCAAAGGCTCCAGGGACAAAACCTCCCGCACTTTCTCGATGGCTTCGTCCTGGTTTTTGCAAAAATGATCGGCCCCTCCTGATACATGGGTGTGCACCCGCGCACCGCCCAGATCTTCCGCGGAAATCTCCTCTCCGGTGGCCATTTTTACCAGGGGGGGGCCGCCCAGAAAGGAATAGGACATTTTGTCGATCATTACGGCCTCGCAGGCCATAAACACGATATAGGCCCCGCCTGCGGTATTGCCGCCGGTGCTCAGGGTCACCTGCTTTAATCCCATGGCCGACATCCGGGCCATGTTG
Organism: Desulfobacteraceae bacterium; assembly: GCA_021737045.1. Lineage (GTDB taxonomy): Bacteria > Desulfobacterota > Desulfobacteria > Desulfobacterales > Desulfosalsimonadaceae > Desulfosalsimonas. The sequence goes on along the minus strand of JAIPES010000010.1, from coordinate 43,057 downwards.
TAAAACATGGAGCCGAAATGCTGGTCGTCCGGGAATACATCGGCTTGCATGGGCAGAAACGCCCCGCCGGAATCAGCGATATAGACGCAGTTGAGCCCGTTTTTTTCCGCAATGGCCTGGGCACGCATGTGCTTTTTCAGGGTAATGGGAAAATAGGTCCCGGCCTTGACCCGGCTGTCATTGGCAAAAATCATGGTCCAGTTGCCGTAGATTTTTCCAAGGCCCGTGACAACCCCGGCGCAGGGCACGTCCTCGACCCCCGGGTAATTCATCCCGAATCCGGCAATCCGGGAAAGTTCAAAAAATTGGGTGCCCGGGTCGATCAACTGATCAATAAGCTCGCGCACGGGTTTTTTGCCCTGTTTGGCCAGGCGGTCCACGGCCTCCTGCCCGCCGGGCCACAAAGCCTCATTGACGCGTTCATCGAGCTTTGCTTCCTCGTTTAACCAATGCTGCCGGTTTTCAGTCATGGCTTCTGTCATGGGATGGGTCTCCTATTTGCCTTTGTACACGGGTTTGCGCTTTTCCCGGAATGCAGCCAGGCCCTCTAAGCGGTCCTGGGTGGGAATGGTAATCCAGTAGGCATTGGACTCAATGGCAAGACCGGTTTTTAAATCCGTTTCCATTCCTGCATCAATGGCAAACTTGGCCTGTTCAATGGCAATGGGGCCGGTTTCGCAAATCATTTCTGCCATTTTCAGGGCCTCATCAATGAGCAGTTCCGGCTCACAGATGCTGTTGACCAGGCTGATGTCCAGGGCCTCCTGGGCATCCACCCGCCGGCCGGTGAAAATCAATTCCTTTGCCTTGCCTCGTCCCACAAGCCGTGGCAGCCGCTGGGTGCCGCCGCCGCCGGGAATGATGGCCAGCCGGGTTTCGGTCAGCCCCATGGAGGCGTTCATGGAGGCAATGCGCAAATCGCTGGCCAGGGCGATCTCGGTTCCCCCACCCAGGGCAATGCCGTTTACCGCTGAAATCACCGGCTTGTTCAGCGATTCAATATCGCTTAACAGATTGCGGATGGTGTAGATAAATTCCTTGACCTGTATATCGGTGAAAGTGGCGCGCTCCTTTAAATCCGCACCCGCACAGAAAGCTTTTTCCCCGCCCCCGGTGATGATCACCACCCGGATATCGGAATCAAAACGCAGGGCCTCGATTTCAGCCTTCAGGGTCCGGAGCATGGCAAAATTCACCGCATTCATCATGTCGGGACGATTCAGGGTCAGAATCCGAACCTGGCCCCGGTCTTCTTTTACAAGGACGTTTTCATTTTCCATGACTGGATCCTCCTGTATTGATATCCGCACACAGGCCCCGGCAAAGGGGTCTTCAGCAACCGATGTTTCTGGAAATCACCAGGCGCTGGACTTCGGAAGTGCCCTCGCCGATATCCAGCAGCTTCTGATCCCTGTAGAAGCGTTCCACGTTGTATTCCTTCATCAGCCCGTATCCGCCGTGGATCTGCACGGCATGATCAGCCACCCGGCCCATGAGTTCGGAGCAATAGAGCTTGGCCATGGCCGCCTCCTTCTGAAACGGCCGTTTCTTGTCCCGCAGCCAGCAGGCCTTGTACAAAAGGTTTCTGGCGCATTCGATTTCCATGGCCGAATCCGCCAGTTTAAAACCGATGGCCTGGAATCGGGAAATGGGTTTTCCGAACTGGACCCGCTGTTTTGCATACTTCAGGGCCGTCTCATATGCCCCCTGGGCTCCGCCAAGGCCCATGGCGGCAATGGAGAGCCGTCCGCCGTCAAGGGTGTTTAACATCTGGTGAAACCCCTCGCCCTGGCGGCCGAGGATGTTTTGCGCCGGTACGCGCACGTCGTCAAAATACAGCTCCGCCGTATTGGAGGCCCGCCACATCATTTTTTTGTGCATGGGTTTGGCAACAAAACCCCGGGTGCCGTGTTCCACGAGAAAACAAGTGTATTCCGGCCGTCCGTCATCGCGCCGGCCGGTCACGGCCTGGACGGTAACCCCCATTGACATTTCGCAGGCAGCGTTTGTAATAAAAATCTTGGATCCGTTGATCACCCACTCATTGCCGTCTTTGACCGCGGTGGTCCGGGTTCCCCCGGCATCTGAGCCGGCCGTGGGTTCGGTGAGCCCAAAGCCCCAGAGGGCCTCGCCGGCGCACAGCTTTGGAAGGTATTTGTCTTTTTGCTCGGGAGTGCCGAAATAATGGATGGGGCCGATGCCCAGGGAATTTCCGGCGGCCACCGTGGCCGCCTGGGAGCCGTCCACCCGGGCGATTTCCTCCACTGCAATAATATAGGAGATGTAATCAAGCTCCTGTCCGCCGAATTTTTCGGAAACAAACATGCCAAACAAGCCGATATCGCCCATTTTTCGGGTCAGTTCCGGAGAAAAAGCTTCCTGGTCATCGAGTTCAGCAGCCACCGGCCCAATCTGCTTTTCGGCAAATTTGCGGATTTCCTTGCGGATCATTTCCTGTTCAGTGGTAAGATCGAAATCCAAGATTCACCTCCTTATGTCAGTGGCAGGGAGCCTCGTCCGCCCGGATCCCGGGCGCCGGGGAACGGATGCAACAATACTACAATGATCATAAAAGTAAAATCTGTTTTAAAAAAGTAACGTAAACGTTAAGTTTTGTAAAGCAATTTTCCCACCTGCCGGCAAGAAAAATGCACGAGTCCGTCTTGACACCCCGAAGTTTGTGATTACATTGCTTCTGAAGATCAACATCCTGATATATATGAATAAAAAACTGTATCCAGCAGCAACGGAATCTTGTTGTCCACAAAACCCGTTTGAGCAAAAAAAGGAGGGAATTGACATGATCACCAGACGCTTTCTTGATTTTCCGGATTTTGCCGGGAGAAATCCCTTCGAGGAAATGGACAGGGTGCGAAGATATCTCGACCAGGTCATCGGCCAGGCCGATGCCGGCTACCGCATTCCAAGAGCCGGTGTATTTCCCCTGGTCAACCTCACAGAGTCAAAGGAGAACTATATCCTGCGTGCGGAATTGCCCGGAGTGAAAGCTGATGATCTCGATATCCAGGCCACCGGCAGAAATATCACCATTTCCGGTCAGCGCACCATCGAGCCCGATCCAAATGCCCGGTATCACCGAAGGGAACGTGAAGCCGGCCGGTTTTCCAGGGCATTGACCCTTCCCGGCGAGATTGACCGGGATAAAATCGATGCCCGGCTCACCAACGGCGTTCTGACATTGACCATTGCAAAATCTGAAAAGGCCAGGCCCAAACAGATTCAGATCAGGGCATAAAACAATCATCCGATCTTTTGCGAAAGGAGGATGCGATATGACAAACGAAGCACAGAGCAGGGACATGCAGGTGAAGGGAAAACAGGAAGTCGCGGGCGCCGAGCAGACCCGGCCGGGGCCTGTGTTTATCCCGGCAGTCGATATTTTTGAAAATGAAGACGGCATCACACTCATGGCGGATATGCCGGGTGTGGCACCAAATGACGTCAATATTGACGTGCGGGAAAACACCCTGACACTGACCGGCGAGATCAAGCCGTTTGAAAACCAGGACGAAACCGACATCCTGGTGGAATACGAAATCGGGCAGTATTACCGGCAGTTCACCCTGCCGGAGCTGGTGGACCAGGAAAAAATCGACGCCGAGCTAAAAGACGGGGTACTCCACCTGGTACTGCCAAAGGCCGAAGCCGCAAAACCCAGAAAAATCGAAATCAAAACCAATTAAGAAACGGTTGTCTCTGCAGGCAAACGCAAACAGGCGGTACACCGGATATCCGGAGACCGCCTGTTTTTCAGAAAGGAAGCCCAGAAATTTCTGTAACCGACAACCAATAAAAAAAATAACTTCTTGATTTTACTTAACACTTAATCACTTGAAACTTAACACTCCCTGTAAAAACTTAACACTGCCTGTAAAAATCCAGGATCAGGGAAGGCTTCAAAGGTGCTGGTAAATATCCTCAAGGCTCAAGTCACAGGCCAGCATCATAACCTGGGTGTGATAGAGCAGCTGGGCGATTTCCGCTGCGGTCTGCTCCCGGCTTTCGTACCGGGCCGCCATCCAGACCTCGCCGGCTTCTTCCACCAGTTTCTTGCCGATCTCATGGGGCCCCTGGGCCAGACGGGCCACGGTGCCCGAATCCGGATCCGCGGTTTTCTTCTTTTGCTGCAATTGCCAAAACAGCTCTTCAAAGCGTTTCATGATCCGGTCGTCCCGTATCTGGCATCCGCATACTCCACCCATCCGCCGGCAGCCACCAGTGCCCGGTCAAACTCGGACACGGTAAAAGCAATCTTTGTCCGTTGGCCCTGTTTTTCCACAGTCAGCTCGCCTGTCTCCAGGTCTGCATAAATTTCCGTGTCCGGCCCGGAAAACTCGTTAAAAAGCCGATCAATGATTTCTTCGGGCAGATCAATGGCCGGCATACCGCAGTTAAACATGTTCTGACGGAAAATCCGGGCAAAGCTTTGGGCAATCACCATGTGAATGCCGTTGACCTCCAAAGCCCATGGAGCGTGCTCCCGCGAGGAGCCGCATCCGAAGTTGGCCCGGGTCACGATCACCCGGCAGCCGGCAATGTCTTTTGCCGGATCAAAGCCTTCCAGGTTCAGATCCTCGAGCAGGTAGGGCTGCAGTGCCTTCTTGGAGATTTCGGTTAAATACTTGGCAGGGATAATTTCGTCTGTATTGATATCCGACCGGTCCAGAAACAGGGTCTTTCCCCCGAACGTATGCATATGACTTGGCCTCGCTGGTGATGTTTTATTCTCTGTAAAGGTTTGAATTGGCAATATGGCCGGCAAGGGCTGTGGCCGCGGCAGTAGCCGGACTCATCAAATGCACCATGCCGCCTTTTCCCATGCGGCCGTAGAAATTGCGGTTGGTGGTGGAGGCGCACACCTCCCCTTCTGCGATCACCCCGCAGCTCATTCCCAGGCAGGCCCCGCAGGTGGGGTTGGCCACGCAGAAGCCGGCATCCATGAAGGTTTTGATAATACCTTCATCAAGGGCCTTTTGATAGATTTCCGGGGTGGCCGGAGAGACAATTCCCCGGACCGAATCGTTGATCCGCTGTCCCGAAAGCACCCGGGCGGCCACCCGCAGATCCTCTATGCGGCCGTTGGTGCACGAACCAATATAGATTTGATCCACGGCAGTGCCCTGCATTTCCGAAACCGGGCACACTTTGTCCGGCTTGTAGCCGTAGGTGAGCTGCGGGGGCAGATCCGTGACATCAAATTTCAGCACCTGCTGGTAGGCAGCGCCTTTATCCGGCTGCCACCTGCGATAATCTTCCAGAGCGGCTTGCCGGGAGTCATACTCCGTGCGGATAAAAGGCCAGAGATAGTCCACAGTGGTCATGTCCGGATAGCAGATGCCACAGGTGGCCCCGGCTTCAACGGCCATATTGCACAGGGTCATGCGCGCCTCCATGCTCATGGCCGCCACCACCGGACCGGCAAATTCGATGACACAGTCAGTGGCCCCGTTGACCCCGATTTGGCCGATGATATGCAGAATCACGTCCTTGGCAAACACCCCGTCTGGCAGCTCACCGGTGATTTCAATTTTAATGGAGCGGGGATAGTGAAACGCGCAGACCCCGTTTAAGATTCCCACTTCCAGGTCGGTGGTGCCCACGCCGGCGGCAAAGGCGCCGAATGCGCCGTGGGTGCAGGTGTGGGAATCGCCCATGATAATCGTGTAGCCTGGCCGGACAAATCCTTTTTCCGGAAACAGGGCGTGACAGACACCGTTTCTGCCGATATCGAAAAAATATTCGATATGATGGCGCCGGGCCCAATCCCGCATGATCTTTCCCTGCATGGCGGTTTTGGAGTCCTTGGCCGGGGTCACATGATCAATGACCGCCATGATGCGCGATGGGTCAAAAACCCGGTCCTTTCCCCTGGCAATCAGGTCGTTGATAGCCACCGGCGTGGTGATTTCATGGCAGAATACCGCATCCAAACCCAGCACAACCATATCCCCGGCCGGGTTGTCGACCCGGTGGGCGTCAAATATCTTTTCTGCTGCTGTTTTACCTGTATTTTCCTGCATCTAGGATTCCCACCCCCCGATCATGTGCATGTGCAGATGAAAAATCTCCTGTCCCCCGCCCTTTTCTACATTGAAAAACAGCCTGTAGCCGGTGGCGCTCACACCGGTTTTGACTGCCATTTCCTTTGCGGCGAAAATCAGCTTTGAAAGAATCGGGCCGTCCGTATCTTCCAAATCATTGATGCTGCGGATATGCCATTTTGGCACAAGCAGCAGATGCACCGGCGCCAGCGGATTGATGTCCTTGAACACCACCAGATCGTCGGTTTCCATCAACAATTCCGTATTCATTTGTTTGTTTGCAATCTTGCAAAACAGGCAATCAGACTCCATAACGCCTCCCTGCGACACAATTATCGGATTTTGCGATACCCGGGGATGGGCAGTGGACATGCATCAGCCGGTTTTCACCACCAGCACCGCGGTTTTGCCCAGGGCCCGGATCAATTTGATGCTGATGTCGCCAAGAACGAACTCTTCCTGTTTGGACATTTTTTTTCTGCCGATCATCAGCATGTCAAAATCCCCCTGGTTATAATAATCAATGATTCCTTCGGTAATCGTCGGATAGGGATCTTGTACCAGCTCGACGCGGATTTTGCCGGGATCAAAGCCCTTTTCCTCCACAAGGCGCAGCCGGGCCTTTTCAAGCATTTCCTGCATGCGTACCGGCAGCTCTCCCATAAATTTTTTGCCCATCAACTCCTCGCCCGAGCTGGGCTTGCGGAAAATATGGACAAAGGTGATCTCCGAGTCCGCACAAATGGACATATTGATCAAAAAATTCACCAGCCCCCGGGAACTGACCGAATCATTTAACGGAACCAGTATGGAAAAGCCCAATGCCCTATCCTCCATGCATGTATGCCCGTTTTCCTTTTATCACGTCAAACAGAACCCGGCAACCGCGTTGCGCAGATCGTCGAGAAATTCGTCAATGTTGTCATAAAACACCTGGGTTCCCCGGGAAAAATGCATCAAAATATCATTTAACCCCTCGGGAACATACGGATAGACTTTTTTCAGATTCATGAACCGGGACTTGTCAAGCAGGGAAAAATCATCTGCATTGATGCGCTCCAGCAAGCCCGGGTAACTGTCCGGATCCGTGGCAATCATGTAGAGCTCAATAAATCCTTTGCCCATGGCATAAAGCAAAATGTTTCCCATGCCGATCAGATCCAGGCTGAACGGATTTTCCGGTGCATCATAATCATAGTCAAAATCAATCCATACGTATTTGCCGGTTTCCTGTTCCACGATAAGATGGTCGTTGCGGATATCACCGTGCCGAAATCCATTGATGTGCAGTTTTCGTATGGCCTCAAATGATCCAATGAGCGTCTGTAAAATTGCCGGCAGTCTGGTTTCAAAATAAGTGCGGTGATCCATGACCATATTTCCGAGCTTGACTAAGAGATTGGTGCCCCGCACAATGTCAAGCACCCGGATGTTGTTTCCCTTTTCATCCCAAAACGATGAGCCCTGCATGAAAAAAGGATGGTCCTCCACAAGCTCGAGTATCCGGCTTTCCTTTTCCGGGTTGCGGAAACATCGGATTTTCACGCCGGCAAGGGATGTGTAAAAGCTTTCAAAAAAGGCAAATTTTAAAAGTTTTCTTTCCCCGGTTTCCACATCCACGGCCCGCTTGACCCAGAATTTGGGGTCTTCTATGCCAAAGCGCCGCTCCCGTTCAAATCCGGTAATCCGGTATCTCCGTTGGCCAAGGACAATTTCGTCGCCGCAGTCAATACGGGAAAAATCCCCGAAGTCCGGCGTCAACACCGCCATCAGGAACTCCCGCGGATTCTGGGCGGCAGATTGTCAATGGCCATTTTGATCTGTTCCACAAAATTTCTCAGCCCGTTGGCCTCAATAACCACTCCGAGCTGGCAGGCCATGACTTTCAGCGAATCCACATCCTCATCATGCATTCTGAGCCGGTCACTGTGGTAGATCCGGATAAGACCGGTGTTGATATTGTGGTACTTGATGGGAATCGACATCATGGAAACAATGCCTTCTCTGGCTGCCGCCTCGGGATACTGCACCCGTTCATCATTCTGAAAATCCTCCACCACCTCCACCTTGCCGGTGTAAAAGGCGCATTTTTTAGGATCCGCAAAAACCGGGCCCTTCTCCACGTAAGCCTCGCTGATGCCGTGGCTGCTGACCCGGAACAGCTCCTGCTCAATTTCGTCGAGAATCATGATACTGGCGCCTTTTACCCCAAAAGTCCGGCACAAGCCTTCAGCAAGGTGGTTGACCAGCTGGGTGAAATCCTCGTAAGTGGCAATGGCCAGGCTGATGGACTTGAAATGTTTCAGGTAAAACTTGCGTTCAGGCCCGTGATTCATGCAAACCTCCTTTAATGGCCATCAAAGGGCAGTTTTTGACACATCCGGAGGCCCCGGGGGGATCAATACCGACCGTTTCCGGATCCGGAGAAATCCGGAAGCGAAACCACCCATTTGTCCCTGGGGGCCGGTTTTTTCAGGGAAGTTTGCAGCTGCCGCAAAAACACCTTCCTGGGCACTTCCCGGGCCCCCATCCATACCAGGTGGGCTGTTGCCACCTGACAGTCGATCATGTCCAATTGATTTTTCTCCATGTACCGGCAAAGGGCCACCAGGGCCACCTTGGAGGCGTCCCTGGCCCGGGTGAACATGGATTCGCCGAAAAAACAGCCGCCGAGACACACCCCGTAAAGCCCGCCAACCAGTTGGTCGTTTTGCCAGGCTTCCACGCTGTGGGCGTATCCGTCTTCATGAAGCCGGCAGTAGGCCTCGATCATGTCATCGACCAGCCAGGTCTCCTCGTTGTTTTCCAGGCGAACCCGGGCGCACTGCCGAATCACCCGGTCAAAAACGGTATCGCTTGTAACCCGGAAGCCGCCGCTTTTGATGGTCCGGCGCAGGCGGTCAGGTACATGCACCTGCCCGGGATACAAAACCAGACGCGGGTCCGGGCACCACCACAGAATCGGGTCATAAGGCGAATACCACGGGAAAATGCCGTTTTCATAAGCCAGCAGCAGCCTTTCCCGGCTCAGGTCGCCGCCAATGGCCAGCAAGCCGTTTGCCGCCGCAAAATGCGGCGGCGGAAACGACACTTTCTCGGAAAGGCGGAAGATTGGCATGTTCTTCTAGCTGAAAGAAAACATCAGCCGGTCATCTTTGACCTTTATAAAGACCTCGCCGCCCTTTGTGAGCCGGCCGAAAAGGATCTCGTCTGTGAGCACGTCCTTGATTTCCTTCTGGATCAGCCGGTCCAGGGGCCGGGCGCCAAAATGCGGATCATGGCCCTTTTGGGCCAGCCATTTGCGGGCATTGGCTGAAAGCCGCACTGAGACCTTTTTCGCCGCAAGCTGCGGGGCCAGTTCATCCATGAATTTGTCCACCACCTGTTCCATGATCTCCTGGGTCAGGGGCTGGAAATTGATGGTGTCATCGAGACGGTTGCGGAACTCCGGGCTGAAAAAGTTCTCAATGGCCTTTTTGCCCTTTCGGCTGAAATCCTCGGGCTGCCGGCCGGCAAATCCGATGGTGTTGGCCGCCATTTCCCTGGCCCCGGCATTGGAGGTCATGATCAGAATCACGTTCCGGAAATCGGCCACTTTGCCGTTGTTGTCGGTCAACGCAGCGTGATCCATGACCTGGAGCAGGATGTTGTACATGTCAATGTGGGCTTTTTCGATTTCATCGAGCAGCAGGACGGCATAGGGATTTTTCCGGATCTGCTCTGTGAGGAGCCCGCCCTGTTCAAAGCCGATATAACCCGGGGGTGCTCCGATAAGCCGAGCCACCGCGTGTTTTTCCATGTACTCGCTCATGTCAAAACGCAGAAACTTCACCCCCAGGTTGGCCGCCATCTGCCGGGCCACCTCGGTTTTGCCCACACCCGTTGGGCCGGTGAACAAAAACGAGCCAATGGGGCGTTCAGGTGCACCCAGGCCGGCCCGGGACCGCTTGATGGCCGTTACCAGGGAGGCAATGGCGCTGTGCTGGCCGAAAATCTTTTCCTCCAGCCGGGTTTCGAGACTGGCCAGGTTGGTCTTGTCCGTGGAAGTCACCCGGTTGGCCGGCACGCGGGAAATCTTGGCCACGACCTTTTCCATATCCGTGGGCTGAACCCGCTTTCTTCTGCCCGAACCGGTGAGCCGCAGCAGCACCCCGGCCTCATCCATAACATCAATGGCCTTGTCCGGCAGATAACGCTCATTGATGTACTTGGCCGACAGCTCGGCTGCAGCCTTTAAAGCAGCGTCCGTGTATCCGATACAGTGGTGTTTTTCGTAATAGGATTTCAGTCCCTTTAAAATTTTGACTGTATCATCGACAGAGGGCTCGGAAATCTCGATTTTTTCAAATCTGCGGGAAAAAGCCCGGTCCTTTTCAAAGAAATTCTTGAACTCCTCATAGGTGGTCGAACCTATGCAGCGCATCTCCCCGCTTGCCAGTGCGGGCTTTAAAATATTGGAAGCATCCATGGACCCGCTGCTGGTGGCCCCGGCCCCCACAATGGTGTGGATCTCGTCAATGAACAAAATGGCGTTTTCCCGCTTTTGCAGTTCATTGATCACGGATTTGAGCCGCTGCTCAAAATCGCCCCGGTACTTGGTGCCTGCCAGCAGTGCCCCCAAATCCAGGGCATAAATGCGTGCGCCCTCAAGCAGATCCGGAATCTGTCCTTCGGCAATGCGCTGGGCCAGACCCTCGGCCATGGCGGTTTTGCCCACTCCGGGCTCACCCACAAACACGGGATTGTTTTTTCGCCTGCGGCACAGCACCTGCACAGTGCGCTCCGTTTCCACCTGCCGGCCGATCAATGGATCGAGACGGCCGCACAACGCCTGTTCCACAAGATCCACGGCATAGACTTCCAGCGGGTCGGCTTCCTTTTTCTTCTGCTTTTTGCCCGTGGTAATGCCGGTATCCGAACTTTCCTTAAACATTTCATTGGATGTGCCGTGGGAAATCACGTTTAACACGTCCAGCCGGGTAATGCCCTGGGCGGCCATGAAATAAGCCGCGTGGGATTTTCGCTCCTCCAGGATGGAGGCCAGAATGTCGCCCACGTAGACCGATTCCTTCTCCGCGGACCGGGCGTGGTTGACCGCCCGCTGGATCACCCGCTGAAAGCGGATGGTCTGCTGGAGAATATATTCATGGTCATTGGGTACTTTTTCCAGTTTTTCGTCAAAAAACCGCTCCAGCTCCTGCTGGATGGTTTCCACATTGCCGCCGCAGGATTCGATAATCTCGCTGCCAACGCTGTCTTGAAGTATTGCATGGAGCATGTGTTCCACGCACACATACTCATGCCGTCTTTTCCGGGCCTCTTTGACGGCCTGGCTCAACACGATGCTCAGTCCCTTGCTGATCATAGGCTACACCTTTTCCATAGAGCTTTTCAGCGGAAACCCTCTTTCAGTAGCCAGTTGATGGACCGTTTCAATCTTTGTTTCCGCCACTTCATAAGTATATACGCCGCACTCCCCGGCTCCGGATCTGTGAATCCGCAGCATGATACGGGTGGCTTGCTCGAAAGATTTCTGAAACACGCTCATCAACAGCTCCACCACAAAATCCATGGTGGTATAATCATCATTGTGAAGCAGCACCCGGTACATGGGCGGCTCCTGAAGTGATTTCCGGGTCTTTGAAATTACTTTTTCTTCGGTTCCCGGCCTGTTTTCCTCCATATTTCCTCCGCTTCACCGAAAACACCCTCTTGCCTGAAAAAATAATTTCGTGCAAATTTTCGGGATTTTAATTCAATATAAACACCGATACCCGGACTGTCAGCCCGGTTAATTGAAATTATAAAATCATTGGCATCCAAAATTCAACCCAAATTCATCAAATGCGGCCTGCAGAAAGGATCACCAACAGGACAGAATGAAAGGACACAGGGATAAGAGGCCTATTTGCCGCAGCACTTCTTGTACTTTTTACCGCTGCCGCAGGGGCAGGGATCATTGCGGCCCACCTTGGCCGCCTGGCGCTTGTGTGGCTTTTTGGCCGCTGCCTCGCCGCTGCCGTGGGAAAATGACATTTCCTGCTCTTCGGGCTGAACCAGGTCATCGACTTCGGCAGAGGGCGCAATCTGAATCCGGAACAATATTTTGAGGGTTTCCTCTTTAATCCGGTCGATCATCTCCTGGAACATGTCAAAGGCTTCGCGCTTGTAAACCATCAGGGGATCCTGCTGGGCATAACTGCGCAGCCCGATGCCCTCCTTTAGATGATCCATGGACAGCAGATGATCCTTCCAGAGGCTGTCCACGGTCTGGAGCATAACAATGCGCTCCAGGTGACGAAATTCTTCCTCAGGCAGCATTTTTTCCTTGTCGTGATAGGCCGCTGTGGCTTCATCTGCAATCCGGCGGGCAAGAACCTCAGCATCCAGTCCTTCCAGGCGTCCGGGACTCAAATCGATTTTAAAATTAAACTGCCTGAACACGGCATCTGACAAGGTCTTTAAATCCCACTGCTCGGGCGGTTTTTTTTCCTCGACATAGGTCCAGGCAATCTGTTCGGCCTTTTCTTCGATTATTTCCAGGATTACCGGCCGGAGGCTGTCGTCGCTCAATGCCTGCTGGCGCTGGCGGTAAATCACTTCCCGCTGCTGGTTCATCACATCGTCGAAATCCAGGAGCTGCTTGCGGATATCGAAATTGTGGGCCTCGACCTTGCGCTGGGCGTTTTCAATGGCCCGGGAGATCATCTTGTGCTCGATGGGCTCGCCCTCGTTCATGCCCATGCGGTTCATGATCCCGGAAATCCGCTCGCCGCCAAAGATCCGCAGCAGATCATCTTCCAGGGAGAGATAGAATCGTGAAGAACCGGGATCGCCCTGCCGCCCGGAACGGCCCCGAAGCTGGTTGTCGATCCGCCGGCTCTCATGACGCTCAGTACCCAGGATATGCAGGCCTCCGAGTTCCACCACCCCGTCGCCGAGCACGATGTCGGTTCCCCGGCCGGCCATGTTGGTGGAAATGGTCACCACTCCCTTTTGGCCGGCATTGGCGATGATCTCGGCTTCGGCCTCGTGGTTTTTGGCGTTTAGCACATTGTGGGCAACACCCCGTTTTTTGAGCAAATCGCTTAAATACTCCGAAACATCGATGGAAACCGTTCCCACCAGTACCGGACGGCCCACGCGGTTTAACTCGATGATCTCCTCGATGGCGGCATCGTATTTCTCCTTTTTGGTCATGTATATCGCATCCGGATAATCCTCCCGGATCATGGGCTCATTGGTGGGAATGATGACCACGTCGAGATCGTAGATCTTCTTGAATTCCGCGGCCTCGGTATCGGCCGTGCCGGTCATGCCCGAAAGCTTGTCATACATGCGGAAAAAATTCTGAAAGGTGATGGTGGCCAGGGTCTGGTTCTCGTTTTCGATTTTAACGTTTTCCTTGGCCTCCAGCGCCTGGTGCAGCCCTTCACTGTATCTTCTGCCCGGCATGAGCCGGCCGGTGAATTCATCAACAATGATGACCTGGTTGTCCTTGATGATGTAGTCCACATCACGGGTAAACAGGGCATGGGCCTTTAATGCCTGGTTGACATGGTGCAGCAGTTCAATGTTTTTGGGATCATAGAGATTTTCCACCTGGAGCTGCTGCTCGGCCATGGCCACACCGGCATCGGTCAGGGTCACGGATTTGGCCTTCTCATCCACCGTGTAGTGTTCTTCGGGCTTTAAGTGGGGAACGATGCTGTTGACCTGGTAATACAGATGCGTGGATTTCTCCGCAGGCCCGGAAATGATCAAAGGGGTGCGTGCCTCATCGATAAGGATGCTGTCGACCTCGTCGACAATGGCAAAGTGAAGTTCACGCTGCACCAGCGATTCCTTGTCAAACTTCATGTTGTCGCGCAGATAATCAAAACCGAACTCGTTGTTGGTGCCGTAAGTGATATCGCAGGCGTAGCCCTCCTTGCGCTCCTGGTCGTTCATTCCGTGGACAATATTGCCCACGCTCATGCCCAGAAAGCGGTAAATCTTCCCCATCCACTCGGCATCGCGCCGGGCCAGGTAATCGTTGACCGTCACCACATGGGCGCCTTTTCCGGTCAGGGCGTTTAAATAAATGGCCAGGGTGGCCACCAGGGTTTTTCCTTCACCGGTTTTCATCTCCGCGATATTGCCCTGGTGCAGGACAATGCCCCCCAGGATCTGCATGTCAAAATGGCGCATTTCCAGGGTGCGCCATGAGGCTTCGCGAACCACGGCAAAGGCGTCGGGCAGCAGGTCCTCAAGGGACTCTCCCTGCTGGTACCGGGATTTGAGCAAGGGGGTCTGGGCCGCCAGATCCGCATCGCTCATGGCCGCGTATTCGGTTTCAAGGGCGTTGACCGCATCGACCACCGGGTAGAGCTTTTTTAGGACCCGCTCGTTTTTGCTGCCGAATAATTTGGTTAAAAAATTGCCTGCGGCAAGTGCTGCCATGGAATTCCTGTTCAAGGTTCAGGGTTTAAAGTTCAACGTTCAACGTTCAACGTTCAACGTTCAACGTTCAATGTTCAGGGTTTTGCGCTGAAGTCCGCTATAATATATTTACTGACCGTGATGCCGTCAAGGTATCGGGGCTGAAGGCAAAAGGCCCGCTTCACAGGGGAAGCGGGCCCTGGTTTTGGAACCCGGATAACAGACTATTTCAGTCCCAGCTGATATTTCAGGGAATTGAGGGTGTTTTTCATGAGCATGGTAATGGTCATGGGACCCACGCCGCCGGGCACCGGTGTAATGGAACCGGCAATTTCCTTGGCGGCATCAAAATCCACATCCCCGCGCAGAATGGCAATGGTTTTACCGGTTTTCTCGCTGACCTTTTCGCCCACGCGGTTAACACCCACGTCAATGACGCACGCGCCCGGCTTAATCCATTCCGGCTTGACCAGCCCGGGCACGCCTGCGGCAACGATCAGGATATCGGCGCGCTTGCAGTGGGCGGCCAGGTCCTTTGTACGGGTGTGCACAATGGTAACCGTGGAGTTGGCGCCCTCGCCTTTCTGACACATCATCATGGCGATGGGTTTGCCAACGATATTGGAGCGGCCCACCACCACGACCTCGGCACCGCTGGTTTCAACACCGGCGCGCACGATCATCTCCTGGATCCCGGCCGGGGTACAGGGCGCGTATTTCACCTCTGATCCGCCGATCATCAAACGGCCCACGTTGACCGGATGAAACCCGTCCACATCCTTGTCCGGGTCAATGGAATTGAGGATCTTTTTCTCGTTGATGTGCTTGGGCAGGGGCAGCTGCACCAGAATGCCGTGAATTTCATCATCCTTGTTGTATTTGTCAATCAGGGCCAGCAGGTCCGCCTCTGAAATGTCTTCGGGCTGGTTGTCCTGAATTTCCTTGTAACCCAGACGATCCGCGGTTTTGATCTTTAAGGTCACATAAGACACCGAGGCGGGGTTTTCGCCCACCAGGATGGTAACCAGACCGGGCACCTTGTTGTGCTTCTCCTTGATCTGTTTGACTTCGTCTGCGATCTCCTCGAGGATCTGCTCCCGGATTTCAGTTCCTTTAATCAGTTTTGCCGTCATTTTTCCAACTCCTTTGTTTGGGGTTACACATTCGGGGCATATTTTTGTGTCATCACGGCCAATCACACCGGATACGGGGCTGCTGTCAGGCCTGTGGTTTCAGAAAGTCCCCACATGAGGTTCATGTTCTGCACGGCCTGGCCGGCCGCTCCCTTGACCAGATTGTCAATGGCCGACATCAGAATCAGCCGGCGGTTTTGATCATCCACCACAAAACCGATATCACAATAATTGGTGCCGCGCACGTCCCGGGTATCCGGCGGCCGGCCCTGCTTTGTGATCCGAACAAACCTTCGGTCCTGGTAATACTGCTCCAGACACTGCCGGATATCCGGCTCATTTACGCCACTGGCCAGGCTCGCATATATGGTTGTCTCCATGCCGCGAATCATGGGCACCAGATGGGGTACAAAGGTGATGTTCACAGGTTTTTGCCCCGCCTGGGTGAGCTTTTCTTCCATTTCCGGTTCGTGCCGGTGAGAAGCCACCTTGTATGCCTTGAAAGACTGGCTGACCTCGCTGTAGAGGCTGGTGATAGACGGATTGCGGCCCGCACCGCTGACCCCGGACTTGGAATCGGCAATAATGGTGCTGCTGTCAATCAGGCCGGCCTGCACCAATGGCACCAGGGGCAGCAGCACACTGGTTGGATAACAGCCCGGATTGCCCACCAGCCGCGCACCGGCAATATCGTCTGCAAAGATCTCGCAAAGCCCGTAAACGGCCTCGGCAAGCAGCTGTTTTGCCGAATGGGTCTGGTATGCAGCCGCATACAGGGCCGGATCCCGGAACCGGAAATCCGCGGACAGATCCACCACCCGGCAGCCCTTGTCAATGATTTCCGGAATGATTTGCATGGGAAGTTTATGAGGAAGGGCCGTAAACACAACGTCGGCACGCCGGCAAACCGAATCGGCATCAAAGGTCTCACACTTCTGGGTAATGATTCCCGCCATGGCCGGGTATATGCTGTCAAAGGCCACGTCCGCATACTGCCGCGAGGTTAAAGCCGTTATCACCACTTCCGGATGCCCGGCAAGAATCCGCACCAGTTCTGCGCCGGCATAGCCGGTGGCCCCGACAACAGCAGCTCTGATCATGGATCCTCCTTACAGGTTGTTTCAAAAAACGATTTCCTGCACCAGGAAATCGGAACGTATGGATTGAAATCTAGAATAAATAGCAGAGCTTTTCGGCAAATTCAAGGCGTTTCATGGCAGTGGCCCGTTTTTCCGGCACCCGGCCCTCTTTGCTGTCCGTTCTTGGAAGAAACCGGAACAAAAGCCGCATACAGATCTGTGCGGGCAATAAAGTCCATCATCTGAAAGTCCGAATCCAGGATCGGTTCCGGATCCATGAACAAATCCCGGTCCAGGCGGTTTACCATCGGCCAGTCAAGTCTTTCCAAAGGCGGCAGATTTCCCTCCGCGGCCATGCTCAAATGCAGGTGCGGCGGCAGCCAGCGTTTTTTGTTTTCACCGGAAATACGGGCAAAACACCGGCCTGCTTCCAGGCGCTGCCCAAGATGCAGGCCCTTGTCCGGCGTGATGTGGGCATAAAACAAAAGGCACCTGCCGGCACGGCCGGCCATCTCATGGGCTGCGATCACGGTGGTCCCCAGAAAATCCGGAATCATGGCCACCACCCGGCTGTCAAATGCCGCCGGCACACAGACGGTTTCATCCAGTCGGAAATACCGGCCGGACCTGTCTGCAAAAAAACAAAGATCCAGCCCTTCATGGGACTGAGGCCGGGGTCTGCCGTGGCCCCACCAGCTTTTCCGGCTGCCAAAGCGCATGCCGGCAAAAAACAGCAGCCGGTCAAATTCAATGGGCCGGCAAATGCTATTTGCAATCAACAGATCCCGGACAAAACCGGTCCTGCCGGCACAGTGGCCTGAAGCTTTCACGCCTGCTGCCTCATCCGGTCGGCCAGTTCCAGGTAGCGCGCCGCCTGATCCGAATCGCCCTGTTTTTCATACAACCGGCCGATTCGCTGATAATAACCGCGCCGGTTGTCCGGATCCTCCTGGACCAGGGTAAAAAACAAATCCAGCAGCTTGGTTGAAGTCTCGCCGCTTTGAAAGGACAGTTCGGCAAAGCGGCGCTTGATAAAGGGGTCAATGCGCTGTTGACAGGACACACACTGGTTCATGATCCGGGCATATGTATCCCGGGCTTCTGTCACGTGCCCGGAAGCCTCCAATGTCTTGGCCAGGGCCCGGGAAGCGATCTCGTCTTCGCCGTGGGCATCGGCACAGGCCTGGAACATGCCCAGGGCTTTTTCCAGATCCCCGGCCTGAAAAAAGGTTTCTCCCATCAGCATCTGCATGTCACGGGTTTCCTGAATCTCTTCGGGTGCCGCGGCCAGTAGTTTCCAGGCTTCGGAATACTGCCCGTTTTCCCAGAACAATTCGCAGAGCAGCTGATAAGCCCGGATTTCCGCAGGATTATGTTCCAGGCAGGTTTCCAGCAACTGCCTGGCCCTGTCGTGGTCTTCAGCATGCAGGCAGGCCGTTGCCAGTTCCATGACAATCAAATTTTTGCCGGGGTTTTGCTCCATGGCCGCGGAAAGCTCGGTGACAGCCTTTGAAAAATCACCCTGATTCAATGCGGTATATCCCCGGACAAAGGCATCCCCATAGGAGCGGTATTCTACTGCAGTCTCTTCGGGAAGCGCGTGGCAGAGCACAGCAAACATATCCGCCTCGTCTGTGTCAAATTGCCCGGGCCCGCCGGACAAATCCGGCTCTGCCGCTGAATCGGAATATTGCGGTTCAGCATACCGGCCCATTTCTTTTCCTCCCCGGACAAGGCCGGATAATTCCTGCCGGATCTTTTCCCGGGTTGCGGCATTTTCCGTCAGGCCCATGGCCAGTTCATAGAATTCAGCAGCTTCCCTGGGATCCCCGGCTTCAGCCAGGGCCCGGGCATTTTCCACATGGTTTTGCGCCAGTGCCTCGCTGGCCGCTTGATGCTTTTGCGCAATCCGGTCAAGCAGGTGGGTTTTTTCCGGATGCCGGGTTTTGATTTTATTCAATGCCTTTTCAAATTCGATCCGGGCTTCCCCATAGGCGGCGTTTCGATAACATTCATCGCCTTTTTCTTCATGTCCCTCCGGGGTTTTTCCGGAAAATATGCGAAACAAACCCATTGCTTGTCTTTCCTTTCCAATCAATGCAAGTTTATGCCGCAGGTTCCGGAAAATCCGAACTGCAGCGTTGGTATAAAAAGTTTCTGGCTGCGGTGACCCCTTGCTCAAAACCCTCCAGGATCTTTTCCTCGCTTCGGGTCAGGCGATGGACCCGGAAATCAGACGGCGGATAAATCACATCAATGCGGTGCCGGGTCTCCAGATCATCCAGGAGTTGATTGTATGTCCCCCAGTGACGATCCAGGGCGGCAATCAGATGCTGATAGCGATCCTTTTTGTAATAGGATTCATATAACATCTTGACCCAGAAGGATTCCCGCTCCTTTCGATATCCCCGGGGGCGGGTGGCCACCACGAGAATGTCTTTTTCCGCAAAGCCCAGTTCCAGCGCCTTTTTGTACGGCAGGGGATTGCAGACACTTCCGTCCATCAACTGATGTCCGCCGTAGGAGACAAAATTGCGGTACAAAAACGGAATGGCCGACGAAGCCTTTAATGCCTTCGGGATATCATGGTCTTGGCTTCCCAGATACACGGGTTCCGGGGGTGCGTCTTCATAAAACCGGGTAGCGGCAATCCACAGGGGACATCCCATGCTGCGCAGCCGTCGAACATGAAGCGGTTCAGGTCCGGCAATGAACTGATCCACCAGCCAATCCAGGTTCAAGACGTGCTTTTCCGGCCTGAAAATATTGCTCATCCGGATAAACCGGCCGGTCAGCAGTTCAGAGAAAAACGCGTCCCGGGCAAGGTGGATTTGCCGGGCGGCATATGCCGCCCCGATCAGGGCGCCTGCAGAAGTTCCGATAATGGCACGCCACGGATAATAGCCCCGCTCCAAAAAAGCCTGAAGCACGCCAACCAAAAAAATGCCGCGCATGCCCCCGCCTTCGAGCACCAGCACCTTTTTGGGGGGAAAACCCAGCAGGCGGCTTTTAATGGACCGGCACTCACTGAAAAGCCTGGAAATCAACGTCATGGTCTCCCCTGTCCCGACTTTCGGTTTTTTTATTCATAATACATCCGGCCTGCCCCTGAAAAGCATAAAATCGCAAACTCTCAGCAACCGGCCGCATCGCGAAGCCTTAATCCAGGTAAACCGTTTTGTTTCTGTAGGATTTTCTTTCTTGCACCTTTGCCCTTTGGCCTTTACCCTTAGGATCATGACAACCATTCGACAGCAGATCATCGCGATTCTGGAACAGGGACTCTGTGATGCCAGAGATCTTTCCCGGGAACTGGGCATCAGCGAAAAAGAAGTCTATGCCCACCTGCCCCATGTGGGCAAAAGCGTTGCCTCCCAGGGCAAAAAACTTCACACTCAGCCCGCCCGGTGCCTGGTCTGCGGATTTGTGTTCGGCAGCCGCAACCGGGTCACCCGGCCGGGCCGTTGTCCGGAATGCAAAAACCAGCGCATCCAGAGTCCCAGGTTTGAGGTCAGATAAGAATCTGTTACAGGTCAAGCACGGCTTGCAGCTCCGTCAGGGCAACAGGTGAAACCATGCAATCCCCAATGGCCGAAAGCAGAACAAACCAGATAAAATCCGCCTCCCGCTTTTTGTCCCGGACCAGAGCGTCGTAAACCGCGGCCGGATCCGCAGGCAGGGAAACCGGAAGGCCGAAGCACGCCAGCAAATCAGAAAGGCGCTGCATATCAGATTCGCACAGCAACCCTTTTTTCACAGACAACCGGGCGGCAGCAACCATGCCCGCGCTTACGGCCTGACCGTGGCTGCACCCAATGGTTTTTTCAATGGCGTGGCCCAAAGTGTGGCCGAAATTGAGTTTCCGCCGCTCGCCTTTCTCCCGTTCGTCACGGTTGACAATATCGGATTTGATCACAACGGAGTCATAAACAATCTGCTCGATGACATCCGGCGTCAGGGCCATGGCCTCTTCGGCACGGGTTTCCAGGCGGCCGAAATAGCCGGCATCGGCTATGGCGGCATGCTTGATAATTTCAGCAAACCCGGAAACCACCTCATGGCCGGGCAGGGTTTTCAAAAGGTGCGGGTCGCATATGACAAACCCGGGCTGATGAAAAACCCCCACCATGTTTTTGTAGCCGTCCAGGTTGACCCCGGTCTTGCCGCCCACGCTGGCATCCACCTGGGCCAGCAGGGTGGTGGCGGCACTGCCAAACCGCACGCCCCGCAGATAGGTGGCAGCCACAAAACCGGCAATGTCGCACACAATGCCCCCTCCCACCCCAAGCAAAAACACGCTGCGGTCTGCTTCCAGCTCAATTAACCGCCGGTAGATAAACGCCGCCGTATCCAGGGTCTTGGCCGCCTCGCCGCAGCCGATGACAATGCGCTCTGCATCCGGCATTTTTTGACCGTAAAGCCGGTTAACGGTTTCATCGGTGATCACAATCACACGCGTATTTTCAGGCAGATACGCGCCTGCGTTTTCCAGGCGCTCCCCCACCAGGATTTGCGAGACCCCGGCCTGGCCGGCAATTTCAAGACGCTTCATTACCACCTCTTTTCAAATACCCAAATTGCGTTCAGGAGGAAGCAAAAATATCGCAGATGGCCCTTGCCTGCCGGCACATAAGCGCAAACTGATCCGGGTACAGCGACTGGCCCCCGTCGCACTGAGCAAAATCGGGCATATCATGGACCTCCACCATGAGCCCGTGGGCACCCACGGCCGCCGCGGCCCTGGCCAGGGGCAGAACCTGGTCCCGGTATCCGGCGGCATGGCTCGGGTCAATGATCACCGGCAGGTGACTTTCCCGCCGGACCACGGGGATCGCCGAAAAATCCAGGGTGTTTCGGCTGTGACGCACAAAGGTTCGCACCCCTCGCTCACACAAAATGATATTTTCGTTTCCTTCGGACATAATATATTCTGCGGCCATGAGCCATTCATCCACTGTGGCCGACATGCCGCGCTTTAACATCACCGGTTTTTTTGACTCCCCGGCCCGGCGCAGAAGGCTGAAATTCTGCATGTTTCGGGTTCCGATCTGGACGATATCGGCATATTGCTCCACCATGTCAAAATGCTCCAGGTCCAAAACCTCCGTGACCACGGGCATGTCAAACGTTTCACGTACCTTTGCCAGGATTTTCAGCCCCTCTTCGCCCAGGCCCTGGAAAGCGTAAGGCGACGTGCGGGGCTTAAACGCGCCGCCCCGGAAAATGTCGGCCCCGGCCTTTTTCACGTGTTCGGCCGTTGCCATGGCCAGTGATTCGCTTTCCACCGCGCACGGCCCGCCGATAATGGATAGGCCGCTGCCCCCGATTTCTGTATTGCCCACCCTAACAATTGTGTCATGGGGCTTTACCTCCCGGCTGACCAATTTGTATGGACGGGTTACGGCAATGGCCTCCTTAACCCCGGCAAGGGCCTGAAAACCGGCTTGATCCAGGGGGCCCTTGTTGTATAAAATCCCGATGGAAACCCTTTCTCCGCCTGGAATGGGCCGGGCCCGGCAGCCTTTTTCCTCGATAATGCCAATGACCGCATCAATCTGCTCCTGTGTGGCATCCTGCCGCATGACGATCAGCATGGTTTTTCCTCCTGTCTCATATCACTGGTAAAAACTTTTCCCCCAAAAACAAAAAAACCGTGAAGCCCGACGGGGCCCCACGGTTTGTCTGCGTGTCAACTTTTGCCGGCGGCTTTACAGCGGCACCGGCCGAAGGGCATACCCCGCCTGCTCGGCCTTGGACCACCAGCGCCAAAAAAAGGACCAAACGAAATTATGATTGTCGAACATGTCCATGATAAGCTATTGTCGAATTTCAGAACGAACCGGTCATCCGGTCGGTAAAAGTCCGCTGTTTTTCATGCTATAGGCAAAAACCGGATCCGCGTCAAGGAAAAATACCACATGATCGTGATCCCCCCACGGAGGCGGCCATGACCACCAAGGATCTTTTGCTCACCATTGACAACGGCACCCAGAGCATAAAAGCCATGGCATTTGACCTCTCCGGCCGGATGCAGGCCATTGTCAAAATCCCGTTCACCCCGTATTTTTCCGAAAAACCGGGCTGGGCCGAACAGGACCCGGAAATGTACTGGGAACTGCTCGGCCGGGCCTGCCAGGGATTGTGGAGTGAAAAAAAAATCGAGCGAAAGCGCCTTGCCGGTGTCTCGGTTACCACCCAGCGGGGGACCGTGATCAACGTGGATAAAAACGGCCGCCCACTGCGGCCTGCAATCCTGTGGCTGGATCAGCGCAGAGCAATGAATCCCCCGCCTGTGGGCGGACTCTGGGGCCTGCTTTTCAAGGTTGCAGGCCTATCCAGCACCGTGGCCTATTTTCAGCAGGAAGCCGAGGCCAACTGGCTGCAAGCCCATCAGCCGGAAATCTGGGAAAAGACCCACAAGTATCTGCTTTTGTCCGGGTATCTCACCTACCGGCTCACCGGGGAATTTTCCGATTCCGTGGGCTGTCAGGTGGCATATCTGCCGTTTGACTACAAGCGCCTTGCCTGGGCCGGAAATTCGGACTGGAAATGGCGGGCCCTGCCCGTTGACCCGGACATGCTGCCCCGGCTGATCCCGCCGGGCGGCCGTCTTGGATTGATTAGCGCCACAGCCGCCCGGCATACAGGAATTCCCGAGGGACTGCCGGTTGTTGCCGCGGCCGCGGACAAGGCCTGCGAGGTTATCGGCTCGGGCAGCATGGATGCGCAAACCGGATGCATCAGCTACGGCACCACGGCCACCATCAATGTGACCCATAATCGCTATGTAGAGCCCATATCCCTGATCCCGCCCTACCCGTCTGCCATTCCGGGCCATCATTCCCTTGAAGTGCAGATTTTCCGCGGCTATTGGATGGTCAGCTGGTTTAAAAACGAATTCGGGCACAAAGAAAAGCAAAAGGCACAAAACCTGGGCGTGGATGCAGAAGCGCTGTTCGACCGCCTGATTGACGACATTGCCCCCGGATGCATGGGACTGATGCTCCAGCCTTACTGGACTCCCGGCATCAAAATGCCCGGCCCCGAGGCCAAGGGCAGCATCATCGGGTTCGGCGACATCCATTCCCGCGGCCACGTGTACCGCGCCATCCTGGAAGGCCTGGCCTATGCCCTGCGCGAAGGAAAGGAGCGCATTGAAAAACGGACCAAAACGCCCATCCGGCAGCTGCGGGTTTCCGGGGGCGGTTCCCAGAGCCGCAATGCCATGCAGGTCACTGCAGATGTTTTCAACCTGCCGGCATCCAGGCCGCATATTTATGAAACCTCCGGGCTGGGAGCGGCCATCAACACGGCCGTGGGATTGAATCTGTACCCGGACTATCCCGCTGCAATTGAAGCCATGACCCGTATCGGAGATACATTTGAGCCCATTGCCGAAAACCAGAGGCTTTATGAAGCATTATACAGGCGCATTTATCAAAAAATGTATGCCCGGCTCAAACCATTGTACGAAGAAATCCGGGAAATTACGGGATATCCGCAATAAAGGGATTGATCCGGCACTTGACATCCAAACAAAAATCCTTTAAACATAAACAGGCATTTATGAGAATTTCTCATAAAAAAAAGCCCATTTCCAACCTTTTTTCTTTTACATTGTTGGAAGTGGTTGTAAAATCACTTCCGGAAAAACCCGTTAACCACCACAAGGGGCAGGGCATGAGAACGCAATCCAAATCCAGGCGAATCCGGAAACTTGTAACCGCCGGTCTGTGCGCGGCACTCGTGATGTTTTTCTTTGCATCAGCAAACGCCGGCATTGAAAAGCACATCATTGAAACAGAAACCGGTTTTTACTACACGGTCCAAAAGGGCGACACCCTGTGGGATCTGTCTGAAGCGTTTTCAGACTCTCCCTGGCAGTGGCCGGATTTATGGCACTACAACCCACAGATCCCCAATCCGCACTGGATCTACCCGGGCCAGAAAATCCGGATATACAAAAAAAGCTTTGGAGATAAAAAAAGGCTGGAAACCGAACCCGCCCGGGAGGAAAAAGAACAATATTTCACTTATACCCCGATCCGGGAAGTTGGATTTATCCGCAAGCAACCTGTTGAAACACTGGGGACGCTCTCACTTGAACGCCATGATTATAACCTGTTAAGCCCCGGTGACAAGATCTACCTCCGGCCGGAAGCCGACGGAAACATCGTCAAGGGGGAAAAATACCTGATATGCCGCATGAAAGGCGCTGTTGACGATCCTTCCACTGATCAATATATCGGAGATCAGTACCTGCTCACCGGAGTCATAGAAATCACGGATTCCCAATCGGAATTTGCCGCAGGCAGAATCGTAAAGGCATTTCGGGACATTCAAAAAAACGACAAAATAATGCCCCTGATGGATCGCAAGGCAGACATCCGGCTTAAACCCGGCATTGAAAATCTAAACGCCAATCTCATGAAATCAGAAGAGGACTGGAATTTCATTGGTCAAGACACCATTGCCTTTATCAACAAGGGCCGGGACGACGGCATTGAAGTCGGCCAGCAGTACACGATTCTTTTCGAGGTCAACACTGACCCGGACTGGGGTCCGGATTCCCCGAAATATCTGACCAACGAGGAGATCGGCACCCTGCTGGTGCTCCACACCGAAGACAACACGGCCACCGTACTGATCACGGACTCAAAGGAAGATCTTAAGGCCGGTATGCCGCTGCAGGCCTTTAAATAAACGCATCCGACGAATGCTTTCTTTTTTTCCCGGCAGGGCGGAAGGAGTTCCGTCCTGCCGGGATTTTTAAAAGCCCGCCTGCTGAAAACCGTTTCCGCAAAAGCGCTGAATTGCCCGCCGATCCAGGTTATTGTAAAATTTTTCAGACGACACCTAAAGAACAGTCCGGCCTGTCCGATAGGAAAAACATCAACGATTAAGATCCGGCCCGGCTATCGTACTGCCCATGCCGGGATGATATACTGTAGAGGGAATTCATTCAGAGGAGCGTTCAATTGGTTTCCATCACCTGCACGGGTTGCAACAAAACCTACCAGATACCTGACAGCGAACTGCCTGAAAACAAACCTGTTGATCTGCTTTGCCCGGAATGCAGCACCGTGCTGAGAGTGCAAAAAGATCAACATCAAACCCGGTCGGAAACAAAGACCCCGACCCTGAGCGGCCCGGATTTGATGGAAAAGATTGTGCAGACCTCAAAGGCACTGCCGCCAATGCCGCAAATCATCGCCCGGGCAAACGAGGTGCTTTCCAGTGAAAACTCCGGGTTCAGAGAAATCAGCCAGGTGCTGGAAACCGACCAGGCCATGGCCACCCGGGTGCTGCGCATCGCCAATTCCGCCTACTACGGCGTGAGCGTGCCCGTGACATCCGTACAGCAGGCCTCTGCCCTTCTTGGATTTCAGACCCTGTTTGAACTCATTACCGTGGTCAGCAGTTCCAGAATGATGGGAAAACACCTGGAAGGATACAATATCGAGGCCAAATTCGTATGGAAGCATTCCCTTGCAGTGGCAGTGGGTGCCAAAGCCATTGCTGAGAAATATCATCCGGAACTGGTCAATGATGCTTTTATGTCCGGGCTCATCCATGACTCCGGCATGGTTTTGCTCGACTCCCGTATCCATGAAAATCAGCGGCAATTCAATGAACTTCTGGCCCGGGGAAAGACCCTGCAGGACGCGGAAACGGAAATGTTTGAATTCGACCATGCGGCCCTGGCCGCCAGGTACCTGAAAAAGTGGAAGCTCCCGGAAAACCTGACCCATGCCATCCGGTATCACCACAGCCCGGCTGAATGCGGCCATGACGCGCTTGCCTGCATCCTGCACATCTCCGATGCCATGGCCAATAGCAACAATCTGGAGAGCAATTTTGTCATGGACGACAGCGCTCTGGACGCCATCGGCATGCCCACCGATGACCTGGACCAGATGACCTTTGACATGGAGGACATGGTCGACAGCATCATCAAAAGCATGGAGACCTGAAGGCAGCACTGTTTCGTCAGGCCTTTATCCGCCAGGTCCTGCGATATCTTCCACTACCAAATACAGGCAGGGCACAATGACCAGAATGATGGAAGTGGCAAACACGATGCCAAAGCCCAGGGAAATGGCCATGGGGATGAGATAGGCGGCCTGCCGGGAAGTTTCCAGGATGATGGGGGTCAGACCCCCGAATGTGGTCAGGGTGGTGAGCACAATGGGCCGGAACCACCGCAGTCCGGCCTGGTGAATGGCGTCAAAAGCCGAATGCATGGCTCTTTTTTGATTTGCGTAATGGATCATGATCAATGAATCGTTGACCACCACGCCGGACAGGGCGATAATGCCCATGAGGCTGATCAGCGACAGATCAAAGCCCAGCAGGATGCCACTGGCAGCAGGATGCCTTGTTCCACTTCCGCCGGGTCGGCGCCGGGATAGCTCACATAGACCTCTCAGCAATTGCGAGGGAACACCGGTTTCCGGCAAGGAGGGAAGATCGGGAAGTCTGGAAGACAGGCAGCCGGCCTTTTTGTCAAAAGACCGGCCAAGCAGCACCGCCAGCTGGTGATTGAAAACACCGATTGCAGATTTTGCAATATGGGCCTGCTCCCGTGTGGATTCCAGGAGCTGATCCTGGCGGATCACATCAGCCCCGTCGGCCTGGCCGTTGTCAAACCGGCTCTGGATCAGGGAAAGGATTTTTTCATTGGCATTAATCTGGTCCCGCAGGAACCGAAGCCGGGCACAGGCCTCGGCAAGCTGGTACCAGGTGCGCACCACTTCAGCAGACAAAGAAACCGCAGCCGTGCGATAAGCTTCACGGCCCGCCTCAGCCCGCAACCGTGCGGCATCGGCTTCCGAGCGGATACGACCCCACAGATCCACTTCGTATTCGGCAGACAGCCCCAGGCGCAGCACCTCATCGCTGGTGCCGGCAGCAACCCGGCTGGCCTCTGCCTCGGAAAAAGCGTCAACCTGAGGAAAAAGTTCAAGATCAAGGCTTGCGCGATTTCGAAGAATACAGCGTAGTTATCCGTACGTGAGATTCTGAGAAATCGCGCGTAACGCAGATATTGGACTTTTACGGTGCCATCAGTTGTTCGTTCAAATTTTTTGACAGCAATGTAATCAAACAATCCAGAAAATCAGGCGAGTTGAGGCTCTGGATGCGCCCGAGCGTTTCAATATCAGCCTGTGCGGTTAGCCTGGCAGCCTCGGTTTTGGCGGTATCGTTTAGTTCTTCTGCGTCTATGGCGCTGCGCTGGAGACGGGACAGAGCAAGGCGCAGGTTGCTGGTGCGGGGAAGGTCAAGTGCGTCCAGGGCCTTGCGGAAGGTTCGGGCATCCACGGTTTCCAGCAATTCCACGGCCGTTTCGGCGGGGTTTTGAAATTCTTCCGGGACTTCTGATGCGGTTTCTGCGGCAGCCGCTGCCTCCGGGGCTTGCTCTTCCCCGGAATCCCCGAAAACCAAGGTTTCATGGTAGGTTGGGGATTGGCGAAGATCCACGATGGCTTCATAAACAAAAACCTGCGGCGTGTCTTTTACCGCCTTAAAGGGATAAATACTGGCCACGCCGGTTGTTTTTTTTCTGAGCTGATCACAGATGCGGCCGGATTCCTCCTGTTTTTTATCCGGATCCGGATGGTAAATGCGGATTTGGGCAATGGCCCGCATGGAGCCGGCCGCGGGGTTGTGGATGTCGATTTTCACATCCGGTTCCAGCTTGACGCGCACACCCGTGGCAATGCCCTTCAAGACCAGGTCCTGGGCCTTGAACACGGAAACCAGACTTCGCAATCGTGGATCGGGTTTGCGTTCTATGATGCAGTATCCTTTTTTGCCTTTTCAATGGAATCAATGGCCTGATCAACCTGCCCGGCCAGGTCCGGGTTCGCCCGGGCCAGATCTTTTAAAAAGCTTACGGAAAAATCCCCGCCCACCTTTCCCAGCAGGCCGATTGCAGCCTTTAACACGTGAATTTCAGCCTGAGCCTGGCTGTTTCGTTTGAGCAGGGACAACCGCTTTTTCCCGCCAGTGCCCATTGGCTGAATCCACTCAAGGATCTGCGACTCCAGCCGGGTGCTTGCGGAAATATCAGACAAGGCCGAAAGGGCGGTCATCAAAGCCGCAGCCTGTTTCAACCGGGGGGAATTTTCTTTTAAATGGCCAAGGGGAATATCAGTAATCAGATCCAAAATCCGGTCTACCGTGTCCGGATTTTTTACCGGCAGCTCAGTGATCGCCTTCATGGCCCGCCAGTTCACATGGGAATCCGGATCGGATAACAACTCAGTCACGTGGCGTTCTGCATTGGGCGGCTTTAAGGCCACAATGGCACCCAGTGCCTCCAGACGCAGGCGAGGATGGTCATGATTGAGAAAAGCCTCCGCCAGCCGGGCATCTTTGGCATCAGTGCTTACCTGCCGCAGTATCATTAATGCATTCCTGTGGACATACCAGGGACGGTCCAAGTCACTGAGCACATCGATCACCCATTTCCTGGCATCTTCGGCCAGGGCGGCCAGCCGGTCGACCACCCTTGCCCGCAGTTTTCGGTCCGGGGTCTCGGACAGAATTTTGCCCAGCACGCGGATACCCGGATATCCCAGGCGGGCAAGCACGTCATCGAGCCGGTCGCGCTCCGGATCATCGGCGTTTTCATAGGCCCGGCACAAACGGACCAGATGCGGGGAAAAAACCTGGTCAAATATTTCCAGATCCCGGGCTGTATTGCCTTCACGGCTTTCCATAAGCCCCCGGGAAAGGCTCTCCAACACCTCCCATTGACGGTTTTCAATAAAAACCGGAACCACCCGGCGGAAGCACCGGATATAAACCATGGCCGTGTCATCATCTGCGGCAGATACAAAGCCCTCTATGTATGCGTCCGCGTGGGCGCGAATATCTTCTGCCATCGTGCGGGATTTAATAATGTATCTGGCGTCTTCGGACAGGTGTTCAAAGGAGACAATCTCATTTTCGTAAAGATAAGCCAGAAAAGCCTCTGCCCCGGAAATGTTTTCCGTCACCACGCGCCCGGCCATGCGTTTTAAAATCCTCCGGATCGCCTCGAGACGTTCCAAAATCCGCTGATTGCCGGGATCTGCAGCAATTTTTTCATTCAGCCAGTCCAGTTCCTCAAAAGTATAGACGCCCGTGGCCGGCAGCAGGTCCGCGGGAAGGGCGTCCACAAGAATATTCTCGATTTCTGAAGGCTCCATGTGGGTGACATAGTCGGCAATGATGTAGCAGTTGACCAGAAAATCATTAAACCCCTTCGGATGGTGCAGGGGGCGTATAATGTCTCCGACAGACTGCTCTTTGCGCTTTTGCGCCTTTTCCTCTGAGATACCGCTGAACATGGGCAGCAGCATCAGGTCCTTGGCCAGCCGCTGCATGGCGATTGCCACCCGCCAGGGGAGATTTTTTTCAAAATCGAGCTGATCGTTGTCAAATACCGCTGAGACTTCGGTTATGTTATGTTCCACCAGAGCTGCGGTCAAAACACGCCCGGCCTCCCGGGCCCCGCTTTGATCCGCCTTTGGATCGCTCATTATCCGGACAAAGGCCCGAAAGTGATCAGCGGAAATGTTTTTTTTAATGGCAATGCTGAGCAGTTTTTTTTGCTCGAAATACTCAAACAGCCTGGAGACATACTGGGAAGCCGATCCCTTGCCCACTGCGGTTTGCACGGATACCGGCGCATCCAGGATCCCGGAGATGACAATATCGGTTTGCTGCCGGTTTTCTTCCAGGCTGAGAACCATCTCCGGACAGTCGCCCAGGACCTGCTGAAACTCCTGATGCAGCTTGGGCCCGGCATCTGCATCACCCGGATATTGGGTATCATGATAGCCGGTGTGCAGGATGGCCCTGGCCAGCTTCATGAGCCATTTGCCCACTGGCCGGATCCGCTCGCGCTCATCCGGGTCAGGGGTTTTGTTTTCCTCAGCAAACCGATCTGCAAACCCGGCTGCCGGCTCGGATTCGACTTCCCGTTCCTGCTCGGAAACCACCTCCTGAATCCATTCAAAGGATGCCGGACCCGGGGCGTTTGAACTTCGGGACCCGGCAGATTGTTCAGGCAGAGTGGGTATGATCTGTTTTCCGGAACCATTGACCAGGGCAATCCGGGTGTTGTCTTCTGTATGCTGCGTCACAACGGCGTTTTCCACCACAGGGGCTTCCATGTCCGGTGCGGTCAGAAATAAAACGATTTTCGTGTCTTCGGGCAGGGGTCGTTTCAGGGCAAGGTCCCGGGAACCGGTTTGAAGCTGATCATGGAAGGCTTCGAGCCGGTCTGCTGCAACAAATTTGACGATAATCAGGTGTGGTTTCATGATCGTCCGGCATTGCTGGTTATCAGTCAAAAATCAAACTCAGGCCCGGAAATATGCAACCGCATTTTCAAAGATGCGGACTCCGGCAGCGGACAAAGGCGGTTTTTCATCTGCGCTGGTGCACCGGCGCACCTGTTTGTCCCGGCTCCAGTCCGGATGATTGGCCGGATGATTGTAAGCCTCCGGGTGCGGCATCAGGCCGAAAACCCGTCCGGTGGGATCGCAGATGCCCGCAATATCGGCCATGGACCCGTTGGGATTGCCCGGAAAAGCGCCGCCGGCAAAAGCGCCGTCTCCGTCTGCCCTTGCGTATCTGCACACCACCTGGTTTTGGTCAATGAGCCGGTCAATCACCTTTTGATCGGCAATAAACTTGCCCTCACCGTGGCGCACCGGCAGTTCCAGGTTTTCCATGCCGCGGGTAAACACGCAGGGCGATTGGGTGTTTATGGACAAATGTACCCAGTCGTCGCGGAAATTGCCGCAGTCATTGTAGGTCAGGGCCACGGTGCGGGCGGTGTAATCATTGTCCATCCCCGGCAGGAGCCCGAAATTGACCAGGGTCTGAAACCCGTTGCAGATGCCGAGCACCAGGCCGCCCTGGTTGATAAATCCGATGATCCGGTCCCCGGCGTTTTTTTTCATGCGCACGGCCTGGATCACCCCTGCGCCGTGATCATCGCCCCAGGAAAATCCGCCGATAAAGACCATAATCTGAAAATCCTCCAGGGACACGGCCCCGGATATCACGTCGTTGATATGCACGCACGCGGCCCGGGCCCCGGCCAACTCACATGCATGGGCGGTTTCCACGTCGCAGTTAAGTCCGTAACCGGTCAGCACAAGGGCGTTTATTTCAGAATTGTTTTTCATATATTTCTTCTTGGATGATCATTTCACAAATATGTAGCGCAAACCAATCCGGAAATCTATACCAATTGTCCAAACGGGGCTTTCCATGCGCCCTTGAGATCGGCCACCGGCACCGACACCAGAGAGTCTGCACCATAGGACAGATCCAGCCGGGGCGCTTCTGTCACCTCGCCGATGCAGGCAAGGTGGTTATTTTTCATCACGGATTCAAAATCTTTGGCGTTTTCCGGTGCCACGGTCACCACAAACCGGCCCGGGCTCTCGGAGAAAAGCAGATGATCGGCCCGCAGATCCTCTGCGCCGGGCGCCTTGCCAATATCTGCACGGATGCCCAGGTTTCCGGCCATGGCACACATGGCCAGATGAACCCCCAGTCCGCCGCGGTAAATCCCGTGAACCGATGCGGCAAGGCCTTTTTCCATTGCCGCATGAAGATCTTTGTATAAGGGCCAAAAGCGCGACGCGTCAACGACCGGCACATTGCAGCCGGTATAGCCGAACCGGTCATAGTATTCCGAAGCCCCGAGCTCGTCTTTTGTCACGCCCAGAACATATACAAGATCGCCGGAACACTTGATATCCAGGGTTACACAGGAGGCAATGTCTTTGACAACGCTGACCGCGGAAAACTGCATGGTCTCCGGGGCCGAAAGCTTATGGGTCTCGCCGTAGGCCCCGGCCAGATGGCCGTCCACATACATGCTGTCTTTTCCGGAAAGCAACGGAATTCCGTAAGCCCGGCAGGTATCGGCCAGGGCCCTGCAGGAGCGCACCAGTTGCGCGGCCTTAAACCGGCCGTCCGGGTTCCGCACCGGATCATACTGGATATTGGGCCAGCAGAAATTGTCCACCCCGCCGATGTGTTCCGGATCGCCGCCCACAGCCACCAGCCGGCGTACGGCTTCGTCAATGGTGCAGGCGGTCATATGAAAGGCGTCAATGGCGGAATAAAACGGCAGCAGGGCCTGAGAAAACGCCAGTCCTTGCTCGGAGGTCAACACCGGCCGGATCACCGAGGCATCACTGTTGACATCCCGGTCAGCTCCCACCAGGGGCTTGATCACGCTGGTGCCCTGAACCTCGTGGTCGTATTGCCGGATGATCCATTCCCTGGAGCAAATATTGGGCCGGGCCAAAAGATCGGTCAAAAGCCGGTTGTAATCCCGGGGCTCGCCCATCACCGGTTCATAAAGCCCGCGCATTTCAGGTGACCGCCACTCGGCATCAAACTCCCACTGGGGAAAGCCCCGGGTGAGAAAATCCATGTCCACATATGCGCAAGTGGCCCCTTCATAGGTGATGTGAAGCTTTCCCGAATCGGTATATTTGCCGATCACGGTGCTTTCCACCGCGTGCTTTTCCGAAAGCGCCATGAACCGGTCCTCGTCCTCCGGGCGCAGGGAAACGGTCATGCGCTCCTGGGATTCGGAAACCCAGATTTCCCATTGATCAAGCCCTTCGTACTTCAGGGGCACCCGGTCGAGCCACACTTCACACCCCCCGGAAAACCGGGCGGTCTCCCCCACCGACGATGACAGCCCGCCGCCGCCGTTGTCGGTGACAAACCGGATCAGCCCCTCATCCCTGGCCTGTAGCAAAAAATCGTGCATTTTTTTCTGGGTATAGGGATCACCGATCTGGACGTGGCCGGCCGGGGTGTTTTCCGTAAAAATTTCGGATGAGGCCGTCACCCCGTGGATGCCGTCTTTTCCCACCCGGCCCCCGCACATGACGATTAACTCGCCGGCGGTGGTGGTTTTTTCCTCAGAGGGCGTGCCGGCCACCGTGGCCGGCATCATGCCCAAAGCAGTGACAAAAACCAGGCATTTTCCCATGTAACCGTGGTCAAAGGTCACCTGACCGAAAGACGTGGGAATGCCGCTTTTGTTGCCCCCGTCGCGCACCCCCTCAATGATGCCGTCAAGCAGCCGTCTGGGGTGCAGCCTGGGTTTGAGCTCCCCGTCATAATCCCGGTCGCCTGTGCAAAAGCCATAGCTGCCCATGATCAGGCGCGCGCCCTTGCCTGTTCCCAGCGGATCGCGGTACACACCCACAATGCCGGTAATGGCCCCGCCATAGGCTTCCATGTTGGAGGGAGAATTGTGGGTCTCGCCGGTAATCACATAATAGTGGTCCCGGTCAAAGCGTCCCACCCCGGCGTTGTCCCACAGCACCGAGATCACCCAGTCCTTTTGCGCCTGAAGCTGCCGGGTGGGCTCCTGAATACAGGCCTTAAACAAATTGTCAATGGTTTCGGTTTCACCGGTGGAAAGATCCCGGTAGTAAAACCGGCCCTGGAAGGTGTTGTGGTTGCAGTGATCGCTTCTGCCCTGGGAAATGTATTCGAGCTCCACGTCCGTGGGATCGTTCAGGCCAATGGCCTGCCGCTGCCGCCTCACTTCCGGATCCAGGAAATACTGCCGGATCACCGGGATGTCATTGACATTGAGGGCAAGGTTTCGCTCATCGCTGATCTGCTGCAGGACTGCATCCGAATCCACGCTCACCGGGGTCACCGTGGGCTTGTGGTCCAGACGGACTTTTGGGATGATGATGCCCACTCCGTTTTCGGAATCCCAGTCATGTTTGGAAAAAATCTTAACCTGCTGAATAATCTCGTTTGCCAGCAGCTGCTCTGCGATGCATTGGGCATCGTCCTGACTGATTTCCGGGCCCTTGATACAAAAGCGCTTTGAGGTAAAAACGCCCTCGCCTTCGCCCAGGCGTATGCCGAGAACATCTTCCATGGCTTCTATGGCTGTGTGTCCGGGATTGTCTTTGACCCCTGGCCTGTATCCCACCCAGATGCACCAGTCAAAGCCCAGATCCAGGGGCGCAAAAGCCGATACCTGAGTCACAGGATTGGTAAAGATCTCCTTGCGGACGGTTTCGAGCTGCTCCGGGGACAGATCCACATCCAGGGTGATAATATGTACAGCCCGGACGTCCTGCACCCGGATGCCGAAATAGGCAGCCGCCTTGCCGGCCACGGCTGCACCTTCTGCGTCAAACAATTCATTTTTTAAAGCGATTTCCAGGCGATGGGGCATGACACTTATCCCGTCAACAATCTCATGATATCATTATAAAAAACAAAAACCATCAGCAGCATGAGAAGAAATATGCCCACCTGTTGGGCCACTTCCCGAACCCGCAGCGACACCGGGCGGCCGATAATGCCCTCAATGCCGAAAAACAGAATATGCCCGCCGTCTAACACCGGCACCGGCAGCAGGTTTAAGATTCCCAGGTTCACGCTCACAAGGGCGATAAACGCAAGCAGGCTGACCATGCCGTGCTCCACTTGCTCGCCGGCCAGTTGGGCGATCATGATGGGCCCGCCCAGGGTATCGGCTGAAATGGCCCCCTGAATAATCTTAACCACGGACACGATGGTCAGTTCCACGATCATGTAGGTCCGGCGCAGGCTTTCGCCCATTGCCGCCACCGGATTAAGCCGCTCTGACCGGACCTCGCCGGCCGCGGTAATACCCACAAGAAAACGCTCATGGGTCTGGCCGAAAACGTCTTCCACCTTCTCCTTTACAGGGGAAAGGGTTACCTGGTGCCTTCGGCCGTCGCGCTCTATGGTAAAATCAATGGGCCGGCCTCCGCTCTGGCCGATGGCTTCGGCCATCTCAGGCCATGCGTCAATAGCCTTGTCCTGTACGGCCACAACCCGGTCCCCGCTTTCCAGCCCCGCGGACTGGGCCGGGGACCCGTCCTTGATTTTGCCGATGACCGGCTCCAGGATCCTTTCCCCGGAGATACTGAATATGCCGAAAAAAATCAATATGCACAGGATGAAGTTGAAAAACGGCCCTGCGGCCACGATCAGCATACGCCGGGAAACCGGCTTGTGGGTAAATGACCGGGGGATATCCTCCTCGGCGAGTTCCTCGTCCGGCTGCTCGCCCACCATTTTCACGTATCCGCCCAGAGGAAGCGCGGATAAACAGTATTCGGTTTCACCAATGGTTTTTTTTAAAATCTTGGGGCCGAATCCCAGGGAAAAGCGCTCCACCCCCACCCCAAAAGCCTTGGCCACAAGAAAATGTCCCAGCTCGTGGAAAAAAATCAATACCCCCAGGACTATGGCCAATCCGATAACCGTACTCATATAGCGTGTTCCTATTGTAAGTCTTATTCAGGCAGCTGTGCCCGGGCTGCCCTGCGGCCCCAGGCATCCGCGGCCAGTATGGTGTCCAGGTCGGGATTCATCAACGGCTCATATTGCTGCATAACGGCTCCGATCAACCCGGAAATCCGGTCAAATCCGATGCGGTCTTCAAGAAATGCAGCCACAGTCACCTCATTTGCGGCATTGAGAACTGCGGGCATGGTGCCCCCGGTTTTTCCGGCCTCCAGGGCCAGGGCCAGGCAGGCAAATTTTTCCAAATCCGGGGCCTGGAAGGTAAGCTTTCCAATGCCGGGAAAATCAGGACTGGATAAACCCAGGGGCAACCGCTGCGGATATGACAGGGCATAAGCAATGGCGCCCTGCATATCCGGCAGTCCCATCTGGGCCATGACCGTGCCGTCGCAATACGCCACCATGGAATGGATAATGCTCTGAGGATGGATTACCACCTCCACCTGGTCTACACGCAATGAAAACAGGTGCATGGCCTCGATCACCTCCAGGCCCTTGTTCATCAATGTTGCCGAATCAATGGTGATCTTGCTGCCCATCTGCCAGGTGGGATGTGCCAGGGCATCATCGGGTTTCACTCTGGCGAATTCAGAAGCCGGACTGTTGCAAAACGGACCGCCTGAGGCTGTCAACAGGATCTTTTCCACATCTTTTGGCCGGTTGCCGCAAATGCATTGAAAAATGGCGCTGTGCTCGCTGTCTACCGGCAGCACCCGCACCCCGCAGGTCCGGGCCTTGTCCATGACCAGGTCCCCTGCCATGACCAGGGTTTCCTTGTTGGCAAGGGCAATGTCCTTTTTTGCCTCTATGGCCGCAAGCGTCGGCAGCAGGCCGGCCGCCCCCACCATGGCGGAAACCACCATGTCCACGCCCTCGTGGGTGGCGGCATCCAGATAGCCCTGCTCCCCGTGCAAAATCTTCGTGGAAACTTGCCGGCCCAGCTTCTTTTTAAGCTCCCCTGCATCAGCGGGATCATAGACAACCGCAACCTCAGGGCAAAAATGCTGAACCTGCGCCGCCAGCAAATCAATGTTGTTTTTGGCAGTCAGGGCCCGGATCGAAAACCGTTCGGGAAAACGCTTTGCCACAGCCAGGGTATTTCTGCCGATGGAACCGGTGGAGCCGAGAATGGCCAGTTTGCGGGAATTCATATACTTGTTTCCGGTTAAAGCACCAGTATTTTCCATGCATAAGCCACGGGCACGGCAAACAACAAAGCGTCAATGCGGTCCAGAATCCCGCCGTGGCCCGGCAGAATCGAACCCGAGTCCTTGATCCGGGCGGTACGCTTGAGCTCGGACTCAAACAAATCGCCTGCCTGGCCGGCAAGGCCCATGAGCACCACCAGCACCACAGTATGCAGCACCGGGAGCCCGGGAATAAAAAGAAGCTTAAATATCAGGCCCACAACCAGGTTTGCCCCAAGGCCCCCCAGGGCCCCTTCTATGGTTTTGCCGGGGCTGATGGCGGCATTGAGCTTGTGCCGTCCTTTGTACGTGCCCACATAAAAAGCACCCACATCTCCGAGAAAAACAACAAAGAGCACGAAAAAAAGCCATGCGAGTCCCTGAGGTTGTGCGCGCAGCAGTACCAGCATGGACAGGCAGAGAGGAACGTAAACCAGGCCCTGGAGCTGGAGGGCGACCGTGTCCATGATCCGGGGGTTTTTTTTGTATACCTGCATGGAAAGCAGTGCAGCGGCCGCCAGGCCAAGAAACAGGAAAAACGGCAGACTCTTTGCCGGCAGCCAGGCAACCGCCATGATCATGGCAATCCCGGCTGCGATTCCCGACAAGGCAACAGGCGAAAATATTCGCCCGCGGTCCCCCCTGAAAACAATGAAGAAATATTCATAAAGCGCCACTGCCGCCACTATGGAAATAAATGCGGCAAACACCGGCAGCGATGCCCAAAAAATCAGGGCAATCAGCAGGGGAACGGCAATAATGCTGGTAATCCAACGCTTTAAATGCATAACACGATCCCGGATAAGTTGGGGTCAGGGGAAATCGGCGCAACAAATGCCAGCGGCATCATTTCTCCGAAACCTTGCCGAAACGGCGCTCGCGTCTTTGAAAGTCCTTGAGAATGCCGATGAATTCCTCGCGGGTAAAGTCCGGCCACAGGGTGGGGGTCACAAAAATCTCCGAATAGGCGATCTGCCACAACAAAAAATTGCTGATCCGGTATTCGCCGCTGGTGCGGATCAGCAATTCCGGATCCGGAATACCGTGGGTGTAGAGATTTTGCGAAAACAGCTCTTCGGTGATGTCTTCAGGATCCATGCGCCCGTCTTTGACCTGCCGGGCAAGATTTCGGGCGGCCTCAACAATTTCCGAGCGCGCCCCGTAGGAAAGCGCCAGGCACAAACACATGCCGTCATTTTTACTGGTTTCCGCCATGACATCAGTCAGGCCCTCCCGAACATCTTCCGGAAGATGGTGGATCTGGCCCAGCACGCGAAGTTGAATATTGTTTTCAACCATCTCCTTGCGCTCAGATGCCAGAAAGCGTTTAAGCAGCGTCATCAGAGCTTTTACTTCGGATTTGGGCCGCTGCCAGTTTTCCGTGGAAAAAGCGTACAGGGTCAGATACTGAATACCGATTTCCCGGCTGGCGCGTACCACCGCCCGTACCGTGTCCGCCCCCCGCTCATGGCCCTTGACCCGGTTTAACATCCGTTTCTGGGCCCACCGGCCGTTTCCATCCATGATCACTGCCGCATGAACGGGCAGTCTCGACGAATCCAGTCCTGTATCTTCGGCAGAATCAGACTTCAAGGATCTCCTTTTCCTTGTCCTTGTACAGATCGTCTATCTGCTTTACATGCTCGTCTGTAAGTTTCTGGATTTGGTCAAAGGCCTTGGCCACGTCATCTTCTGAGGCATCGCCGTCTTTTTTCAGGGTTTTTAAGGAATCATTGGCCTCCCTGCGGATGTTTCGCACGGCAATCCGGTAGTCCTCGCAGACCTTGTTGACCTGCTTGACAATATCCTTGCGCCGGTCTTCGGTCAGCGGCGGCATGGTAATGCGGATAATCTTTCCATCACTGGAGGGTGTCAGGCCGAGATTGGACTTCATGATCGCCTTTTCAATCTCCTTGATCGCCGATGGATCCCAAGGCTGAATGGTAATCAGGCGGCTTTCCGGTACGGACAGGGATGCAAGCTGGTTTAGCGGAGTGGGCGTGTTGTAGTAATTGACGCGAACATCGTCGAGCAGACTCAGCGATGCCCGCCCAGTGCGGATTTTTTTCAAATCCTTTTTCAGGGCGTCCACCGACTTGTCCATTTTTTCACTGGCTTCACTGATAATCAAATCGATCATGGTTTTTTGCCCTCAAAATTGTGGTTGACAGATGTCTCTGATTTCAACCGAAACCAACCGGCTGGCAATCCTTACTTCCGGGGCTCGCAAATCTGTGTTCCGATGGCCTGCCCGCAGATGGCATTGCGGATATTGCCGCTTTGTCTGAGATTAAAGACAACCAGCAGCAAGTGATTGTCCATGGCCAGGGAAATGGCGGTGGAATCCATGACATGCAGCCTTTTTTCCAGGACCGTCATGTAATCAATATCCCGGATAAACTTTGCAGTGGTATTTCCCACGGGATCCATGTCATAGACGCCGTCCACCTTGGTGGCCTTGAGCAAAACTTCAGCGTGAATCTCTGCCGCCCGGAGCACAGCGGCCGTATCCGTGGTAAAATAAGGATTACCAGTACCTGCGGCAAATATGACCACCCGCTTTTTTTCCAGATGCCGGACCGCCCGTCTTCGGATATAGGGCTCGGCCACCTGGTGCATGGATATGGCTGAAAGCACCCGGGTGGGAATATCGAGTTTTTCCAGGGCCTCCTGCAGGGCCAGGCTGTTCATGACAGTTGCCAGCATGCCCAGATAGTCGGCCGACGCCCGGTCCATGCCCTGAGAACTGCCGGCCACGCCCCGGAAAATGTTGCCACCGCCGACCACCACGGCCATTTCCACCCCGAGATCCACCGCGGATTTGACCTCTTGGGCCACATACCCCAGGGTTTCGGGGTGGATGCCGTAGTGGCCGTCGCCCATCAGGGCCTCGCCGCTAAGCTTCAGTAATACGCGCTGGTATTTGGCCTGGTTCAAGATTTTCAGCTTTCTCCGATCTGAAAACGGGCAAACCGGTTAATGGTAATTTTTTCCCCGGTCTTGGCAATCATCTCGTTTAGCACATCTGAGATGGTCAAATTGGTATCCCGGATGTAGAGCTGGTTCATCAGGCAGGATTCCTTGTAAAACTTGTTCATCTTGCCTTCGACGATCTTTTCGGCCACGTTTTCCGGCTTGCCCATCTCCAGTACCTGCTGGCGGTAGATTTCCCTTTCCCGCTCGGCCAGGTCTTCGGGGATGTCTTCGGGAACAACGCCGAGCGGACTTGAGGCGGCAATGTGCATGGCGATGTTTTTGGCAAATTCCTTGAATTCATCGGTCTTGGCCACAAAATCGGTTTCACAGTTGACTTCCACGAGCACCCCGATCTTGCCGCCCATGTGTATATAGGACTGAATCACACCGTCGCCGGCCACTTTCCCTGAGCGTTTTTTAGCGGTGGCCAGGCCTTTTTTACGAAGGTAGTCAGCGGCTTTTTCCATATCCCCGTCACACTCGCTCAGGGCCTCCTTGCAGTCCATAATCCCCGCGCCCGAACGGTCGCGGAGCTGCTTTACCATATCAGCACTAATTGTTGCCATCATTACTCTCCTGTATTCACAGCTTCTTCAGATTGTTCCGATTCCTGAGCCGGTGTCTGGGGCTTGGCCGCGGATGCCTTGCGAATCACTTCCACCACCGGCCCTTCTTCATCCTGGGTCTCCACACGGCGTTCGGCTTTTCCCCCCGCCTGCGTCCGGGATTCCTCGGCCTGCTTGTCTTTTTCGGCCTGCATTTTCTCTTCCCTGCGCTGAGCGCCTTCAATGGCAGCATCAGCAATCTTGGAGGTAATCAGCCGGATGGAGCGGATCGCGTCATCATTGCCGGGGATCACATAATCAATAAGATCCGGATCACAATTGGTGTCTACCACGGACACCACGGGAATGCCCAAACGGAGTCCTTCACGAACGGCAATGCCCTCCTTTTTGGGATCCACCACAAACATGGCGCCGGGAAGCGATTTCATGGTGCGGATACCGCCGAGGTTGCTGTCCAGCTTGGCCCGCTCCTTTAGCATTTTCACCCGTTCCTTTTTGGGATACAGGTTAATGGATCCGTCATTTTCAATGGTATTGAGATAATTGAGCCGCTCGATACTCTTTTTGACCGTGGGAAAGTTGGTGAGCATGCCGCCGATCCAGCGGTTGTGCACATAATACATTTCACACCGGTTGGCTTCTTCGTAGATCGATTCCCGGGCCTGCTTCTTGGTGCCCACAAACAGAACGCTTTTGCCGTTTGCCACCGTGTTGGCCACGAAATCATAGGCGGTCTTAAACATCCGGACCGTCTGCTGCAGATCAACGATGTAGATGCCGTTTCTGGCCCCGAAAATGTATTTTTTCATCTTGGGATTCCAGCGGCGGGTCTGGTGGCCGAAATGGACACCGGATTCGAGCAGTTCCTTCATTGTTACATAGGCCATTGACAACACTCCTTTTGCTTCGGTTTTGGATTCCTCCGCCCTTATCCTCCCGGCTGCCGACTTTATGCCAAAGCACCGAGGCCGCCGGTCAAAGGGCGTGCGTCGTTAATTCATAAAATGAGTATCTATAGCAAAACCCGTCCGGGATCGCAATGTTTTTTATGGGCATTCCAGTACGTCCGGGGCCGGGATCTATTTTTTCTGCAGGATCGCCACCCGATCATGACCGCCGTAATCCCGCACAAATTCGGCCGGGGTATAATCCTCGGCCTCAAGGCAAAGTTTTTCAACCGCTGCTTTCTGGTCCCAGCCGATTTCCATGAGCAAAAATCCGCCCGCAGACATATAATCCGGTGCTTCAGCCACAAGCTGCGAGATAGCAGACAGCCCGTCTTCAGCGCCGTCCAGTGCCATTCGGGGTTCGTATTGCCCCACTTCCGGCTGCAGGTCCCCGAACAGGGCAGACGGGATATAAGGCGGGTTGGAAACAATCATGTCAAAACCGGCACAACCGGCATTTACAGGGGACAACCAGCTGCCGGCGAAAAAATCAATAAGACCGGCCACCCCGTGAGCTGCGGCGTTTTTCCGTGCCACCTGCAGGGCGGCAGGCGAGCGGTCCACGGCGAAATATCGGTTTCCGGGCCTTTGTGCGGCAAGACAGACAACAATGGCCCCGGAGCCGGTGCCCAGGTCCAGAATTTTTCGGCTGCGACCGCCATCTTCGGGCAGGCGCTCAAGTGCGGCTTCCACCAGGTGCTCGGTTTCAGGCCTGGGAATCAAAACATTAGGTGTAATGGTAAAGCGGCGGCCCAGAAACTCCTTTTCACCGAGTATATAAGCCACCGGCTCACGGCTGACCCGGCGGCGGATCATCTGACGAAAAGCGGCCCGTTCTTCTTCCGCCAGGGGCTGATCGTGGCGCATGTAAAGATCAATGCGAGTGGTCTGCAGCACCGCGGCCAAAAGAATCTCTGCAGTCAGTCGGGGAGAATCGATTCCGTGGGTGTCAAAATATCCGGCTGTCCACTGCAGGGCGTCAAGCACGGTCCATGTGGGCATTTTCCGGGGACTGGGTTTGCTCATTTTGTAATGCCTGCGCCTGGTAAAAAGTGGCCAGCTCGTCGATGATTTCGTCCAAAGCCCCCTGAAGCACCTGTTCCAGCTTGTAGAGGGTCAATCCGATGCGGTGGT
Organism: Desulfobacteraceae bacterium; assembly: GCA_021737045.1. Classification (GTDB taxonomy): domain Bacteria; phylum Desulfobacterota; class Desulfobacteria; order Desulfobacterales; family Desulfosalsimonadaceae; genus Desulfosalsimonas. The sequence goes on along the minus strand of JAIPES010000010.1, from coordinate 211 downwards.
CGGTCACCCGGCCCTGGGGAAAATTATAGGTGCGGATCCGCTCGCTGCGGTCGCCGCTGCCCACCTGGTTGCGCCGCTGCTGGGAAATCTTGTCGTTCTGCTCCTGAAGCTGGATATCAAAGAGCCGGGCGCGCAGCACTTTCATGGCCTTGGCCTTGTTTTTGTGCTGGGACTTTTCATCCTGGCAGGTCACGACCAGTCCGCTGGGCAG
>JAIPES010000009.1 GCA_021737045.1 Desulfobacteraceae bacterium | reverse complement strand
GGTCGGTTTTTGAAGCGACATTGAGCGTTTACGGAAACCTCCGTAAACGGTCAGGAGCAAAAAAACTGACCCCGGCCGCAGGGCTTTCTTCCTGCAAAAACAGCGGACGCGGTAAAAAGCTTTTTACGGTGCCATCAAAATTGGAAATCGTTCAGTTCAGGTTATACTTTATCTGTGAGGAAAAACACAATTTCCGGGAACATGGTGATCAAAACCACCATGAGGATCATGATCAGAAAAAAAGGAAAGGTGGCCTTGAGTATGGTGTACATGTTTTCCCTGGAGATGTGATTGATCACAAAGAGGCTGAACCCAACCGGGGGCGTAATCTGGGACAGCTCCACCATGAATACCAGGTAGATGCCGAACCACAGGGGGTCAAAGCCCGCATTGACAACTATGGGAAGAACAATGGGCAGGGTCATGACCACAATGGAGATGCCGTCGAGTATCATGCCCAGCAGAATGTACATGAATCCAACCACCAGGATCAGTACATAGGGGGAAAGTTCCAGGCTTACGATATAACGGCTCAGTGCGTTGGCAATACCAACGAATCCGACCATCTGGGACAGAAAAGCCGCCCCGGCGATAATAAAGCAGATCATGGCAGTGGTCCGGACTGCAGCCATGAACGATTCCATGAGATTTTTCAGGGTCAGATTGCGAAAGCCCCATGCCAGCACCAGGGAGCCGACAACGCCTATTGCCGCCGCCTCCGTGGGGGTTGTCATGCCAAGATATATTCCGCCCAGCACCACGAATATAAGGGCAAAAACCGGCACAATTTCCTTTAAGGCCCTCAGCTTCTGGCCCCAGGTATAATTGTCCTGTATAGCGGGTACATATTCCGGATGAAGCAGGCATTGCAGGGCGATGTAGGCGGAGTAGAAAAAAGCAAGCATCAGCCCGGGAATAATGCCGCCGATAAAAAGCTTGCCGATTGAGGTATCTGAAAGGACTCCGTAAATAATCATGATAAGGCTGGGCGGGATCAAAAACCCCATGGTCCCGGCCCCTGCAAGGGAGCCCAGGGCCAGTTTCTTGTCATAACCGCGCTCTTTGAGCTCGCTTAAAGTGATGTTTCCCACGGTTGCAGTGGTGGCCGCACTGGAACCCGATACTGCCGCAAACAAGGAACAGGCAAGAATATTGATATGGTAGAGTTTTCCCGGAACTCTTGTCAGCCATGGCACCAGGCCGTTTAGCAATTTGGTGGAGATGGCGGTCCGGTACAGGATCTCTCCCATGAGGATGAAAAGCGGCAGGGCGCTCAACGCCCAGGAATTCAGGCTGTTCCATATGGAATTGGCAAGCAGAGTGCCCGCTTTATCCCATATGGACAAAACAGGGGGCAGATTGGCGTCATACAGAACAAGCCCTATGATACCGGTGCTGATCAGGGAAAACCCTATCCATTTGCTGGAAAGAAGGAAACCGAACATTACCAGCAAAAGCACCAGTGCCAGGGTCAGGGGACTGCTGATCATTGCCTGACCCTCCGGAGGATGAAGTTTACCAGTTGGAGCAGAAACAGAAACAGGCCGAGGGGTATTGCGGTCTGCGGTATCCAGAGGGGGGTTTCAGACATGGAGTCTGCAGTCATGCCCCGGCTGTATGTCTGTTGGACCAGCAGCACTGAATGGTAAAGAGCAAAACCGGTTACAGCCACTGAAACGGCCGCCACCGCAATATCGACCCTGTTTTTCCATTTCAGCGGCAAAACGCCCCAGATCAGGGTTATGCGGATATGCGCCTCATGCTGGAGCGTATAACCCAGGCTCATTGCCACCAGGCCCACCAGCAGATACCCGCTGAACTCGCTGCTGACCATGGTGGAGAAGCCCAAAAACATACGCAGAAATATCTCCATCACGATCAGAATCACGATGGCGGCCATGCAGATTGCAGAAAGAAAGGCCCCTGCCCTGCAGAGGCCTTCGATGAATGCGCTGACTCTGGACAATATCTACATTCCTATGGATTCCAGGGCTTTTTTGGTTTCCTTGCCGGCCTCGGCCTTAAATTCCTTAAAGATTTCTTCAGCTATCCTGTCGAGCTGCTCACCGAATTTCTCGCTGACCTCTGTAATCTGGATGCCGTTTTCCGCTATGGCGTTAAGGGAGTCCCGGTTGCTCTGCCTGGAGGCTTCCCACTGGGCCTTTTCTGTTTCCCGGGCAGCGCGCAGCATTGCTTTTTGCTGATCTTTACTCATGGAATTCCAGTAGTCCAGGTTTATTGTGACCATGTTGAGGGGATAGGCGAAATTAATTTTTGTGAAATGGTCGAGGACCTCCCAGAATTTGCCGTCCTTGCCCGAGGTTGCCGAAGTGAGCACAGAGTCGATAAGACCGGTGTTCAAAGCGGAGTAGACTTCGCCCCAGGGCATGGACTGGGGGCTGCCGCCGGCCTTTCTGAGAAATTTGGCCCCGTTTTTGTCATAGGTCCTGGTTTTCAGTCCGTCGATGTCTTCCAGGGAGTCCACCCGGTCCTTTGTGAACAGTCCGCTGGGCGGCCAGGGAGCCGCATACAGAAGTTTCTGGTTCCATCTCCGGCAGGCGTCCTGGTAATAGGGAAGAGCTGCTTCATAAAGCTCTCTTGCCTCTTCATAGGAAGTTACAATGCGCGGGTAAGTACTCAGGCCGAATATCTCCTCGCTGCCCGAAACCACTCCCATCAGGATATCTGACATGGGAACCGAGGCATCACCTACGGCCTTGAGCAGTTCCTCTCCCTTAAATCCCAGACTGCCGCCGGAATGCACAGTAATCTTTATGTCGCCGTCTGTGTATTGTTCCACCAGCCCGCCGAATTGCGCTGCACCCCGGGTATGGAAGTTGGAGGCGGGATAGATTGCGTTGAGATTCATTTTCATGTTTTGGGCGATTGCCTGCGGGGCCAAAAAGAAACCCAAAAGGATGGTTAATATAAAAAATTTCCTGTACATGGCGCACTCCTTAATCTTTGGGTGAATGGAGTTCAGTACATCCAAAGGCTGTATTCAAACCCAACCTTGTTAACATGAATTTGAATTTAGCCAAAATCGTTTCTTTTGTAAAGTCCTGATGGCACCGTAAAAAGCTTTTTACAGCGCCATCAAGTCCTGATACGGCCTGCGGTTGAAATGTATCTCATGTTTCCTGCCAAAGCATGTTTTGCAGTGATTTAAACCTCTCCTGTTCTTCCAGATTCATGTCCCTGGCTTTTTGAGCGGTAACTGAGAGAAAAGTTATGCTGTCGCCCGGTATAACCTGTCCCAGTTTGGACAAATCCGTTGAAACCACGGTTGCGATCTTGGGATACCCGCCTGCTGTCTGTTCCCGCAGAAGAATGATGGGCTGTCCGTCTGCCGGGACCTGGATGTTGCCCGGCAAAATCGGCTCAGAAACGATTGCGCCGGGCGACTGGTGCGAGTGCTGAATTTGCGGGCCTTCCAGGCGTATGCCGCGCCTGTCTGCTCTTTGAGTCACGCTGTATGGGGAGGTAAAAAGATCCCGGCCCTTGTCCCGGAACATATGATCCTGGGGGCCGGGCACACAGTGCAGTTTGGTGTCCTGCCCCATTTCCGGGATGAATTCCCCGGGAATGGCGTTTTGTCCGGGAATTTTTTCCGCATGTCCCGCAGGCAGAAAATCGCCCTTTTGCAGGGTCCGGCCCCTGAACCCGCCGAGTGCGGCCTGGGTGCAGGTCGATCGGCTTCCCATGATCAGCGGCACTTCAAATCCACCGCCAACAGCCATGTAGATCCGGCACCCAAGACTGACCTGGCTGATACGCAAAAGATCACCCGGTTCCACCTCAAAGGCGCTCCAGGAAGGTCTTTGGATGCTGTTGTGCCTGATTTCGGCCCTGGCGCCGGTCAGTGCCACCCGGGCATTGCGCATTACAGCCAGGGTGCAGCCCCGTATTGTCATCTCCAGAACCGCAGATGTCGGGCTGTTACCGGCAAGTATGTTTGCCGCCCTTGCGGAGTAGGCATCCATGGCGCCTGAAATGGGAACCCCCAGCGTCTGGTAGCCGAAACGCCCCAAATCCTGTATCGTGGTGAAAGTCCCGGGGTCTAAGACCAAAAAAGTATCATTTGCCATGGCTTTGCTCCCCGGCCATGCGTTGAAATTCCCGGCTGCTTATCCTTTTGAATTTCAGCTTGTCTCCGGGCGCGTAGTAAGGTACAGGCGGTTTTTTTCCGGCATCAAACAGCTGCAAAGGCGTTCTGCCGATGATACGCCATCCCCCGGGGCTGGCCAGGGGATAAATTCCCGTCTGGGAGCCTGCGATGCCGACTGCTCCGGCCGGCAAAAGTTTGCGCGGGGTGTCGAGCCTGGGCGTGTGGAGGCGCTGGTCCAGACCCCCCAGATAGGGAAATCCCGGAGCGAATCCAAGCATGTAAATGAGATACTCGGTGCCGGAATGGATATCAATGACCTCCTCCACAGTCAGGTTGTTGAACCGGGCCACATCTTCAATGTCAGGTGCGTATTCAGGCTCGTAGCAGACCGGTATTTCCGCCGTGGATGATAATTGAAAGGCTTCGTCTTCTTTTTTTTCGCTGCAGCAGGCAAGAACGGTCTTTCTGAGCGCTTCGGTATCCAGCAGTGCCGGATCATAGATCACCAGAAAAGATGAATAGGCCGTAACCACCTCCAGGACGCTGTCTGTGAGACATTGCCGCAGGCGGTCGGCCACCAGTCTGGTCCAGGCGTTTAACTCCGGATCGATACGCTCGCCGAATTCCACCAGAAGCCCCCAGTCCGCACAATGGCTGATCCGCGGGTTGTTGATTTTCAAAGACATAAACAAAAATTTCCCTGAAGCATCAGTTGATGAGCCTGTAAAAAGTCTTTTTTACAGGCAGTGTTAAGTTGTAAGTGATTAAGTGTTACGTAAAATCAACAAGTTATTTGTTTATTGATTGGCGGTTATATCCGATTGGGGATTCTAATTGCGATTCCATCATCAGTTGAGCAGTTCCTGTAGAGGAACCAGGCCGATATTGTTTTCCTTCAGAATATGACGGATCGCGCGCGCGGATGCCACCGCGGCCGGACTGTCGCCATGTACGCAAAGGGTGTGGGCTTCTATGCGGACACTTTCACCTTCAGGCGTCAGTGCTATTTTGTCCCTGGCCATGGAAAGCGCCCTTGCAGCGACTTCCTGCGGATCTTCGAGCACGGCTCCGGGCAGGTTTCTCGACACCAGGGTGCCGTCGGGGTTGTAGGCCCTGTCAGGAAAAGCTTCTCTGGCCACCCGCAGACCCAGGTCCTGGCAAATTTCGGCCATCACCTTTCCTTTAGGGCCGGACAGCGTGAGAAGAATCAGTTCGGGATCAGCCTTTTGCACCGCACGGGCAAGGGCCCCGCCCAGTTCGGGGTCTGCCAGGACCGCATGATACAGGGCCCCGTGGGGTTTTACGTGCTGCATTTTCAGGTTCCGGCTGCGGCAGAACGCCTGCAGGGCGCCTACCTGGTACAGGAGATAGCTTTCCAGCTCTTTTGGGCTGCAATTCATTTCACGCCTGCCAAAGCCCATCAGATCGGGATATCCCGGATGAGCGCCAACCATGATGTTGAATTTCGAGGCCATCTCCACAGTGGCCTGCATGACCACCGGATCGCCTGCGTGCCAGCCGCAGGCCACGTTGGCCGAAGTGATATGAGGCATTACCTCGCCGTCGAAACCCGCAGTGTATATCCCGAATCCTTCGCCAAGATCGCAATTGAGGTCTATCTGCAAATCATCCTCCTTGAGTGGCCCTTCTTGAAGCGCTACCCTGTCGTATTTTAAAGAAATGGCACGCTTGTGCCGGCAAGTCAACCCGTGAGCCCGTATTTGTCCCGTAGTTTTTTCAATAAATTTAAACATCTTTTAGGAAATTTGAGTCCCTACCGGGAAGATTTTTCTTTACATTAAATATGACCATGATATTATTCCCGTACGGTAATAATTAATCTGAGGATTGCTATGGAAAACAAAAAAATCCCGAACGGGCGTATTTTGTCCACGAAGGATATGGGCAAAGCCATACGGGCAAAACGAAAGGCAGACGGTCTGACGCAATTCGATGCAGCGGCGCTGTGCGGAGTCGGCACGCGGTTTCTTGGTGAATTGGAACGCGGTAAAGAGACCGCTCAGATCGGCAAGATCCTTCGCATCATCCACGGTCTGGGCCTGGCGCTTCACATGACATCAAAAGGAATCCCGCGATAATGGCTGAACTGGCGGTCTATCTAAACGGGGCGTATGCCGGCCTGCTGACCTGCGACAAACAGCAGCATTTCTCATTTCAATATGCACCCGAATGGATCGCCCGTGAAAATATGCCCCCCCTATCCCTCTCCCTGCCGCTCACGGAGACCGTATATACCGACAAAAAAGCACGCCCTTTTTTTACCAACCTATTGCCGGAATCTTTTGTTCGGGAGGCGGTGGCCAGAAAACTGGGCATTTCTCCTCGAAATGAATTCGCCCTGCTCCAAGCCCTTGGGGGGGAATGCGCCGGCGCAATCACCCTTCTTCCGCCAGGCCGGGAGACAGAAAGGCTTTTCGGCTATAAAGAACTCTCTGCCGAAGAATTTCACCAGCTCTTGCGGGAAATGCCGAAAAAACCTTTTCTTGCAGGAGAAGAAGGCATCCGATTGTCCCTGGCCGGCGCTCAGCACAAACTGCCTGTCTACCTGGAAGACGGACGGTTTTTTTTGCCAAAAGGCGCCTCACCCAGTTCCCATATTATTAAACCGAACATCCAAGGCATCGACCAGAGCGTACGAAACGAAGCGTTCTGTATGGCCATAGCCGAAAGAATCGGCCTCACTGTTTCCCCGGCAACAGTCCTGACAAGCCCGGAGGAAGTCTATGTCGTCGAGCGCTATGACCGGTATCGCGACAGCACCGGCGTCCTGCGTCGTCTTCATCAGGAAGATTTCTGCCAGGCGCTCGGCCTGATGGCCGAAACCAAATATGAGGCTGAAGGCGGCCCATCCCTTTTGGATTGTTTTTCTCTGCTGGACCGGTTTTCCAGCCACCCGATCCTTGACAAAAAGTCCCTGCTCCAATGGGTGGTGTTCAATTATTACATTTATAATGCCGATGCACATGCCAAAAACATTTCTTTTTTGCTGAAATCGGATGAAATCCGGCTTGCACCCTTTTATGATCTCATGTGCACGGGGGTATACGAAGGCGTCCATGACAAACTGGCAATGAAAATCGGCAATGAAAATCGCCCCCGGTGGATATATATCCGCCACTGGGAACGCATGGCCCAAGCCGTCGGCATTGGGGCAAAACTGGTATTAAAAACCCTAAATGAAATGGGCAAAGAAATCACTGAGGCAGCAGAAAAAGTGGCTTCAGAGCATCATGAATTGTGGGGCCCGGCATCTATCACAGTTGAGATTCAAAATATTATCGCAAAGCAGGTTCAACAGACAAAAACCGCTTTAAGATGATTGCCTATGGCAGCAATCATAACCATTCCCCGTGCGCGTCATGGGCAAAGCCGCCGGCAAGTCAACCCGCGAGCCCGTATTTGTCCCGCAGTTTTTCAGACAGGTGCTTTACCGCGGCAAAGCCCTTTTCCACGGTTTTTTCGATATCGGGATTGATCAGGCAGCAGGTGGCCGGGGAAAGCAGGCTCTGGGCCAGCAATTGGTCCCGGTCAATACCCCTGGCATAAAGGCTTTGCCAGAGGTTTTCGAGCATGCTTTCCAGGCTGTCCACTGATTCCTTTTCAAAAGGCTCCACATTGGTGGGCACAAGGCCCCAGCACAGCACCCCGCCCCGGTCCAGGAAGCGCTTGACGGATTTGGCATACGAGGCAAACACCTCGCCGTTGGTGTAGACATCCAGGGACAGAATATCAATGTCTAAGTTGAGCAGAAAATCCCAGTCCGGGTTGCCGCACAAGTGAACCCCCCGGGGCCGGTCAATAAGGGAGAAAAACATCTCCATGTCCTGTTTGGCCTGGACGTCGCCGTAGCCGGACAAGGCCGAAAACAAAAACTGCAGGCCGGGCTCATCCACATACATGAAGGCGTTTGGGTTTTTTCCCTTGAGCCGGTTTAACTGCACATTGACCCGCCGGGCCATGAATTCGAACATAAACGGGCGCACCGAGTCGTCAAACAATATGGGCCGGTCGTTTTCATCAGCCACGTTAAACCCGAAACTCACCGGCCCCTCCAGCTGGCCGCGGATGGCCGGGCGGTCTGATAAATCCATCTCCAGGAACTTGTGATACACCACGGAATAATCCGGGCTGACATCAAAGACTTCCGGATCATCAAACCGGTCCATGACATCGCCGAGTTCTTCGGCAAATTTGTCACCTGAAAAGGACAGTTTCCGGTTTTTGACATCCAGTACAATGCCCGGGAAATGCTCGGCTGCCTGGACATACATGTCCTCGTAATAATTGAGCCGGGGAAGCTGGGGCCAGAAAGGGATATCAAGCGACATGGCCGCCTCAAGGGCCCGGTCGGCATCCGTGTGGGGCATCACTGCCATGGCGGTTGTCAACAGGTTTCCTGGAATGGGCATATTCTCATCCTTTCTTTGGATCGTGTATCAGATCAGCCAGGGCGGCCATCAATTCCGGACCGCTTTCGGCCGCGAGTTGGGCAAAGCGTTTTCCCCCGGTGCTGTGTTGTTTGTAACAATCAACACAGCGCTTGACAATGTCAAGCACTTCATCTGCATCATAGCAGCCCGGCAGGGGCGGGGCCAGCCGGGGATGGCGGCCCAGTTTGCCCCCGAGCAAAACCTTGTAACATCTTTGTATGGTTTGGATGGTCTGTGTGGGACACACCCCGGCGCACTGGCCGCAATCCAGGCACCTGGATGCATCGATTTGCGGCATCTGCCGGTTTTCATCCAGGGTAACGGCGTCTTCCCTGCAAATCTCCACACACTGGCCGCACATGGAGCACGGGTTATCCGTAAGCCCGGGCACGGCTGCGCCGATAATGCCGATATCCCGGATCTGGGGCCGGGAGCAGGCATTGGGGCAATCAGCCAGAGTGACGGTAAACTCGTGGTGAAATTTTAAGGGGCCGTTAACGGTTTTTTTCAAAAAACCCAGCAGGTCCGCCCCGGCCAGAAGCGATTCAATGCGGCCGGCCAGATCCTCATCAGGCCCGGCGCGGTTCGGACAGCCGCCGGGGCCGAAGCAGTTTTCCACCCGAAAGCCGGCCACCTCCTTTTCCATGTTTTCCATATATCCCTTTTTCACTGCATACACGTCATCCACGGTCACTGTGCCGCGCCCCTGTTGTGCCACATATGCCTCGACTTTTTTGCGGACCCGCTTTTTCACAAAAAACGGCACCTTTCTCATCACGGACCCGGCCTCGCTGCTCCATTCCATATCCTTCTCCTTGCTTTCTCCCCCCAACCCGAACCTTATAATTTTTACCCTGCAATTTGCAACAGAGTGTTTCCTTGGTGATACCGTAAAAGTCTGATTTCAGATGACTTTCAGATGGCGACACAAAAGTTCAAGATCAAGGCTTGTGCAATTTCGAAGAATGCAGCGTACTTTATCCGTACGTGAAATTCTGAGAAATTGCATGTAACGCAGATATTGGACTTTTACGGCGCCATCTTTCCTTGATTTATGTCAAAAACTGTTATATTTCCGGTGAAAAATCAGGAGGGGTCAATGAGCCGATCCAAAGAAGTGTTATCCCAATCCATACTGTTTTCCGGCCTTCCGGAGCAAGACATTGCGGCTCTGACCGCCATTGCCGTGGAAAAACCCGTGGCCGCGGGCGAGCTGATCTTTTCCGAAGGAGATCCGGGCGATGGATTTTATGTAACCCTTGAAGGCATGATCAAGGTCTACAAGCTGTCCACCGAGGGAAAAGAGCAGATCCTGCACATGTTCGGCCCCGGCGAACCCTTTGGCGAAGTGCCGGTGTTTTCCGGAAAAGCCTTTCCCGCCAGCGCAGAAGGGGTGAAAAAAAGCCGGGTGCTGTTTTTCCCGAGAAAAGCCTTTCGCGACCTGATCACCACCAATCCCTCTGTTGCCATGAACATGCTGGCCGTGCTCTCCCGCAGGCTCAGAAATTTCACAATCCAGGTGGAAAATCTGTCGTTAAAGGAAGTTCCGGCCAGACTGGCCGGATATTTCCTGCTCCAGGCAGAAGAGCAGAAAAATCCGGATACCATCACCCTCAATATTTCCAAGGGACAGCTGGCCAGCTTTCTGGGCACCATCCCCGAGACCCTTTCCCGGATGCTTCGCAAAATGAGCGAACAGGGTCTGGTCGAGGTCCAGGGCCGTACCATTCGTTTGCTGGACAGACCGGGCCTGGAAGATCTGGCCGAATTCGGAAAAATGGAAGCCTGACACCGCTCCCAAAACCCTCCTGAATGTCTTTGCACCTCCTTTTTTCCGGTTATACACCCGGCCCCGAATTTTGATGGCACCATAAAAAGTCTGATTTCAGATGGCGCCGTAAATATCAAGATCAAGGCTTGCGCAATTTCGAAGAATGCAGCGTACTTATCCGTACGTGAAATTCTAAGAAATTGCGCGTAACCCAGATATTGAACTTTTTACGGCGCCATCAATTTTGCGTTATTCCATTAAGGCATTACCATTTTAAGGCAAACCCTGTTTACCGGGACTGCGTTCCAGACCGGATCGCAACCGGCAGACAAACCCCAAAACCGCCATTGACCGGGATCAAAATCATGACAAAAGCATTGCCGGCAATCCGGAAAAGCCTTTTACCCGCTGCGATGTTCTTGGTTTTCGCCGCTGGCCTTTCATGCAAAGGTTTTGCCAAAGAGGCCATATGGGCCCCGCCCGAACTGCAGCAGCTTATCACCGAGGCCCTGGAAAACAACCACCTGCTGCAAAGCAAGGCAGACCGGGCAAAAGCTCTAAAGACGCGCATTCCGGCAGCAGGCGCGCTTCCGGACCCGAAAATCGGATTTGCCCTCCAGAGCATTCCCACAGACAGCTTTGCATTTGACCAGGAGCCCATGACCCAGAAACAGATCTTTGTGGAACAGACCGTGCCCTGGATGTCCAAGCTGGATTTGCGCTCCGAGGCGGCTGCGGCAGAGGCCAGACAGAAACAGGCGGAACTGGAGGCCGCCAGGTTGGAACTGGCCCGGGACGTGGCTGTGGCCTGGTATGAACTCGGATATGTGGCCGAAAGTCTGCGGATCAATGCCGAATTGACCGAGCTGGTGGCACGCATCAGAAGGGACACGGAAAGCCGCTATGCCGTGGGCAAAGGTCTGCAGCAGGATATTTTCCAGGCCGGGGTCGAACTGTCCAGACTCAAAGACGAGGCCGTAAGACTTGAAAACCGCAGAACCACCATCCAAGACCGTCTGCATGAACTAACCAACAGGGGCGAGCGCGCATCCATTGCCCCGCCCGCAAATCTGCCTGAGCCCGGGTTTGTGCTTTCAGCTGAAAAACTGTCCGCGGCAGCACTGGAAAAAAACCCGGACTTACAAGGCATGCAGGCGCAAATCCAAACCGCCAGGGCGCAAAAGCAACTTGCGCAAAAGGATTATTATCCTGACTTCAAAATCCGGCTGACCTACGGGCAGCGCGAAGAAGACCGCACAGGAAGGGACCTGCCGGATTTTTTCTCAGCCGCGGTGGCAATGGACATCCCGCTTTGGCACAAACGCAAACAATCAAACGAGGTTGCCGCAGCTTCGGGCAATGCGTTTTCCGCCCGGAACCGGTACCTGGATCTGCAAAACCGGCTGCCCTACCGAATCCAATCCCTGGCCTCGGAAATAAACGACACCCGGCGCAGATACCGTCTTTATACCGAAGAACTCATCCCCCAGGCCGGCCAGTGGGCCAGATCGGCACAAGAGGCCTACGAGGTGGACAGGGTGGCATTTGATACAATGATCGACGCCCGCATACGGGTTTTGAAATACCGGCGGGAAGCCAGCCGGCTTTTTTATGACATATATCAGAAACGCGCCGAACTCGAAGCCTGGGTCGGCGGCACTGCCGAAGCGAAACATTAAAGGACGCTTCCCATGCATTTAAAGGACAATCCCATGACCAGAAATAAAGCCCGGGCGCAATCAGGACGCATTCCGGTTCTTGCCATTTTTCTCACCGCTGTGCTGACCCTGGCGATCGCAGCAGGGGCTGCCTGGTATTCAGGCCTGCTTTCCTTTGCGGATCACCAGCACAGGAAAGTGCAGCAGGACAGCAACATCCAGTACACCTGCAGCATGCACCCCCAGGTAGTCACAGATGAGCCCGGGGATTGTCCCATCTGCGGCATGGAACTTGTGCCAAAGGACTCAGTGGATGAAAAAGACGACGCAGACGACGGAGAGCGCAAAATCGCATACTGGCGCGCGCCCATGAATCCTGAGGAAATTTATGACGAGCCCGGCAAAAGCGCCATGGGCATGGATCTGGAGCCGGTATACGAAGACGAACTGGTAGGGGGTGTGAATATCTCCATTGATCCGGTCATGGAACAAAACATGGGGATCCGCACAGTGGCCGTAAAGCAGGGCCCGCTTTCCCACACCATCCGGACCTACGGTCACGTGACCTACAATGAAACCGCCACCACCCGGATCAACCTGAAATTCAGCGGATGGATCGAAAAACTGCATGTGGATTTCACCGGCGCCCGGGTAGAAAAAGGGGATCCACTGTTTGATTTTTATTCACCGGAGCTGATCACCGCACAGCAGGATCTGCTCGAAGCCCGGCGCAACTACACCCGCCGGCCGGATGAAACCAACAAAAAAATGCTCGAATCGGTCAGAAGCCGGCTGGGCTACTACGGTATTGCCAAATCGGAAATCGACCAGGTCATCGGGCAGGGGGCGGTCAGGCACGCCCTGACCATCAAATCCCCGTACACGGGCGTGGTGACGGAAAAAAACGTGCTTGAAGGCGATTACGTCCAATCCGGGACCACGATTTATCAAATCGCAGACCTGTCAAGTGTGTGGGTGGAGGCCCATATTTACGAATACGAGCTGGCACGGGTCCAAAAGGGCCTGAAAGCCGAAATGACCCTGCCCTACCTGCCCGGGGAAAAATATGAGGGACAGGTGGCCTACATCTATCCCTATCTCCAGCGCAAAACCCGGGACGTGGTTGTGCTGCTGGAATTTGACAACCCGGATATGTTTTTGAAACCCGATATGTACGGAGATGTGAAAATCGCCACCAGCAGCGATGAAACCGGACTGCACGTGCCCAGATCCGCGGTGCTCCGCTCCGGACAGCGCGATATCGTGTTTGTTCGGCGCAGCGCCGGCAAATTCACCCCCAGGGAGGTAAAACCCGGAATTCCCCTGGACAACGACCGGATTGAAATCCTTGAGGGCCTGGCCCCGGGCGAGCAGGTGGTGGTTTCCGGGCAATTCATGCTCGATTCCGAATCCAAACTCCGGGAGGCCTCCCGGAAAATGACCGAACGCGAAGATCCCGGGGAAAAAGACAATGATTCCGGGCAAAACAGCGCCGAAGACAAAGGCTTTTTTGATGATCCGGAAAACAGCAATGGCCGGAACGGGGATGCTTTTTTTGAGGATCTGGAATAAAGGGGCGGCCGAATGATCGGAAAGATAATTGAATGGTCCATCAACAACAAGTTCATGGTGGTGCTGGCAACCCTTTTCGTGATTGCCGGCGGCATTCTGGCCCTGCGGTCCATCCCCCTGGATGCCATACCGGATCTGTCCGACGTGCAGGTCATCGTTATGACAGAATATCCGGGCCAGGGCCCGGAAGTGGTCGAGGACCAGGTCACCTACCCGCTGACCTCCACCATGCTCAGCGTGCCGTACGCCAAAAATGTCCGGGGATATTCCTTTTTCGGCCTGTCTTTTGTCTACGTGATTTTCGAGGACGGCACCGACCTTTACTGGGCCCGGTCCCGGGTGCTTGAATACTTAAACGGCGCGGCATCCGACCTGCCCGAAGGGGTCACCCCGGAACTGGGCCCGGACGCCTCGGGCGTGGGCTGGGTTTACGAATATGTGCTCAAGGACCATACCGGAGAACACAACCTGGCCGAGCTCAGAAGCATCCAGGACTGGTTTTTGCGATACGAGCTCATGTCCGTGCAGGGAGTGGCTGAAGTGGCCGGCATCGGCGGATATGTCAACCAGTATCAGGTGGAGGTGGATCCCAACAAGCTGCTGGCCTACGACCTTCCCCTTTCCAGGGTCAGACGCGCCATTCAGCGCTCCAACAGCGATGCGGGCGGCAGGCTTGTTGAAATGGCTGAAACCGAATTCATGGTGCGGGGCAAGGGCTATATCCAATCCATTGCGGACATGGAAGATATCGCCGTTGGCGTCGATGACCGGGGCACTCCGATTCTGTTGAAAAACATTGCCGATATCCACCGGGGCCCTGAACTGCGCCGGGGGGTGCTGGAATGGAACGGCGAGGGCGAGACCGCCGGGGGCATCGTGGTGATGCGCTACGGGGAAAATGCCCTGGATACCATCAACAGGGTAAAAACCAGGCTGGCGGAGCTGGAAAAATCCCTTCCCGAGGGCGTGACCATAGAAATGGGATATGACCGCTCCGGGTTGATCCAGCGGGCCGTGCATGCGCTGCAGAAAAAACTTGTGGAAGAAATCACGGTGGTGGCCATTATCTGCGTGCTGTTTCTCCTGCACTTCAGATCCGCGTTTGTGGCCCTGTTCACCCTTCCCGTGGGGGTGCTGATGTCGTTTCTTGTCATGTATCCCCTGGGCATTAATGCCAATATCATGAGCCTGGGCGGCATTGCCATTGCCATCGGCGTGATGGTGGATGCCTCGGTGGTCATGGTGGAAAACGCCCACAAGCACCTGGAGCGGGACCGGGACAAAAAGCCCTTTAATCAAATCATCCTGGAGGCCTCCAGGGAGGTGGGCCCGGCCCTGTTTTACAGCCTGCTGATTATCACGGTGTCGTTTATCCCGGTATTTGCCTTACAGGAGCAGTCGGGCCGGATGTTCAAGCCCCTGGCCTATACCAAGACCTTTGCCATGGCCGCCTCTTCGCTTTTGGCCATCACCATCATCCCGGTGCTGATGACCTTTTTCATCACTGAACGGCCCATTGACCCGCAGACTTCAAAAAAACGCAGGCGCCGGATCTGGATTGCCTCCACAGCAGGCCCTCCGGTGATCGTTGTTGCCGCCGGCATTGCAGGCATAGACCTTCCCGGCTGGAGCCTGATTGCGGCCATCGCACTTTCCGTGTTTGCCGTGATCTGCCTTGTGCCCCAGAAAATTCTGCCGGAAAACAGAAATCCCCTGAGCCGTGTTTTTATCCGCGTCTACCGGCCGGTGATCGCCATGGTCGTCAACTGGCGCAAAACAACAATTCTGATTGCCTTGCTGATCACTGCGGTAACCTATTATCCGGCCAAACAACTGGGCAGCGAATTCATGCCCCCCTTAAACGAAGGCGATCTGCTTTACATGCCAACCACCCTGCCGGGCATTTCCGTGACCAAGGCCCGGGAACTGCTCCAGCAGACGGACAAGATCATCAAACGCTTCCCGGAAGTCCAAAGCGTGCACGGCAAAATCGGCCGGGCCGATACGGCCACGGATCCGGCACCGCTGACCATGATTGAAACCACCATCATGCTGCGGCCCAAAGTGGAATATGAAACCCTGGAAGTTCAGCGCTTTTTCTCATCCTGGCAGGACTGGCTCAAGGGGCCCCTGACCCTGATCTGGCCGGAGAAAAAAAAGGGAGAAATCGTTCATCAGTGGCGCAAAAAGAAAATTGAGCGTTTTTTCTCATCCTGGCCGGGTTGGCTAAAAGCCCCGCTTGCCTGGATCTGGCCGGAACAGCGGCACATGACCATCGAAGAGCTAAAAGCGGACTTAAACGATGCCATCCGGTTTCCGGGGCTCACCGATGCCTGGACCATGCCCATTAAAACCCGCATTGACATGCTGTCCACCGGCATCAAGACGCCTGTGGGCATCAAGCTCATGGGCCCGGATCTGGAGGTGCTATCCGAGCTGGGCACCCGCATTGAACAGGTGGTGCGCGATATTCCGGGCACCCTGTCAGTCTATTCCGAGCGCACAACCGGCGGCAATTACCTGGATTTTAACATCAGGCGCCATGAAATCGCCCGATACGGCCTGACTGTCGATGATGTCCAGGAAGTGATCATGACCGCAGTGGGCGGCATGAACATCACCTACACCGTGGAGGGCCTGGAGCGCTATCCCGTGAATCTGCGCTACAAGCGGGAGTTAAGAGACGATATGCAGCAGCTCAGGCGGGTGCTGGTGGCCACGCCAACCGGGGCCCAGGTGCCCCTTGCCCAGCTCACCGACCTTGAAATCCGCAAAGGGCCGCCCATGATCAAAAGCGAAAACGCCAGAAGAACCGCTTGGATATACGTGGACATAGCGGGTGTGGATCTGGGCACTTATGTTGAACAGGCGCGCAAAATCGTGGACGAAAACATCGACAAACCGGCAGGCTATTCCCTGGTCTGGTCAGGGCAGTTTGAATACATGCAAAAGGCCAGACAAACCCTGAACCTGATTGTTCCTGTAACAATCCTGCTGATTTTCGTGCTTCTCTATATTCATTTTAAAAACATCACCGAGGCCATGGTGGTCATGGCATCGCTGCCCTTTGCCCTGGTCGGCGGGGTGTGGCTGCTTTACCTGCTGGACTATAACGTTTCAGTGGCCGTGGTGGTGGGCTTTATCGCCCTTGCCGGACTGGCGGCGGAAACCGGTGTGGTGATGCTGGTCTATCTTGACGAGGCCCACAAAAGATGGGCGAACCGCGGAAAAAT
Source organism: Desulfobacteraceae bacterium (assembly GCA_021737045.1). GTDB lineage: Bacteria > Desulfobacterota > Desulfobacteria > Desulfobacterales > Desulfosalsimonadaceae > Desulfosalsimonas. The sequence goes on along the minus strand of JAIPES010000009.1, from coordinate 37,209 downwards.
GCAGACCACAGCGCATCTGAAGGGCGCGATCATCGAAGGGGCGGTGGAACGCGTGCGGCCCAAGCTCATGACCGTGGCCACCACCTTAATCGGCCTGATGCCCATTATGATCGGCACCGAAACCGGTGTCCGGGTCATGAAAAGAATCGCCGCGCCCATGGTGGGCGGGCTGATCTCCTCGACCATTTTAACCCTGATTATCATCCCGGCGGTCTATGATATCTGGAAGCGCCGGGAGCTCAAAGAAAAACAATAAACCAGGAAGCCAATCCTGCAACCCAACAAGGAGAAACGTTATGAAACAACTCATGCATTTTATGATCGCGTCAATGATGCTGATCTGTCTGGTCATAGCGTCTGCGGCCGCCCGGCACAGCAGCGATGGGGAAACAATCCACCAGGCAGCCGTGAATAACCATGAGCTGACTTATGAACTCATTGACATGCGCCAGGCATTAAAGGAGCACGGCAGCGACAGCGAGGCCACACACCATCTGATGGTCTTTATCCGGGACCAGAATGGCGATGCCGTCACCGGAGCCAAGACCGGGTTTCTGATCCAGGGTCCTGACGGAAAACAGCAAAGGGTCATGGCCATGGGCATGGCAGACGGCTACGGTGCTGATGTCTCCCTTGACCCGCCGGGAACATACACCATCAGGACAAAAGCCGTGGCCGGCGGCAAAACCCTGCTCCATTCATTTGATCACGTTGTTCAATGAACCGGCACGATCCTGTCAACCAGTGCGGATCCCGGCCATTCGGATTGTGCTTGACCGCTGCCGACTTTTTAGATTAAGGTTTCTTGCTTATCAAGAATGCTTATAATTTCACGCGGCACAGACCGCGGCCATGGGCCGTGTAAAGTCCGCTTTCTGCCAAAACAAACAAAACGACTGTTATGACTCAACTGCTGCTTCGCCCCAATATTGAACTGGAGCCAAAAGCCCTTGCCATCGGGGGCCGGCGCATGGAGATCCTGTGCGTTAAAAATCTTGAACCCCTGATTGCCGAACTCGAGGCTGAGGGCCGGCAGGAAATCGCGCATTTTCCCTTCTGGGTGAAAATCTGGGAGGCCAGCATCGTGCTCACGGACTGGCTGGTTCACACGGGGCTGGATAAAAATCAGGAAATCCTGGAAATCGGTGCGGGCATGGGCATTACCGGACTGTTTCTCGGCGCCTTCGGCCACCGGGTCACCATCACGGACAATCAGCCCGACGCCCTGGCGCTGATGAAAAAAAACGCGCTGCACAACGAAATTGACACCGTGCGGGTCTCGGCCCTTGACTGGCATGAACCCGACACCCATGAAACCTGGGATATCATCTGCGGCTCGGAACTGATATACCGAAAATCCGACGTGCACCCGGTCATCGAAATTCTCAAAAAAAAGCTCAGATCCGGCGGCACGGCCTATCTGGCCCATGATATCGCCCGGATGTCCATGATGAAATTTCTGATGGAAGCGGAAAAGGAATTTGATCTTTCCCACAAGGGCATGGCCTTTACCGGAATGGGAGAAAAAAAACAGATCATCATTCATACCCTGAAACATAAAGCATAGGGCGCCGGGAGCATTGATTTTTGGATGATCATTTCCCACATCTGATTTCCGGGCTGTTTGACCATCCGGTCGCCGCCGAAGCCATTCTGGAAGAGATTCCCACCGCCCTGATCCTGCTCGATGCCCGGCGGCGAATCCGGTACATGAACCGGGCGGCTTCCGCCCTGACCGGCTATGGCCCGCAAGAAGCAAAAAACATTGCCTGTCACAATATTGTGCGAACCCAAGCCTATCTCAAAGACAGCCCGGTTTCAAAAATCGCACCGGACAGCGGACCGGTGTGCGTGCAAAGCGATCTGATCAACCGGGAAAGATTGCGCATTGACGTGCGCATTACCATGATCGGGCTTTTTGATCCCCCCGGAAGGTGCCTGGGCTATGTGGATGCCATCGAGGATCTGAGAGGTTCGGCTCAGCCAAAAGCGCAAATGCAACCGGCATTTGGCTTTGCCGGAATGATCGGCAAAAGCCCGGATATGGAAAACATCTTCCGCACCCTGCCCCTGATCGCCGGAAATGATTCCCCGGTGCTGATTACCGGGGAGACCGGCACGGGAAAAGACCGGGCCGCCAGGGCCATCCACGAAAATTCCGGCCGGGCCAGGGGGCCGTTTGTCAAAATCAACTGCGGCGCCCTGCCTGAAACCCTTCTTGAATCCGAATTGTTCGGACACTGCAAAGGCGCATTTCCCGGTGCCGCCGAAAACCGGCAGGGCCGGTTCCGGCTGGCGCACAACGGCACCCTGTACCTTGCTGAAATCGGGGATATGCCCCTGGCCCTGCAGGCCAGGCTGTTAAACCTTCTGGACAACAACACCGTCTATCCCATGGGCGGAACCCGGGGCTTTCAAGTGGATGTTCGTGTTATCGCAGGCGATCACAGGAATCTGGAACAGATGGCGGAACAAAGCGCATTTCGCAAAGACATGCTGTTCCGGCTCAACATGGTGCGCCTCCACCTGCCCCCGCTGCGCCAGCGGGGAGATGACATCGGCCTGCTCACAGACCATTTTCTGCACCAATTCAGCACCGCCTTTGGCAAAGACATCCGGGAGCCGGCCCCTGAGGCCCTGGATTTGCTCAACACCTACTCATATCCGGGCAATGTCCGGGAATTGCGAAACATCATCAAATACGCGGTCAACGTCTGCCGGCAGCATCAAATTGAACCCCGGGATCTCCCCGCCTATCTCAGCAGCAACATTGAGCCGGCAGCCGGCCGCATGGAGCATGACACCCGGACCCGGCAGGAACCGCCCCCCGGGACTGTTTCCGGCTCTTTTCAGCCCACAGCCGAAGGCGCGGCCACATGGGCTGAAACCGAAAAGCAAATGATCATCGAGGCCCTTGTACGAACCGGCGGCCGCCGCAACAAGGCCGCAGCCCTGCTGGGATGGGGCAGAAGTACCCTGTGGAGAAAAATCAAGCAGTATCAGATCCAGTAAGATGAAACAGGCCAGCGGGCGGGGAAATTATTGGACACCTGCCCTGCAGTTGTGCTATTTTTATAAAGTACAATACCATTTTAATATCCAATATCAGGACAAATTCCATGTCCCGGAAAATCCTCATACCCCTGTACGGACACGAAGTGGCGCCCCGTTTTGACCTGGCATCAGAGGCCGCCATTGTTTCAGCAGATGATGACGGGACGTGGGAAAAAAAAATCGTGGTCCTGGCCCAGGTCTCCGCGGAAAAACTGTGCCACATGATTTTAACAAAAGACGTGGACACAGTGATCTGCGGCGGCATTGAAGATCAGTATTATCAATACCTGAACTGGAAGCGCATCCGTGTCTATGATTCCGTTATCGGCTCGTGGAAGCAAGGAGTGGAACAATTGCTGAAAAACAAACTTTACCCGGGCGCCATTATCGGCCAGCAAGGGGAGAACTGATCCGATGGCCGATAAAATGAAAAAATGGTGGGACCTGTGCCGGCAGATATTGGAAAGGGATGAAGAAAAAAAAGAAATGCCCAGGCGCTACCGGCGCCTTCGCCGCAATATCATTTTTTTGATGCTGGCCGTGACCCTTATTCCGCTTGTGATCATGGCGGCCACCAACGCCATGCAGTACCAGAAAAACATCAAAGCCGAACGCATCAAGCCCATACGCGCCATTGCCGGAAAGGCAGCCCATTCCTTTGAGCTGTTTCTCGAAGAGCGGCTGTCGGCCATCCATTTCATCGCCTCGAGCTATTCCTACGAAATCCTTTCGGGCCAGGCGACACTGCACCGGATCTTCCGGATTCTCCGGGAGGAATACGGCGGATACGTGGATCTTGGCATTATCAACAACGACGGCACCAAGGTCGCCTACACCGGCCCCTATGACCTGCTGAACAAAAACTATTCCAACCAGCAATGGTTCAACGAAGCCCGGGTACGCGGGGTGTACATCAGTGATGTGTTCATGGGTTACCGGGACCTGCCGCATATCGCCATGGCTGTTCAGAATTTAAACGACCAGGGCGAGTCCTGGATTCTGCGGGCCACCATGGATACCAAAAAATTCGAAGACCTGATCAGCCCCATGGGAATGGACCCCATCACGGACGCATTTATCGTCAACAGCAAGGGCGTTCTCCAGTCCGATTCCCGGAACTACGGAAAGGTACTGGACCAATTTCCCATGGAAATCCCCTCAAGCGATTCCGGCACTCATGTCAGGGAACTGACCGACCCGGACGGCCGGGAAATCGTCATGGTATACTCCCGACTGATCAAATACGACTTCACACTGGTCATGATCCTGCCCCAGGCCAATGTTTTTCAGCCCTGGCACACGCTCAAGCAGGAAATGTCGTATATGTTTGTGGCAAGCGTTATTGCCATCTTTCTGGTGATTTTAGGCTCCACTCACCTGCTGGTCAAACGAATCCGGGAGGCCGATGAAAAGCGCGTCATTGCTTTTCGGGAGCTTGAGTACACCCAGAAGCTGTCCTCCATTGGCCGGCTTGCCGCTGGCGTGGCCCACGAGATCAACAACCCGTTGGCCATTATCAATGAAAAAGCCGGGCTTTTAAAGGATCTGGTGGACCATGACAAGCATCATGACAAGGAAAAGCTCATGCGGGGCGTCTCCCAGATTCTGCAATCCGTGGACCGGTGCCGCAATATCACACACCGGCTGCTCGGATTTGCCAGACGCATCGGGGTGCAGTATGAAATGCTCGATATCAACGAGGTTCTCCGGGACACCCTGGGGTTTCTTGAAAAGGAAGCCCATCATCGCAATTTAAACATCGAGTTTAAGTTTGACGAACAAATCCCGAAAATCTCCTCTGACCGGGGCCAGCTGCAGCAGGTCATCCTCAATATGCTGACCAACGCATTTGCCGCGGTCAAAGACGGCGGGGAAATTGTTTTGTCCACCTGGGAAAAGGATGGCCAGACCGTGGCCCTTGCCATCCGTGACAACGGCCACGGCATGACCGAAGAAACCATGCGGCAAATTTTTGAACCCTTTTTTACCACCAAAAAAGGATATGGCACAGGCCTTGGCCTGTCGATCACCTACGGTATCATTAAAAAACTGGGCGGAGAAATCAAGGTGGACAGCAAAATCGACCAGGGAACCACCTTTACCATCTTTCTGCCCAAAACGCCCCCCGGAGAAATGGAAAATGAATGATTCAATCAAGGTGCTGCTGGTCGACGACGAGGAAGAATTTGTGACCACACTGGCCGAAAGACTGGAAATGCGGGAATTTGACCCCAGCATTGCCACATCCGGAGATCAGGCCCTTTCCATGGTTCAGGACAAGGGGTTTGACCTCATTGTACTGGACCTGATGATGCCCGGCATCGGGGGCCTGGAGGTGATGAAACAAATCAAATCAGTCAACCCGGATATGCCGATCATCCTTCTCACCGGTCAGGGCTCAACCAAGGAGGGCATGGAGGGAATGAACCAGGGGGCTTTTGATTTCCTGATGAAGCCCCTGGATATAGAAGAACTGATTTCACAAATTCATGAAGCGCTTGGAAAAACCTCAGCATAACCCCGCCAAGCAGAAAAGGGGATCCAATGAACCAGGAAACTGAAAAAACACTGGCCTTTTTCGGCAGAATGACAGCCAACCTGACCCATGAGTTCAAAAATATTCTGGCCATCATACAGGAATCAGCCGGGCTAATGGAAGACATCATGGCCATTTCCCCCCTGGCCAGGGACAAATATCAGGAAAGATTCAACAACTCCATGAACACCATTAAAAACCAACTCCAGCGGGGAATGGAGATGGCCTCCCGTTTCAACCGCTTTGCGCACACGCCGGATCACAATAGCGCGGAACTGGAACTGGGAGAAACAATGGTTCATTTCTGCACGCTCACAGAGCGCTTTGCCCGGCTCAAACACATCACCCTGCAGGCAGACAGCCAGAAGGGTCAGGAAATCAAAATCACCACCAATCCCCTGCTGCTCTACATGGTTTTGTTCTACAGCCTGGATGCCTGTCTTTCGGTTCTGCCGGCCCAATGCGAAATCCGCCTGATTTCGGCCAAAAAGGATGAAAATGCCGCTGTAAAAATCGCCTGCACCGGTAAACAGGCGCCTTCGCCTGAACAATTTTTCACCGGGCTGCGGCAAAGCAATGCATGGGGCGAACTGGAAAACACGGCAGCACAATTGAATGCAGAACTGAAGTGCAATACTGATGATCTTTGTTTTTACCTGATTTTGAAATAAAGGAGGAAACCTTGTAATGGCCGGAGAAGTAAACGGCAAAACAACCATAAGGATCCTTCTGGTCGACGATGAAGAGGAATTTGTCACAACCCTCTCGGAGCGGATGGAGATGCGCGGATTTGACGCATCCGTTGCTTTTGACGGCCAGAAGGCGATGGAAGCCTTAAAAACCCGGGTGCCCGATGTCATGGTGCTTGACCTGCGAATGCCCGGAATTGACGGCATGGAGGTCCTGGAACGCGTAAAAAAGACAAACCCGGAAGCCCAGGTGATCATTCTGACCGGGCACGGATCCTATAAGGATGAGGAACAGGCCAGGCGCCTCGGGGCATTTGATTATCTGCAGAAACCCGTTGGTGTGGACACCCTGGTGAAAAGCATCCAAAAAGCATACCAGCAAAAAATCGAATCCGCATATGCGGCTGAACCTTCCGACGAAAGCCAAAGCCCCCAAAACAGACATTAAAATTATAGACAAGGGGAAAAACAAAAATTAATGTAGGATTATAATCGTACAAAAACAAAACTTGACCCGATACATTCTTAAGTGCACAGGAGGAATCCCATGAAAACAAGGGTACTGCTTGTTGATGATGAGCAGCAGTTTGTTGAACAGCTCTCGGAACGCTTGAAAATCCGTGACTATGATGTCAGCGTCTGCTTCAGCGGCGAGGAGGCGGTGGAAAACATCCGGCAGTATCTCTATGATGTTGTGATCCTGGATGTGGCAATGCCCGGAATGGATGGAAACGAGGTGCTGAAGCGAATCAAGCAGCATCGCCCCCTGACCGAGGTCATCATGTTAACCGGGCATGCCACGGTGGAATCGGCAATTGACGGGATGAAGCAGGGCGCGTTTGACTACCTGATGAAGCCATGTGATACCGAAGAGCTGGTAAAAAAAATTCACAACGCCTATCAGCGAAAAGCCGAGCAGGAAGAGCGGATCCGGGCGGCCAAAACCGAGCGCTACAGCACTTCGCCGTGGTCAGCGCTGGAAGACAAGTAAGACCACAATCTGGATGCACATCCACAAACCTTTTTCAGCCTTTTGCGCAAAAAACCCGGCCCCCTGATTCAGGGCCGGGTTTTTTGAGCTGTCATTGTTTTTTTTAAATGCCGTAGAAGAAATAAAGCACCGCAAGTTCCACTGCAAGAAACAGAACCGTCATGCCGGCTCCGGCCTTGGCGTAATCCACTGTTCGGTAACTGCCCGGGCGCATGACCAGTGCATTGACCTGGTGGGTGGGCAGCACAAAGGTATTGGAGGCAGACAGTCCCACAACCAGGGCTGCCATCCGCGGATCACCTCCGGCCATCATGGCCATGTTCATGCACAGGGGCACCAGCAGCACCGTTGCCCCGACATTGGAGATCACCAGTGTAAAAAATGAGGCCATCAGGCCGATCACCGCCAGAAGCACGATGGGTGCGGGCTCGCCGAGCACCCCGAGCACACCTTCGGCAATATAAGCCGCGGTACCCGTCTGCTCAAAAGCCATGCCCAGGGGAATCAGACCCGCCAGCAGAAAAACGGTCATCCAGTCCACGGCCCTGTAGGCCTCATCAATTTTCAAGACCCCGGTAATGATCATACCCAGGGCCCCGGACATCAACGCCACGGAAAGCTGCATTTTCAAAAAAATCACCTGCGCCAGTGCCACGCCAAGCCATACCAGGGCCAGTTTGGCTTTTTCCGGCCGGAGGATTTCTCCCTCAAGGGGCGTGGAAAAGGTAAGGGATCTGGGCTGGGGATGATTTTTCAGGATGTGAAACCGCTCCCATGGACCAAACAGCAAAAGCGTGTCACCCATGCTCAGCGTGATATGCGTCAAACCGGAATAGTAAATCCGGTTGCCCTTAAAAAGGGCCAGGGGCGTGACGCCGTAAATCGTTTTGAAATCTACTTCGCTCATGGTCTTGCCGATGAGCTCGGACCTGGGCGAAACAATGGTTTCGGCCATGCCCGCACTGGTTCTGGAAAGGGTTTCGGCAAAAGACTCCAGGGTGTCTTTTACTTCCCAACCCATTTCATCGGCCATTTTCATGACGTTTTTGCGCCGGCCCACCACCGCCAGATCATCTCCGGGCCGGAGTTCCTCTGAACTTCTGGGCACGAAGTTTTTGTCTCTTTCAGCAGCGTGCCCCACGGCCACTGCCGTGACCAGGTATCGGGTCTGCACCCCGAGATCAGCCAGGGTACCCGTGGTTTTGGCATCTTCGGGAATATGGATCTCATAAATGGTCTCAAAGGCCCGGTAAGCCTGCATCAGGGCGTTGGTGACGCCTTCGTCGCTCTCACCCTTGCTGGCCGGCAGAATAAACCGGCCGAAAACAATAAAATAAAGGATGGCGGAGATCAGCAGGCAGATACCAATGGGGGTCTGGGTAAACAAGCCAAAGGGCTCAAGCTTTTCTCCGCCGATGGTCATCAGATCATTTAGCAAAATCGTGGGGCTGGCACCCACCAGGGTCAGAGTGCCGCCGATAATAGCGCAAAATCCCATGGGCATAAGGATACGGGAAACCGGAAGGCCGATGCGCTTTGCAATGCGCTGGGCGGCCGGCAGAAACAGGGCAGCAGCGCCGATGTTCTGCATCAGGGCCGAAATGAGTCCAACCGTGCCGCCGATAAAGGTAATAATGCGGCTTTCGCTTTTGCCGGCAATCTTTATGATCGGGCTGGCCACCTGGTTCATCACGCCGGTCTTGTCCAGTCCGGCGCCCATGATGATCACGGCAATAATGGATACCACCGCATTACTGCTCAGGCCCACAAAGGCGTCTTTGGGGGAGATCAGGCCGAGAAGCGGCAGAAGGACCATCATGAGGATACCCACGACATCCACCCGGACCCATTCAAAAACAAAAAGGACAATTACGAATACCAAAACAATCATGGTCAGCAACATTTCAGGCGTCATTGAAAACCGATCCTTTCTTTATCTGGTTGAGCCGGGTATAGAACTATCCCTTTTTATTCTCGTGTCGGAAAATGAAACACAGCACTGCTGAAAACAGGACCAGCACCACTCCTCTGATAAAATGAAATTCCATGGTCTCTCCTTTTTCCCTCTGGTTCGGGTTCGCTCCGGGGATTTAAAAAAATCTCAGGCCACGCTGTAGACATAGAGCTGTTTTCCGGAGCTCTCCGGGGCCTGATCCGCCAACTGCTGATCCGTAGGCTCGGATACCACGAATTCGACATTGCCGTATTCCTTTGCCACCTGCTCGGCCACGGCATCGGGCTGTCCGTAACGGATCACGTGTTCAAAGGGAATACCTTTTTCCTTGGCCGCCTTTGCAAACTTTTCCGCGTTTTGCCGGGCGCTTTGCTCAAACTCGCTGACCCGTTCGGGCATTGGGTCCCGGTTGAGCACCGACTCCGGAAACGGCGCCGGGCTTAAGGCCACGAGCCGGTAAGACATCCGCTCAGCCATTTCCAGGGCATAATCAATGAGACGATCAGAGAACCGATCCTCGTTTCCCACCACAAGCAGGACGCCTGAGCGAATCCGGGAAACCAGGGTATCAATGTTGACCGGCTTTTCCAGGTAATCAAACGCCCCCAGGCGCCTTGCCTCGATTTCGTCTTTCTCCGATCCCTGCCCGGTGAGCATGATGACCTGCACGTTTGGATGTTCCTTTTTGACCCGTCGCAGCACATCCATTCCATCCACGCCGGGCATGCGCAGATCAAGGACCATGACATCCGGAGATTGCCTGTTGAGCTGCTCGAGAGCCTCTTCCCCGTTTAAGGCGATATCCGCGCTCAGATCCCGCATCTGCATGCGCTGGGAAAGGGTGTCGACAAAGTCTTTCTCGTCATCAACAAGAAGTATCCGGATTTTGCCGGTGCCCTTATCGTCTTCCATGAATCTCTCCTTTACTGAATCGTTTTGTCTCAATCTGAATCTTTGTGTTTCATCCGGCAGTCTTTATTTTTTTAATTAGATCAGGTAGTTTACCCCACTGCAAGTGACGTGTCAAGAGACTAAAACAAACCCGCCCGATGACAGGAAAATACGCCGGCATGGCGCGGAACCGATCCCGAATCCGCACGTACCGGACATATTGGGCTTTGCTTAAGACTCCGGATCTGATAATCTGCGGTTTCCTGCCAACCAAGGGACGCTTTGCGAAAGGAGACGGCAAATGGTAACCCTGCTGACCACAAAGCAAGTGGCCGCCTATATCGGTGTCAATGAAAAGATGGTTTATTCTCTGGTGGCGGAAAAGGGGTTGCCGGCGTCGAAAATCACCGGCAAATGGCTGTTTCCCCGGCACCTGGTGGACCAGTGGATCGAGGCCAGCACCATCAATTACCCGGATTCCCCGGCAAAGCGGCTTCCCGAGACCGGGTTGCTGATCATTGTGGGCAGCAACGACCCGCTTCTGGATCAGACCATTTCATGGTTTAACAGGCAGTTTCCGGACCATATCGCCGTGTTTGGCAATACGGGCAGCATGGGGGGGCTCAGGGCCCTGCGCCGGGAGCGCTGCCATATGGCCGGCAGCCATCTCATGGAAGAAAACGGATCTGAATACAATTTTTCCCATGCAGGCCGGGAGGTGGGGCAAATGCCGGCTGTGGTCAATTTCTGCCGCAGGGAGCAGGGCCTTCTGGTGGCAAAAGGCAACCCCGGACAGATCCGATCCGTGGCCGACCTCCATCAGACCGAAATCCGAGTGGTCAACCGGGGACCGGAAACCGGCACCCGCCTGCTTTTTGACCGGATGCTGGAACAGGCCGGCATTGATACCCAAAGCCTTGCCGGATATGAAAACGAAGTCAGCCGGCACATTGATGTGGGCATTGAAATCCTTGCCGGCAGAGCCGACGCCGGCCCGGGCATCCGGGCTGTGGCCGGCATGCTCGGACTGGATTTCATTTCTTTGCGCTGGGAACGTTATGACATACTGATCAGCAAGGACCACTTTTTTGACCGGCCGGTGCAGGATTTTCTGGCTGTTTTCCATGACCCCGGCTTTCAACGCATGGCCGACGGCTGGCAAGGCTATGATGTCAGTCTAAGCGGCAAAATGATATTTCCCGGGCAATAAAACCCCTGGCAATCCGTCAGTTGCCTGTGTTGCAGGCCGGGACCTTGCGTGCAATTGATTTTTCCGTATTTCCGCCTGTCCGTGGCCGCAAAAAAATTCAACCGGCAGGACTGCGGCGGCGGCGGGTCCGTGACGGAAAAATGCGGTTGTAGACCTCATCCGGATCAAAACTTTCGTAACCCGCTTCCTGCAGGCCTTCGGAAAGATCCCGTATTGTTTTGGTGCCCACGCCCGGCCAGCACAATATGGCCTTGATGCTTTCCTGTCCGCTTAATTTCCAGGGATCGGCCAGCGCCTGCTCGCCCAGGCATTTGCGGATAACGTTGCAGGTATGGGTCCCAATGTATTCAACAAACGGATACTCAAAGGCTGTTTTCCGAAACCGGCATTCCCGGTAATATGCCTGCTGTACGTTGGCAATTCCCATCTGGCAGGCTTCGCCGATCTCCGCCCATACATGCCCCTTGCGGCGCATTTCAAAAATCAGATCGATTCGCTGCCGGCTCTTGCTGTCTGTATATCTTCCCAGTCGTCCCATGTTGATTCTCTTTTCTGTATGTGTTGCCGCCATATCTGTTATAAAAAAGTTCGGCAAGTTGAACATTGATCATTTTCGGAACGAACTCCTTTGTCAGAATATTTGCAAGTCCTTCCCGATGCGCTTTGGCAACTTGATCATCACCGTTTTTTTTATATACGCTATAGGATTAGATCTAATTGGTCAAGTTGGAATATGCTATTCTCCTATTCCATGTGATTTATTTAACATTAGACACGAATCAAACCTTCTGCAAACATATAAAAAATCGGATGGAAAAAATTTGCATGTGACGTTTGCCGCCATGATGTGATACCTTACCGGCAAACACAAATACAGGATTGTTGCCATGCACGAACTGCCCGTCACGGAAAGCATTCTGGAAATCGTTGTCAAACACGCAAAACAAAACCAGGTCAGCCGTGTGGTTTCCATAACTCTGGAGGTCGGAGAACTGAGCGACCTGGAAAATGAGTGGCTTCAGCATTATTTTGATTACCTGAGCAAAGACACCCTGGCCGCAGGCGCGGAACTCAAAATCCAAAGGGCGCCCATAGTGCTCAAATGCCGGAAATGCGGCCATGAATTCCAAATCCGGAAAGATGAACTGGGATTATCGGATTGCCCGCAATGCGGAACCGCCGGCAATGTCTCCCTTGTTTCCGGCCGGCAGTATCACATCAAGGAAATGGAGGCCCTCTGAATGGAAGAAATCAAGCTCATCGAAATCAAAGAAAACATTCTGTCGGACAATGACGAGGCCGCCCGGCAGCTGCGGCAGAAACTGGCGGATGAAAAAACCTTTGTCATCAATCTCATGTCTTCGCCGGGGGCCGGAAAAACCAGCCTGCTGCTGCAGACCATAGAACGCCTGAAAAACGAACTGCGCATTGGTGTCATCGAGGCGGATATCGATTCAGTGGTGGATGCGGAAAAAATCCGGCAGTCCGGCGCGGCTGCCGTGCAGCTGCGCACAGGCGGTTTTTGCCACCTGGATGCCGCTATGGTAAAAACCGGACTCGACGGCATCGGTTCGAAGGATTTCGACCTGATCTTTATAGAAAACGTGGGCAATCTGGTCTGCCCGGCGGAATTTGACACCGGGGCCATGAAAAGCGCCATGATTCTCAGCGTGCCCGAAGGCGATGACAAACCCCTGAAATACCCTTTGATGTTTACTGTTTCAGACGTACTTCTGGTCAACAAAACCGACATGATGGCCTTGAGCGACTTTGACACTGCGGCCTTGCGCAAGCGCGTGCACAAGCTGCACCCGGAGATGGAGATTCTGGAAGTCTCGGCCAAAACCGGCGCTGGCATGGATCAATGGGTGGACTGGATCCGCCGGGCCATTGAGAATTTTTCTTGACAAAGTTTTGACAAACCTCTTTAAAATATAGTAATAATCTGTAATTAATCGTTTTTCTGAGAAACCACCGGCCTGAACAGAAAAATTCGGGCCCAGATGCAACACCATCCATTGAAGCGGCCATACCATGACGCATGACAATGACAACAGCAATGACAAGCAGGAACATGGCGCAAGGCAATCGGAAACCGACTTTGAGCTGGAAATCCGCTTTGACGACGAAACAGAGTGGCCTGCAGAGGATGCCGGCAACGACGGCAACCGGCAGTCAGAGCCGGAAAATGCCGCCCTGCAAGCTGTAAATCAGCGAATTGCGCAATTGTCCCAGGCTTTTGAAACCAAGCTCAAATATGATGCCCACAAAAACAAGGTCATAGATGAACTGCACCAGGAACTTCAGGAATACCGGGACGGCCTTGTTAAAAAATACATCCACTCCATGGTAACCGATGTCATTAAAATTATTGATGACATCCGTAAATTCAAAGCGTATTACGAACCCGGGCCGATTACCGAGCAAACCGCCGCCCGGCTGCTGGAGTTTCTGGAAGAAATCGCCGGCGACCTGGAAGATCTTTTTACCTGGCAGGGCATTACTGCCTTTACCTGCGGCGTGACACATTTTGACAACACCCGCCAGCGAGTTGTCAAAAAAGTTGAAACAAGCGATCCGACCTTGGACAAAACCATAGCCGAAAGCATGCGCCCGGGTTATGAGTGGGACGGCAAAATCCTGCGGCCGGAACTGGTCACGGTTTACGTATACGATTCTAGTGGGAAAGGGGACAGGCTTTGACAGAAAAAAAGATCAAACGGATCTTCGGCATTGATCTGGGGACCACTTACTCCTCCATTGCCTATGTGGATGAATACGGCAAGGCCGTAATCATCCCCAATGCGGAAAACGAACGGGTGACGCCGTCGGTGGTTTTTTTTGATGAAAGCACGGTTGTGGTCGGCGAGGTGGCCAAGGAAAGTGCCAAACTGTATCCCAATGAAGTGGTCAGTTTTATCAAGCGGTCAATGGGAGAGCCCAATTTTATATTTGAATACGGCGGCGAGCGCTACAGGCCAGAGGAGATTTCAGCCTATGTGCTCAAAAAACTGGCCCAGGACGCTCAGCAGCACCTGGGAGAAACCATTTCCGACGTGGTGATCACATGTCCGGCCTATTTCGGCATCAACGAAAGGGAAGCCACCCGCAAGGCCGGGGAGATCGCGGGGTTTAACGTCCGTCAGATCATCAACGAACCCACCGCCGCAGCCATCGCCTACGGGTCCCTGGACACCACGCAGAACCGCGTGGTCCTGGTATACGATCTGGGCGGGGGCACCTTTGACGTCACCATGATCGATATCCGCAAGGAATCCGTGGAAGTCATCTGCACGGGCGGGGATCACAATCTCGGGGGCAAGGACTGGGACGACCGGATCGTGGCCTACCTGGTGGAAAAATTCCAGGAGGAAACCGGCATTACCGAAGACATTCTCGATGATCCCGACACCTGGCAGGATCTGCAGTTGTCTGCGGAAAAAGCAAAGAAAATTCTCAGCCAGCGGCCCAAAACCCCGGTTTCAATCACCCATGGCGGCAAAAGGGTCAAACTGATGCTGGAGCGGGAAAAATTCGAGGAAGTCACCGAGGATCTGCTGGTGCGGACCGTGGATTTCACCAGGGATATGCTCGAGGCTGCCGGGCAGAAGGGCTACAGCCGGTTTGATGAAATCATCCTGGTGGGCGGGGCCACCCGGATGCCGCAGGTGTCTGAAAGGATCGAAAAGGAATTTAACATAGCGCCCAAGGTTTTTGATCCAGACGAGGCCGTGGCCAAGGGGGCGGCCATCTACGGGTGGAAGCTGGCGTTAAACGATGACCTGATCCGGCGGATATCGGAAAAAACCCAAAAAACATTTGACAGTTCCGGGAATATTTCCGAAATGATGGACACCAGTCAGATCACCACCCGGGATTTCCAGGAAGCCGCCCGGGAGTTGGCCGAGGATACCGGATATGCCCTGCCCTCGGTTGAAAACGCCATGCTCCGGGTTAAAAACGTCACGTCAAAAAGCTTCGGGGTGGTGGCCCACAACCCATCAGGTGAGGAAATCGTGTTCAACCTGGTGCTGCGCAACACCACGGTTCCGGTCAACGTGGTGAAAAAATTCTACACCGCAGTGCAGAATCAGAAAACCGTTCTCATCCGGACCATGGAAAGCGAGACCAGCAGCATTGAAATCCCCCTGGAACACGCGACAGAAATCAAGACGGCTGTTTTGCATCTGCCGCCGAATCTGCCGGCTGACCTGCCCATTGAAATCACCTTTGACTTAAATGACGAGGGCCGTCTTCACATCACGGCCCTGGAAACCGGCGAGTACAGAAAAGTCCAGGTGGAGGTGGACACCGCTTCGGTAATCGGCGGTGAGGAATTTGAAAAGGCCAAACAGCGATCACAGAACCTGGTGGTGCATTGACAATCACAGGCACTGACAATCTCCCGGCAAACCTAACACCAAGGCATATCTGACAGGGCTATGGAACGCGAAAATTTCTACCTTCTACTCGAACTCCCCTGTGATCCGCCGGAAACTGATGCACGGGTCATTGAAGACGCCATTGCAAAAAAGCAGTCCGAATGGAGCCGCCTTCGCAATCATCCAACAAAGGGACTGCACGCTCAGAAATGCATCAACCTGATTCCTGAAATCCGCCGGGTGATGACCGACGCGGCACTGCGGAGCAAAGAGGCCGAAGCCGCCCGGGAAATATCGGCCAGGGACAAGCAGGACAAGTACCCTGAAATCGACCGCCACATCGATATCCTTATGGGAAAGGGGCATATCACCCCGGAAGAGGTCCACAAGCTGTCCAAGGTCCACGGCCTGGACCAGGGCGAAATCCAGGGACGGATTGCCGCGCGTAAAAACCAGAAATACAATCGCGTCGACCAGCAGATCACTCTCCGGATGGCCAAGGGCTTTCTCACGGAATCGGAAGTGGAGCAAATTGCCAAGCGCAATTCAGTGAAAGTCGATGAGGTGCGCAAGCGGGTTCGATGCCCGATCAAAAAAAACGGCGGGGACAAGGACATCTCTCCCCCCAGGCAGTTGGACCGGTCCCTGGAAAAAACCATCCGGGACAATCTGAAGCTGTTAAACAAATCCTCGCTTTACGATTTTCTGGATCTTCCGGAAAGTGCCGATCTGCAAACCCTCCAGAAGGCGGCGTCCCAAAAGAAAAAGCAGGTTGCCCGCGCCAGCAAGAAGGACGCCGTGGCCTCGGCAAGCAACACCCTGGCCGGCCACTGCATGACCCTGTTTAAATCTGATGAAACCCGCAATGCCTATGATGTAAGCCTGGCCCGGGCAAAACTGGCCGAACTTGACTCAGATATAGACATTGCGGGTATCAACGGCAAAATCCGCCCGGAATATTACGATATTTTGGTTCAAAAAGGCATTGAGTTCGGCATGGAAAAACACGAAGCCGAACAGTATATCCGGGATTACTGCCGCAGGAAAAAATGGAGCATTGAAATGGCGCCCAAAAAACGGCGCCGGATGCTCATGATCGCGGGCGCGGCCGTGGCAGCGGTCGCTGTGCTGATCACCGCCGGGATGGTTGTTTACAATATCCAGCAGGACCGGGGCAGGCAGGCCGAATTTGACCGGCTGATCAGCCGGGTGGAAGACAAATCCGGGCCTTCGGAAAAAATTGATCTTCTGGAAAAATTTCTGCAGGCCCATGCCGGAGACGAAAATTACACCCGGTTCACAGATGCGGTGCGCAAGCGGATCGACAGACTTGCCGGGCGCGCGGCACAGCTTCGGTATGATGAAACAATCAATAAGATTCAGCCCCTTGAACAGCAGGACAAATACGAACAGGCCATTGAACGCCTGGATCGGTATCTTCAATCCGATCCTCCGAAAAAACTGGCTGACAAAGCCAGAAAAAAAATCGCAGATCTGGAAAACCAGATTGAAAGAAAGTATTTCCAGGCCCTTGAAGATCTGATGCTTTCAGGCAGCGCCAAAGAAAAAATGCAGGCCATTGACCGGTATCTGGAAAAATACCCGAACGGCGCTCATAGGGGAGCTGTCCGGGACATGGAAGCGGATATGAGCGGAGAGTATTATATTTATGTCAAAACTGCCCTGGAGCGCTGCGAATCCGATCAGGACTGGAAGGCATGTGCGGATCTCTGCAGAGATTACCTTGCCCGTTACGACAACTCCTATGCAGACCAATTAAAAGACCGTCTGGCGGAGTACCGGGAAAAAATCAAGCAGACCCGGATGCTGGCGGCACTGAAAAAAAAGGCCCGGCAGCACGACACCGATTATGACAAGGCCATTGATGTTTACAAGGATTTTCTCGAAGCCTATCCGGACTCCCCTCTGGCTGAAAAAGCGAAGAGCGAAATTTCCCGCCTCCGGGAAATGAAAAAAAACCGCCAAGCCCAGAGCACCCGGCAGCGTTTTCGCAGCCTGCTGGCGCAAAGCAGCGACCGGTTCACGGAAAAAACGCGGGGCGTGGTCACGGATTCACGCACCGGGCTGATGTGGCAGCTTCTGGATTCCGCCATGGCCGGAGAGGGTCAATGCCTGAGCTACGAAGAAGCCGGCGCGTACGTGAAAAATTCCGAAACCGGCGGGTACACGGACTGGCGGCTGCCAACGGCAGAAGAGCTTGCCGCCATTTACAAGGAACCGCCCTATTTCCCGGTTATGGAAGAAAAATGGTACTGGACCGCGGACAGTTATTCGAGCTATTCAGATGGGTGGCGCCGGATCGTGGACACCATTGACAACCAGCCCGGTTCTGACTGGCGGGTGGAGCGCCGGGACTCGAAACAATGCGGTGCAGTACGGGCAGTTCGGAAGCCGTAAATTTCCTGTTGACAAGTCCAGGGATTTTTTTTATGGTCAGAGCTTATTTCAAAGGGGCTGTAGCTCAGCTGGGAGAGCGCATGACTGGCAGTCATGAGGCCAGGGGTTCGAATCCCCTCAGCTCCACCATTTTGCATACAATAAACCGGCAGGCGGCAGGGCGTGCCGGTTTTTTATTGCCCTGAATGCTGAACATGATTCACTTAAAAAAATACCCTTTATTATTTTTTTAATCGTTTTTATTGACAAACGGCACTTTAAAATCCTATAGATAAAGAAAACGGGCAATCCGGCAAAAGGGTGCCGGAAGCATTGCCATCCTGGCAAAAAACCGATATCCAAATCGGTCTGACCATTTGACAGACAACACCAAAACCGTGATTTTCGTTTAACGCTGCAACGTCCGCATCATAAAAACGGCAAATGGACAAAGGCAGGGTTGCCTGCCCAAACTTCCAGTTAACGATAACGGAAAATAAAGATATTCTCAAACAACAAACAAAACCGGAAAAAGACTGCTGCAAAATCGTTGCCTGCAGCTTTTTGCATCCGCACCGCGCATAGAACCAAGGAGACAACATGAACACAGAAATCGAAACTTACAGGGCCAAACATCCCATCCGGGTGGTTACCGCCACCTCCCTTTTTGACGGCCATGATGCGGCCATTAACATCATGCGCCGGATCCTGCAGGACACCGGCGCAGAAGTCATTCACCTGGGCCATAACCGCTCGGTGGCCGAAATCGTCAATGCCGCCATTGAGGAAGACGTCCAGGGCATCGCCATTTCCAGCTACCAGGGCGGTCACATGGAATTCTTCAAATACATGCACGACATGCTGGCGGAAAAAAACGCCGGGCACATCAAAATTTTCGGCGGCGGCGGCGGCGTGATCGTACCCGATGAAATCCATGAGCTGGAAGAATACGGGATCACCAAAATCTATTCCCCGGCAGACGGCTCCAAAATGGGCCTGCAGGGAATGATCAACCACATGATGTCTGAGATGGACTTTTCCACTGTGGAGCCCGGCAGTCTTGACGTGGGCGGCGTGGACCGGGAAAACCCCTTTGCCATCGCCCGCGCCATTTCGGCCGCTGAACTGGCCCTGGCCGAAAACAACGGGCAAATCGAGGCCCTGCGCAAGCAGATCAAGGAAAAGGTGCCTGACCGGAAAATTCCCATTATCGGGCTGACCGGAACCGGGGGGGCCGGCAAGTCCTCGCTGACAGATGAACTGGTGCTGCGCCTGCTCTACGACAACCCGGACCTGCATATCGGCCTGCTGTGCTGCGACCCGTCCCGGCGCAAAACCGGCGGTGCGCTTCTGGGCGACCGGATCCGGATGAACGCCATTGACACCCCAAGGGTGTATCTGCGCAGCATGGCCGTGCGCCGTACCAGTTTTGAACTGCCCATGGTGCTGCCCGATGCCGTGGATATTTTAAAGGCCGCCAATACAGACCTGATCATTATAGAAACCGCTGGCATCGGCCAGGGGTCATCAAACATCTTTGATTTAACCGATGTGTCGGTCTATGTGATGACAAGCGATTACGGCGCCTCCACCCAGCTGGAAAAGATCGACATGCTCGATTACGCAGACCTTGTGGTCATCAACAAGTTTGACAAACAGGGAAGCGAGGATGCGGTGCGCGACATCCGAAAGCAGGTACAGCGAAACCGCAAGGCTTTTTCGCAAAAGCCCGGCGATATGCCGGTGTTCGGCACCATTGCCGCCCGGTTTAACGACGACGGGGTCACGGCCATGTATAGCTACCTGCTGGAGGTGGTGGCGGAAAAAACGCAGATCCCCTATACTACCAGGCTGCCTGTACCCGATACCAAGGAGTCCTCATCCAAGTCCATCCTGGTTCCGCCTGAGCGCAACCGGTATCTGTCTGAAATCTCCGATACTCTGCACAAATATCACGAGGAAACCCGCAAACAGGCCGATGCCCTGCGCCGGGCCTGGCACCTGGAACAAACCGCTGAAACCCTTGAACAGGGGGGGCTTTCCGGCGACACCCAGACGCTGCTCGACAGACTCAAGGACGAAATCGAGGCCGCAAAAAACCATATCGCCCCGGAAACCAAAAGCCTTACCCAGCAATGGCAGCAGATTGAGCAGGATTTTTCCGGCGATGATTACGTCTACCGCGTCCGGGGCCGGGAAATCCGTGTGCCGCTGTATACCGAATCGCTGTCCCGGTTAAACATCCCCAAAATCGCCCTGCCCAAATTCAAGGACCCGGCGGAAATCTACACCTGGATGCGCCGGGAAAACGTTCCCGGCCGGTTCCCCTTTACCGCCGGGGTCTATCCCCTGAAACGAAAAGACGAGGACCCCACCCGGATGTTTGCCGGAGAGGGCAATCCGGAGCGCACCAACCGCCGGTTCCGCCTGCTCTCGGAGCACTCCCCGGCCAAACGGCTGTCCACGGCCTTTGACTCGGTGACCCTTTACGGTTTTGACCCGGACCCCCGTCCGGATGTTTACGGGAAGGTGGGCACCTCGGGCGTGAGTGTCTGCAACATCGAGGATGTCAAAATTCTCTACAGCGGTTTTGATTTGGCGGCTCCGAGCACGTCGGTGTCCATGACCATCAACGGGCCGGCCCCGATGATGCTGGCCATGTTTTTTAACACCGCCATTGACCAGCAGATAGAAAAATTTGAAAAAGAGCAGGGCCGAAAGCCCGATGAAAAGGAAGCCGCGGAAATTCGCGACAGCGTGATCTCCAGCATCCGGGGCACGGTTCAGGCCGATATCCTAAAAGAAGACCAGGGCCAGAACACCTGTATTTTCTCCATTGATTTCGCCTTAAAGATGATGGGCGACATCCAGCAGTATTTCATCGAGAAAAACGTACAGAATTTCTATTCCGTGTCCATATCCGGCTACCATATTGCAGAGGCCGGGGCCAACCCCATCTCCCAGCTGGCCTTTACCCTGGCAAACGGCTTTACCTATGTGGAATACTATCTGTCCCGGGGCATGCCCATTGACAGCTTTGCCCCCAACCTTTCCTACTTTTTCTCCTCTGGCATGGACCCGGAATACAGCGTGATCGGCCGGGTGGCCAGACGCATCTGGGCCGTTGCCATGAAGGAGAAATACGGAGCGGACGTGCGCTCCCAGATGCTCAAATACCATATCCAGACCTCTGGAAGGTCCCTGCACAGCCAGGAAATCCAGTTCAATGATATCCGTACCACCCTCCAGGCCCTGTATGCCATCTATGACAACTGCAACAGCCTGCATACCAACGCTTATGACGAGGCCATCACCACCCCGTCTGCCGAGGCCGTGCGCCGTTCCCTTGCCATCCAGCTGATTTTAAACCGGGAATACGGCCTGACCAAAAACGAGAACATGAACCAGGGAAGTTTTATCATCGAGGCCTTGACCGATCTGGTGGAAGAGGCCGTGCTGGCCGAATTTGACCGGATCACCTCCCGGGGCGGGGTCCAGGGAGCCATGGAACGCGGCTATCAGAGAAGCAAGATCCAGGACGAGTCCATGTATTACGAGCACCTCAAGCATACCGGGGAGATGCCCATCATCGGGGTCAACACCTTTCTGCCCCCGGAGGGCGAGGAAGATGACGCCATGGGCGATCTGGAACTGGCCCGGGCCACAGAGGAGGAAAAACAATCCCAGCTGGAACGCTTAAACGCATTTATTGAAAAAAACCGGGACTACAGCCCGGAGGCTTTGCAGCGCCTGAAAGACACGGTGCTTTCCGGCGGCAATATTTTTGCCGAGCTCATGGACACGGTGCGGGTCTGCTCCATCGGCCAGATCACAGAAGCGCTTTACGAAGTGGGCGGGAAATATCGCAGAAACATGTAAAAGGGATTTGATTTCAAGCGGCCGGATCCGGTTGCGGAATTGATGAAAAAAGGAAGGAAAAGGATAAAATGAAAATTCAAACCATCATGGTGGTAGGCGCCGGGCAAATGGGCGGAGGGATTGCACAAACAGCCGCAGCCGCCGGATTTACGGTTTATCTAAACGATATTTCGGAAGAACTTGTCAAAAAGGGCACAGAGGCCATATCCGCCAGCCTTGACCGGATGGTGAAAAAGGAAAAAATCTCGGGTGGGGACAAATCGGCCATTTTGGAGCGCATCAGCCCGGTCACGGGCCTTGAAAAGGCAGCTGTTTGCGACCTGGTGGTGGAAGCGGCCGTGGAATCCATGGGAATCAAGGCCAAAATTTTTTCCGAGCTCGACCGGCTGGCACCAAAGCACGCCATTTTGGCCTCCAACACGTCATCGCTGCCGATCACCGGTATTGCCGCCCACACCAGCCGGCCGGAAAAAGTCATTGGCATGCATTTCATGAACCCTGTTCCGGTGATGAAGCTGGTGGAGATCATCAACGGCCTGGCAACGGATCCGGATGTAACACAGACCGTGCGCGACTGCGCCGGGGCAATGGGCAAAACCCCTGTGGAATGCCGGGATGTGCCCGGATTTGTCTCCAACCGGGTGCTGATGGTCATGCTCAACGAAGCCCTGTGGGAACTCTACGAAGGCGTGGCCACGGCAGAAGGCATTGATACCATCATGAAACTGGGAATGAACCATCCCATGGGGCCCCTGGCCCTGGCCGACTTAATCGGGCTGGATACGGTTCTGGCCATTCTTGAAGTGCTTCAGGACGGCTACGGTGATCCCAAGTATCGTCCCTGCCCCCTTTTGAAATCCTATGTGAGCGCCGGGTGGCTGGGCAGAAAAACCGGAAAAGGCATTTACGACTATCGGTAACAGGCAACCCAATCCGACACCGGGTTGTATCACCAAACCCTTTTTAACGGAGGTTTTCGAATATGGCCTATGAAACCATTAAAACCGAAGTCAACGAAAACATCGGGTTTATCACCTTCAACCGCCCGGATCATTTAAACACCTTCAATTCCACTTTGGCCCGGGAGTTTAGCCAGGCCCTGGAAGCCTTTGAAAACGACACAGAAGTCCGGGTCATTGTGGTGACCGGCCAGGGCAAGGCCTTTTGTGCCGGCATTGACGTAAACGAACTTTCCGGCAAGCAGAACCTGGACTACTACCGCTGGGTCAAACAGATGGAGGAAATGAGCCTGCGCATTGCTGACATGGGAACCCCGGTGATTGCAAGCGTGCAGGACCTGGCCGTGGCAAACGGCATCGGCGTGGTGGCTTCGGCCGACCTGGCCGTGGCCGCGGAAGGCGCCCGGTTCGGCGCCACGGCTGTAAATGTCGGGCTTTTCTGCATGGGTCCGGCCGTTGCCCTGTCCCGGAACCTGGGGCGCAAAAAAGCCCTGGAACTGGTGATCACCGGAGAGATGATCACAGGTGAGGAAGCCTGGCGCATCGGTCTTGTTAACAAGGTGGTGCCCAAAGATCAACTGGAAGAAGAAACCCTTTCCCTGGCCCGCAAAATTGCCGGCAAGAGCCCCCTTGCCGTACAGCTGGGCAAAAGATCCTTTTATCAGATGGAAGACCTTGAGTATGCAAGGGCCTATGAAATGGCCAACAATCATTTTGCCATGCTCTGCAGCACAGAAGATGCCCACGAGGGCGTGGACGCGTTTTTAAACAAACGCAAGCCCGACTGGAAGCTTCGCTGATTTTCAATTCGCGCTTCATGTAATTTTGTCGTTTGTATACGAACTCGTACAGGATCTGCTTTTTTTGACTTTTTTAAACACTGTTTGCAGCAGCAACAAAAATTCTTAAAACAAAGCAACGTGTTGTACGATTTCAAGCCGTTCACCCGAAACAAAACATGAACACACAGGAGGAGACCCCGAATGGCACTGGAGAACATCTACAAGGAAGTCATGGAAGTCAACACCACAGATGACATGACCAAGCGCCGGGAAAAAGCAAAGGCGTTATTCGAAAAGCTCAACCACATGGAGCTGCCGAGCCATTTCAACTGGGCAGAGGAAATCCTGGAAGGGCTGCACGTAAAAGAACGCGGTGATCAGCCGGCCCTGCAATGGGCGGACATGACCAACGGAGAACAGCGCACCTGCACCTACAGGGAGCTGGCCGAAGAAGGCAACCGGTGCCTGAATTTCCTGCGCAAGCACGGCATTGAGCAGGGCCAGAACATGTACATGATGATCCCCATTGTGCCGGAAACCTGGTTTGCCACCCTGGCCTGCCTCAAGGGCGGATTGATTAACGTGCCCACGGCCACGTCCATGACCGTGCGGGAACTGCAGTTCCGGTTTGAAAACTATGCCCCGGACAGCATTGTGGCGGAGGAAACCGCGGCCGCGGCCATTGATGAGGCCCTTGCCGAAACCGGTGCCCAACCCAAGGTCAAAATCGTTTTGGGCAAAAAAGACGGCTGGATCAGCTACAGCGAGCTGGCCAACGAGTCCGGCTCTGCCGAAGGGGCCAAAATCAAAAAAGACGACGTGCTGATCTGCTTTTTCACCTCCGGCACCACAGGGCTGGCCAAGCAGGTGGGGCAAAGCGCCACGTCTTATCCCATCGGGCATCTGTCCAGCGCCGTTTTTATCGGCATCCGCCCGGGCGAGGTACATCACAACCTGTCAGCCCCGGGCTGGGCCAAATGGGCCTGGAGCAGCTTTTTTGCTCCGCTCAACGTGGGCGCCATTGTGGCGGGCTTTCATTTCACCGCCCTGGATCCCAAGACCTATCTCGATTATGTATCCAAGTTCAAGGTCGCCACCTTCTGCGCCCCGCCCACGGCATGGCGGGCCTTTGTGGGACTTGACCTGGGCCAGTTTGACTTCTCCCATCTGAAATCTTCGGTGAGTGCCGGTGAACCGCTGAACCCGGAAGTTATCCAGCAGTGGAAAAAATACACGGGCACGGAAATCCGGGATTTTTACGGCCAGACCGAATCCACGGCCATGATCGGCAACTCGCCCTGGATGGAAGGCCGGATGCGCCTGGGCTCTTTTGGAGAACCTTCATTCATGCATGATATCACCCTTGCCGATGACGAGGGCAACGAGATCACCAAACCCGAGGAAGTCGGCCACATCGTCGTTCGCCTGGACCGGTGGCGGGCCATTGGCCTGTTTACCGAATACATCGGCAATCCGGAAAAAATGAAAGAGGTTTTTGTCAACAATTTCTATTACACCGGCGACCGGGCCTATTTTGACGAAGACGGCTACTGGTGGTTTGTGGGCCGGGCTGATGACGTGATCAAATCCTCGGACTTCCGGGTGGGCCCCTTTGAGGTGGAAAGCGCCTTAATCGAACACCCGGCCGTGGCCGAGGCCGCAGTGGTGGGCAGCCCGGATCCCAACCGCTACCAACTGGTCAAAGCCTTTGTGATCCTTTCCCCGGGCTATGAACCCTCCCGGGACCTGGCTCTGGAATTGTTCCAGCACACCATCGGCATCCTGGCCAAGTTTAAAATCCCCAGGATCATAGAATTTGCTACGGAAGTGCCCAAGACCATCAGCGGCAAGATCCGGCGCATTGAACTGCGGGAAGGCGAAATCATCAAAAAGAACAAGGGAGAGGAAAAGGCCAAAAACGAATATTATTACCATGAGTTTCCCGAGTTGAGCTCCAAGAAAAAAGACTAAACCACAAAAAGGAGGGGACGTATGAAGGAACAGCTGTACAAAAAGGAGTTGCGCATCACGGTGCTGTTCGTGGTCATCCTGATGATCTTCGGGCACTTTGCGCAGATTTTCAAACTGTTTCCATCCCTGCAGGGCGGCTCCATGTGGGGATTTCCGGTACACTACATTGTGCCCATCCTGATGGGATGGTTCGGCCTGCTCATCCTGGCAATCATCATGGCTGTGGTGCTCAACAAGTTTGATGATGACATGGATGCATATACCAGCTCGCTTGAGGACAAAAATTCCGGTGACACCGTTTAAATCAGGAGGGGAGAATACATGGAAGCAACCGAATTTGTATTGCCGAGCATGTGGATGGGCATTGCCGTTGTCATCATCCTGTTTGCCATTTTCTACTATGTGGGCTGGCTGGCAGCCAAAAAAACCACCAGTGAAGAAGACCTGTATGCCGCCGGATTTGCCATCGGCCCGGTGACAAACGGACTGGCCATGGGGGCCACCTGGGCAAGTCTGGCCACGTTTATGGGTGTTATCGCCCTGATCTACAAGCTGCAGGCGCCGTTTGTGTATTTGTGGATTCAATGGGCCCTTTCCATTCCTTTGCTGACACTGCTCTACGGTACGTGCCTGCGGCGAATGAAAGCCTTTACGCCGGCCTCCTTTATCAAGGTGCGCTATGGAAATGAGGCGGCCATTGTCATCATTGTCTGGATGTGTTTGAGCATGGTCATGTACGCCCTGGGCCAGATGATCGGTCTGGGCATGGCCTTTGAAGTGCTTTTCGGCCTTCCCTACAAATACGCCCTGGTCATCGTGGGCATTGCCACCATCGGGTTTATCACAATGGGCGGCATGTACGGGGCCTCTTATAACGCGGCCTTCCAGATGGTTGTCATGATCCTTGCCATGGTGGTTCCCATGAGCGCGATCATGAAGGCCATGGGCTCCTCGGGCTGGTGGTTTCCGCCCCTGGCTTACGGCGACATGGTACCGGGAATGCTTAAGCAGATACCGGAATTTTTTGACATGAAATACGACTACCGCTGGTATTTTGCTCTGATTCCGGCATTTACCATGGGTCCCATTGCCCTGCCCCATCTGGCCATGCGCGTTTTTACCTCATCGAGCATCAAAAGCGCCCGCTGGTCGGTTGTGTGGTTTATCCTGTTTCTGGGTCTGTTGTTTTCCGGGGCCTACACGGCCGGGTTTGCCGGCAACTTCTTCACGGCCCAAACCGGCCATGAAATTGCCAAACCCGATCAGACCATCCTGATCCTGAATGTGTTCTACAACCCGGCCATCGTGGCCGCATTCGTGGTCGGCGGCGCCATTGCCGCAGGCATGTCCACGATCAACGGCAACCTCATGGCCATTGCCGGCTTGGTCGGCGGCGATCTGCTCGGCATCCTGGCTCCGAAAATGCCCGGCGCCAAAAAAATGCGCTGGGGTTATCTGGCCCTGGGTATTGCCGGCATCGTGACCATCCTGCTGGCTTTCAGCCCGCCGCCGTTTCTGGTCACCAGTATTCTCTGGGCATTCGGGCTTCTGGCCACGGCTGTGAGCCCGAGCATTCTGCTGGGGGTCTGGTGGAAACAGGCCAACAAGATCGCCATGATCATTTCCTCTGCGGCCTGCGGTATCGTCTACATCATCATCTCTCCGCACGTGCTTTCAAACATCGTTGTGGGCAAGGGCCTGGTGGCCGCACTGGGGATGTCCGGGGCCATGGTTACCGTGCCCCTGTCGTTTGCCTCATTTATCATTCTGTCTTTTGTCTTTAACAAGATGCAGATGGCGGCACCCAGCCTTGAGGACAAAAAAATGATCGATCGTATCCACGGCTGGGGCATTGATTATGACGAAGCCAGATACAACGGCGTTGCCATGCCCTTTGTACTGGTGATTCTAAGCGCAATTGTATTCTACTGGGGCATGCAGCCCTGGTAGCGGGCATCAGCCGATTGGCACCTTAATCGCAAACAGGCAGAAGAAGGGCAAAAATGCCTTTCTTCTGCCTGTTTTTGTGGTTATTATAACTTTGATGGCACCGTAAAAAGTCTGATTTTAGATGGTGCCGTAAAAAGTTCAAGATCAAGGCTCGCACAATTTCGAAGAATGCAGCGTACTTATCCGTACGTGAAATTCTGAGAAATTGCGCGTAACGCAGATATTGGACTTTTTACAGGCAGTGTTAAGTTTTAAGTGTTTAAGTGTTAAGTAAAATCAAAAAGTTATTTTTTTATTGGTTGGTGATTACAGATGAAAAACCCCGAATCCCAAAAAATACTTACCAGGAGTCAGGATGAACTACCCATCGGCCATGCAGGCCGTGCTCAGGCTTGATGAAAGCGTATATCCGGCCATTATGGCGAAAAACCGAACAGTGTGGTACTGCGTGATCAACATATCGGTTTTCGGAATTCTCCACGCTCTTTTTTCCCTGTATTTCAGCAGTTCCATGATGGCCGGCAGCCCGGCGGCTGAACCCCTGCCACCGGCCTCCAGGGTGACCATCATTCTGGTGGGCGTGGCTGTGGCCTTTTTCATGCACGCGGGGGCAGCCATGTTTTTGTGGGTATTTTCCCGGGGCATCGGGGGAAACACATCGTTTTTTCCGGTTTATTTCAACCTGGGCATCTCGTTTATTGGTCTGTGGCCCCTGGCGCCGGTGCTGGCCGCCGTGCAGTCCGGGATCAACGGCACAGCTGCGCTTTTATTGTTGTTTTTGGCATCCATCTACGCCCTGGCCGTTATCCTGCTTGGCACCAAGAACGCCTCCGGGCTTTCCATGGCCCGGATGTCCACGGCCATGGCTGTTACCGTCATATTTGTGGCCTGTTTTCTTTACTTATGGTTATAAAAAATGTCTGAAACCTTTGAATACAACCGGCTGCTGCAACACACCGCAAATGCCGACCCGCCCCTGGGCCACAGCATCGATTTCCAGGAAAGCCTGCAAAATCTGGTCAGCGCGGTAGCCGATATTTTCGATGCAAAAGCCTGCCTGATATGCCGCCTGGATCCGCTGAAAACCGAAACCCGGGTCCTTGCTGCCGCAGGCCTTGAAAAAAGCGCCGAAAAAATCATCGAAATGCCCGAAACTGCAGATATCCCCCAACTGCGCCGGCACCAGCCCGTCTTTATCGAAAACGCCGCCGCAGACATTCGGGTTTCCGGCCTGCTGACAGCCGCCGGAGAAAATATCTGTTCTGTCCTGGGCCTGCCCTTTTCCGTGGCCGAGGACATGACCATGGTCCTGTGGCTCTGCTTTGACCGGGCCTTAAGCGGGGAAGAAACCAATCCGCGGCTGCAAAGGGCCGTTTGCAGCCAAAGCGCGGCCACTGTCAAAAATGCCATCCAGCAAACCCGGTACCTGGAAACCTTCCGCAAAATCAGCGCCGCCATTCATCAGGGGGAGCAGACCGCCGACATCCTGAAAACCATCGTGGAAAACATCCAGGAAATCATGGAGGCCCGGGGATGTATTTACTGGATCGTGGACACCAACTCCTGTGCCATTCACATGAAGGCTACATCCGGATTCCAGATGGAGAGCCTGTCCCGGGTCAGCTATGAAATGCTGGAAGAAGTATTTGAATTTCACGATGAAAAAGATATCTATTTCGAGGATGTGAGAGGCGATCCCAGAATTCCGAGCACAACCACCCTGGGCAAACAGATGGTCACATCCATCCTGGGCATTCCATTTCCCATTGCAGAGCCCTACAGAGGCATTCTGGCGGTTTATTTCAGCCGTCCCAGACCGCTTTTGAAAAGTGAAATCGAGTTTGTCCGCGCCTCGGGCAGACAGGGCGCCATTGCCCTTCACAAGGCCTTTCGCTATGATGAAAAAATGCTTAAGGCGTTTCGGGAAACCATCGAGGGACTGGTTCTGGCCCTGGAGGCCAAGGACATGTGCACCCACGGTCATTCGTTAAACGTGGCCAACTATGCCCATATGACCGCCATGGAAATGGGCCTGGGAGAAAAAGAGGCCGATACCATCTATCATGCCGGGCTGCTCCATGACATCGGCAAAATCGCCATGGATGACACAATCCTGGCCAACCTGGGCAACCTGATGCCCGGAGACATGGAAACCATAAAAAAGCACCCGGTCATCGGCGCCCGCATCATCGCCCCCTTATCCTCGCTGGCCAACGTGGCCGACCTGATCCGCAGTCACCATGAACGCTACAACGGCACCGGCTATCCCGAAGGTTTGATCGGAGAAGCCATCCCTCTGGGGGCAAGGATTATTGCGGTAACCGACAGCTTTGACGCCATGACCTCCCAGCGTCCCGGCACACAAACCGTGGGTGTAAAAAAAGCCATGTCCCTGCTGCTGGAACAGGCCGGCACCACGTTTGATCCGGAAGTGGTCAGAGATTTCGTGCGGGCCATTGAAAAAAATCCGGAGGCGGTAGCGCCTTTTACCCTCACCGAGGACTATCTGAGCCAGCATGTCCGGACCTGTACCAAGTCGGAAAAACAGGGCTCGCCGCTTGCCAGAATGCTGAAAAAATGCGTGCCGGGTTTTTAACCGGCTGCTTTTGCCCCTTATGGCAGGTACAGAAAAAAATCCACGCGCAGTTTGGCCTGGGCCACACGGATCTGCTTAAACGCCTCCTTTAATGCCTGCTGGTCAATGGTGGTCAAATCACCCGGTCTCAGATAATTGTTGACTTCGCCCTGTCCGCTTTCCAAGACCCGGCTCTGGTGCCTGAGACGCTGGTGCATGAGAAATTCATAGGCATGGACCAGATCGTCAAAGGCTTCCTTGTCAAGGCGCTGCTGATCATAAAGGGCCCGGAGGCGCTTGACCGTATTGGTTTCAGTCATTTGGGTCTGCATGGCATAAATCCGGCCGAAATCCACCACCAGGCGCATGGCGCTTTTAATATCCAGTGCGCCTTTTCCCCGGCCCTTTTCCTGAAGGACAAAGTTGCCGAAAAACCCAAGGGGCGGCCGGTAATGAAGGGTGTTTCTGGCCATGTGCCGCAGCAGGCCCGGCCATTCAGCCAGCTCGGCAAACAGGGCTGAATGCAGTTGATCCACAAGATCCCGGCTGCCGTGTCCAAGGCGGAAATCAAAAAAAATCCCGGCATTTAAAATCCGGTCCGGATCATCGCTGATCACCCATTTCCGGTAATATTTTTCCCACACGGACAAGGGTTGGCACCAGTCGGGGTTTTTGGCCATGATATTGAATTCACAGTGCTGTTGGCCGATTTCATGGAGCTGATCGCAGATACGGGTGCCAAGTTCCAGAAAATAGCGGTTTACCGCTTCCCTGTCTTTTTCGGCCACGTCTGCATAAACAATGGCATTGTCCTGATCGGTCCTAAGCGTCTGTTCCTTTCTGCCCTCGCTGCCAAAAAGCAGAAACGCGAACTCCGCCGGCGCAGTTCCCATGTCAGCCAGGGTCATCTCCATGGCACGGGACAACACGGCATCGGTGATGGCGGTGATAATACCGTTGACATGGCCGGCTCTCAGGCCGCTTGACAGCAGGCGGGTGACCACTTCCGGGAGCTTGGCGTAGGCCTGCTTTAGCTGCTCGGTTTTCCGGGCGTTTTGAATCTCATGGACCAGAAATACCGGGGACTGGGTGCCTTCCAGCAAAAGGTCGCGCTCGGTGATCACCCCCTGGATGCGCTCGCCGGCAAAAACCGGCAGATGCTTGATCCGGCGGCGCATCATTGTCAGCACGGCCTCAAACACCGGCACCTGGCTGCTGATCTGTATCAGAGGCCCTGACATGATGGTCTCCACAGGATCCTGCGCAGACCGGCCGGCCACGATGACTTTTTTGCGCAGGTCATCGTCTGTGATCAGGCCCGCAGGCCGACTTTGGTTGTCAAGGACAACAATGGCGCTTCTGCCGCTGGCACTGATCAGTTCGGCCGCCTCGCGAATGGAGGTGCCCGCCGGACAGGAGGGAAAGCCCCGGGCGATATCGCCCACCGGCTTCCACATAAACGCATCGGCAACATGCTCCGGGACCTGTGCGGCTTCAGCGGCGCGGGCCGGAGGCGGCCGTTTTCTCCCTTCATCCATGGAACGGGAAAAATAGCGGGCAAACTCCGGGTGCTTGACACACAGGCGCAGGAAATTTTCCCTGTCCAGTGCATAGACAGTGACGTCTTCTGCACACCGCACCGTGGACGTGGAAATCCCGTTGTTAAATAACAGGGAAATGCCGCCGTATATGCGCCGCGGCCCCAGAATCTCCTTGACTGACGGCTTGCCGTTTTCCTCGATCACGCGCTCGAGCCGGCCGGATTGCACAATGACCACATGGGGAAGGATGGTTTCTTCCTGAACAAACAGGGCGTGATTTTTTGGGTGGTTCAGCTCGGTTAAATTGGCGGAAACGGTTTCGATCTCGGCTGCGGGCAGAAGGTCAAAGGGCGTTGCGGTACGCAGAAACGCCTGCCGGCCCCCGAGCTGCGCTAAACCAACCGGCTGAACCTGGCGGGGAAAATTTTCCATGGCATCCTACCTGTTTTTTTACCTGTGAAAAACCGGCCGGCGACCGGCCCCTGAATGGCAAAAACCGCGCAAAAAATCGTATCCATTATTATAACATAAATTTTGTGATTTTGGACATGAAGCTTGATAAGCCTGTAAAAAGTCGTTTTTACAGGAAGTGTTAAGTTTTAAGTGATTAAGTGTTAAGTAAAATCAAAAAGTTATTTTTTTATTGGTTGGCGGTTATACCAGTTTTAGGACTTTTTACGACTGCATCAAGCTTTTTTGGGCACAAACTTTTTTCAGGCAATTTGAAACTCACTGCAGTGCCGGGCAATACCCTGCATATGCTTGACAAAATCCGGTTTTCTCCGTATGATGCCAATCTTGCAATTCATATCCGAATACTCAAGAGGTACAGATGCTAAGTTCAATGCGCAAAAGCGCTGGTTCGTGGATGATCAAGATCCTTCTGGGGCTCATCGTGCTGGCTTTTGTTTTCACGGGAGCCGGCTCCTTTTACTCCCAGCGGGAAACTTCAGTTGCGGAAGTCAACGGCGAGCCCATCACCATTGATGAATACCAGCGCACCTATAATAATATCATGCAAAACCTGGAACAGCGCTTCGGCGATCAGCTCAATCAGGACCTGCTGGACATGCTCGACATCCAGGGCCAGGCCATAAACCAACTGATCGAAAAACATCTGCTTCTTCAGGTTGCCGAAAAAAACAATCTCCGGATCCCGGATAAGGCCCTTGCCAGCGCCATTGCAGATATTTCCGCCTTCCAGAATAACGGCCGGTTCGATGCCCGGCGCTACCGCCAGCTGCTGGAACAAAACCGCCTGTCGCCGGAAGACTTTGAAAACCTGCACAAGCAAACCCTCCTGACCGGCATGATGCGGGACCTGGTATCCGGTGCCGTCCCGGTCACAGAGGCGGAAACGCGTGCATGGCACAACTGGCGGAACATGGCAATCAAAATTGACTATGCGGAGTTCTCCGGCAGCAACTTTTCAGATATTGAAGTCTCTGAAGAAGAAATTCGGGAATACTTTGAGGCCAACAATGAAAAATACAAAACCCGGCCCTCGGTCCAGGCACGCTTTTTGCGCTTTGACCCGGCCGACTTCATTGATGAAATAGAAATCCCGGAATCGGAAATCAAAAATTACTACCAGACCCATCAGGACGAATTCGGCACCCCTGAAACGGTTACGGCCCGCCACATCCTGCTGCAGGTCCCGGAGGACGCAGAGAAAGACCAGGATACCGAAATCCGGGACCGGGCCGCTGAAATCATGGAACAAGCCCGCAGCGGGAAAGATTTTGCCGCATTGGCGCAAAAACATTCCGACGGCCCCACGGCAAAAGACGGCGGATATTTGGGATCATTTAAACGCGAAGACATGGTCGAAGCCTTTGCCGAAGCCGCCTTTTCCCTTGATCCGGGAGATATCAGCGAACCGGTGCGCACCCGGTTCGGCTGGCACGTGATCAAGGTGGAACAGCGGCAGGAAGCAGAAGTCGAGCCTCTGGAAAAAGTCCGTGATAAAATCAGGGCCAAGCTCGCCGGGCAGCAGGCAAGGACCATTGCTTACGACAAGGCCTGGTCGCTTTATGAAATATCATTTGAAGGCGATGACCTGACTGACAATGCCCGGGACCTGAATCTGGATATTGAGACCACGGATTTTTTCACCCGGGAAAAGGGGCCGGCAGGCATTGACGCCCCGGGAAAATTCGCTGAAACCGCCTTTGGCATTCCGCTGATGGAAATCAGCGAGGTCAAGGAAATCGGTGATGCCTATTTTCTGATCCAGCCCATTGAACGAAAAGAACCGGAAATTCCGGACCTCGATGATATCAAAGACAGGGTGGAAAACGACCTGGTGCGGCAAAAGCAGCGTGAGGCCGCAGAATCGGCAGCAGAAAAATTTCTGGCGCAGGCCCGCTCCGCAGACAGCTTTGATGATGCCGCCCGGGAAGCAGGCGTTGAAATCCACACAACGGATTTTTTCAAACGCAGCCAACCGGTGCCCGATATCGGCAGCAGCCAAACGGTATCAGCGGCCGCATTTTCCCTCACCCCGGAAAACCCGGTTTCCGAATCTGTCATCAAGGAAGGCGGGCGTTTTTTCATTCTTCACCTGCGCGAACAAAAGGTTCCGGATGAAAAAGATTTTGAATCACAGCAAAAAACCGCTGCAGCACAGCTCAAAGAACAGAAACGTCGGCAGACACTGAACAAATGGATTGCGGCACTGCGGCAAAACAGTGACATCGAAGTATCTGACCGGTTCTCCGACTAATTTAAACAAAAACGGCATTAAAACCGCAGATCAGGTCAGAGGTTTTAAAAGCCGCTTCTGCGCCCGATCAACCAAAAGGGGGGGATCATGGGCATACGGGAAAAAAAGACAAAGGGCAATCCGGATACCTATTTGATCAAACGTTGCCCGGAATGTTTTGCAAGCCTGCCCATTGACGCCACCCATTGTTTTTCCTGCAAGGCCCGGGTGGGGAAGGTGGACCGCCACGGCAAGGCCAAACGCCCGATCAACTGGTATTCTTACATCACCTGCATTATTTCCTGGCTGGCTCTGATCTTATACATCAAATGGGCTTTTTTTTAGCAACAATCCCGCTTCAGGGTCTGCCGCCCGTGCTTCAGGGCTTTTCGAAAAATATGGGCAACGATATTATTTGGACACCATGGCCCGCATCATATCCCCTGAATTTTCAGAGTGATCTGCGATATTGCCGATAATCTCGGCCAGCCTAACCAAATGAAACACGGTGATGGGGTCAGTTTCGGTTTGAAACACCTTCCGGATCAGGGCATATTCACGCTGGTCGGCATCATGTTCCATCTGACGAATATTGGAAATAATATCCTTGACTTTTTTGCGCTGTTTTTCGGAGAAATTTTTAAAGTAGATCTGGGCCTCTCCCACCATGCGGCTCAACTCCTCGGTGGGTTCAATGGCGGCATCCACCAGCAGAAAAAAATCGCGTTCCAGGATTTCCGGAATCCCGTTGTCCATCCGGTGAGACAACCAGTTTAAAGCCTCCTGGACACTGTCGAGAACGTTGTCCTGCTCCCGCAGATACTGAAACAACTGAAATTTCTCCACCGGAAGCATGACACCCTTTGGCAGGTGCCCGCGAATTCTGCGCTTGATGGCATCGGCGTCATGCTCGATGCGGATGACTTCCTGTCGGTGATCCTCGAACACCTCGCATTTCGAGGAGGCATAACACTCCATGGCCTGCTGGAAAGCCCAGGCACATTCTTTGACCTTTTCAGCATGATCCTGCAGGGCGTCAAAGGGGGATGTAATAAATAAGGAAAAAAACGGAATACGCATGAAAACGCCTCCTTCGAAGGTGATTACAATATCAGGGATAGAAGTTTAAACAACACGACACTGGTAATGGCGGCCATTGGCACGGTTAACACCCAATATAGCATAATCCGGAATATAATACTAAAGTTCACCGCTTCCAGCCCCCTGGCCAGGCCGACACCCAGGACGCCGCCCACGGCCGCATGCGTGGTTGAAACCGGTAGTCCCATTTTGGAGGCCAGCAAAACGGTTGTGGCAGCGGCAAAGTCCACGGAAAACCCCCGGGTATTGCTCAGGGTGGTGATCCGCTCGCCAACCGTACGGATCACACGGGCACCGCCCATGGCGATGCCTGCGGCAATACCCACGCCGCCAAACAGCAAAAGCACGTATGGAACCGGAACTGTCTGCCCGGCCTCTCCGGTTGTCACCAAAAAGTAAATCAGGGCCAGCGGGCCGATGGCGTTGGCCACATCGTTGGCGCCCTGGGCCAGGGCGACGTAGCAGGAGGTCCCGATCTGAATGCGCCGGAAAACGCCCTCTGCACCCTCTTCGCCGGTGCGTACGTTTCTGAACCAAAGCAACAGGCGTTTTCCCAGAAAACCGAGCAGAACGGAACAAGCCAGTGCGACCGAAAAGACGGTGGGCGTGCTCAGCGCAAGGGTTTTACCCAACGGAGTCTTAAAAACAAAGGACATGATGACCACAAACACAGCCATGCCGATGAAAAGGGGCGAAAGCCGGAACGCCGTGCCCACGGGATCGGGCCTGGACAAAATAATCCGAACAATAATCTTAAACATCACAAAGGCGATCACCATGCTAAACACCGGCGAAATCACCCAGCTGGCCACCACTGCCCCCAGACCGGTCCAGTTGATCACGGAAAATCCGCCCGTGACAATGCCGAATCCCACCATGGCCCCCACGATGGAATGGGTGGTGGAAACCGGCAAAGATTTCCAGGTGGCAAACGACACCCAGAGAGCTGCGGCCAGAAGGGCGGATAAGGCTCCGACCAGGGCAACATGCGGGTCATTTAGCACATCCGGTGAAACAATGCCCTTGCGGATGGTATCGGTTACATGAGACCCAATAAAAGCCGCACCCACAATATTCAAAATGCCGGCAATGAAAATGGCCTGCCGCAGTGTAATCGCCTTTGCACCCACGGCCGAGGCCATGGAATTGGCCACATCATTTGCCCCGATGTTCCAGGCCATGTAAAACCCGATGGTGAACCCTAAAACCAGAATGACATATTCCATGGGCCTGTTCTACCTATAACTATTTTTATTATCAGGAAAAATCACTTTACCAAAAATCGAGATGTCCTGTTTGTCCTGTGTAGTGCTCCCATAACACACCCGGCCACCGCGTTCAAGCCGCAAAAACCATTTACGTCCCGTGCCGGTAAACACATCTTCCGTTTGGTTCATGGCCTGACCTTCATATTCTTTTTCGGCCGGCACCCCGGTCTGAACGGATCGGCTTGACGGGCGCGGCCGTGCGTATTAATTTAATTGTTCTTATTTTTGACGCGCCTGTAAAAAGTCGATTTTCAGATGGCGCCGTAAAAAGTTCAAGATCAAGGCTTGCGCGATTTCGAAGAATGCAGCGTACTTATCCGTACGTGAAATTCTGAGAAATCGCGCGTAACGCAGATATTGGACTTTTTACGGTGC
>JAIPES010000008.1 GCA_021737045.1 Desulfobacteraceae bacterium | reverse complement strand
AAATTCTGAGAAATTGCGCGTAACGCAGATATTGGACTTCCAAGGAAGTCCAAGGGCGGGGTCGGTTTTTGAAGCGACATTGAGCATTTACAGAAACCTCTGTAAACGCTCAGGAGCAAAAAAACTGACCCCGGCCGCAAGGCTTCCTTCCTGTAAAAACAGCGGCCGCGGTAAAAAGCTTTTTACGGCACCATCAATTTTTAGACAATAAAAAAAAGCAACCCTTCATGAACTGTATAAAGTTCGTAAAGGGTTGCTTTAACATAAAGGGTTTGGTTGCAGATTTATTTGCGATGCCCGATTTTTCATGTTTTTAATAAAACAATCATTCTCCCGTTGATTAGAAATAGCTGTGTATAAACAGATGTAAGTTGTTTTCCATCTTATTTTGTTCTTATTCATCAAACGGAATATGCCTTGAATCAGGCAACCCAATAGTATCTGATCTACATCTCTGGCAATGATGCATATGCGGTACGTATTGTCCGGCCAATCCCCTTAATCTTTTCTTTATCAAAGGAACCTGTGGCGTTTTACTGGGATCCAGGATATAAAAATATCTGAGATTGAACCCGAGCTGAGACGTTTTGAATGGGCGGTTGCCGAAGTCCTGCAGGATCT
Organism: Desulfobacteraceae bacterium; assembly: GCA_021737045.1. Taxonomy (GTDB): domain Bacteria; phylum Desulfobacterota; class Desulfobacteria; order Desulfobacterales; family Desulfosalsimonadaceae; genus Desulfosalsimonas. The sequence goes on along the minus strand of JAIPES010000008.1, from coordinate 53,398 downwards.
GGAAAATGTTGCCGGGCAGGTAGCCGAAAAAATTGATAAAAATCTTACGAATATTTTTCATGCGCATATGGCGATGGTAAAAGAAGCTGTTCGCCAATGCGATTGAATAACCGTCGGTTTTGAGCCTAAAAAGATTCTGACCGAAAGCACGACATGGAGACCATCGCCACTTTGGCCATCGGGCTGTTTTTGCTGCTCGCAGGAATGGAAGTGGATCTGTCAACAGTCTGGAAACAGGGAAAAACCGGCTTTAAAGTGGGTCTGGCCAGTATTGCCGTCCCGTTTTTTATTGTACTGACCGCGGCGTTGATCATTTTTAAATATGCGTGAGACATTACGCTTTTGCAATGAAAGGGAACAGCCATGACTTCCTCTCCTGTTTTGCCGCACCTGTTAAGGATGTTGCTGCTCATTGGGGTTGTTTTTTGCCAGCCGCTCTGGGGTGCTGATTTTGATGGAGACAACGTCCGCACCGAAGCTAAACAGCAGATCAACACCCGGTTGTCCCGGCAGCACTACCAGGGACAAAAAATGAAGGTGAGCTCTGTTGCGGAAGAAACGTGGGAGAACGGCGCCGCCCTGGTCGTTCGGGTAACGGTGCCGGTCGATGACCGGGCCGACTGGCGGCGGTATTTAACCGTGAGGCGTGCGGACCGGATTGAACCCTCTGACCATTGGGTGAGAAGCAAAGACGGCCTGGCGGTCATTTATCCCTTTGTCGCTCCGGGCAAAGTATATAATATTAAAATCAAGCCCGGCCTGCCTGCTGTTAACGGCAAAGCAGTGGTGCGGCCGGGTCAGCATTCGGTTAAAACCCGTCGCATCAAACCTGCTGCCAGCTTCGCCGGGGATGGCCATGTGCTGTCCACCGGACTTCGCCGGGCGCTGCCGGTTACAACCTTCAATGTCGATGAAGTCGATCTGGATCTGTTCCGGATAACACCGGAGAAGATCGGTACCTGGAGCCATTTCACCGGCAGCCAGCGTCGCCGTTTCTACCATCTGAACAATTTTTCGGAAAATAACACCCTTGTGCATTCCGCTCGTTTTCCCATCGAGCACCGGCAAAATCAGCGGACCACCACCAATCTCGATCTCAGCGATATCAAAGCACTGGAAAAACCGGGCGCTTATCTGGCCGTCCTCAGGGTTCCGGGGCAATACGAGAGCAACCTGGAAACCTGTTTCTTCACAGTCAGTGATATTGGTTTACAGATTCGCAGCAACGATCGCAGGATGCATGTCTACACCCATTCAATCCAGAGCGATGAATTGATAAACGGTGTCACCCTTTCTCTTTACAACGGTTCCGAACTGATCGCGCGCAAAGTCGTGGACGGAAAGGGCGAGTCGGTTTTCGATGCCTTTCACCGCGAGGGGCAGACACTGCTAGCCCGGTCGGGCGACCAGATCACAGTGCTGCGGTACGATCGCAACCCGCTGGACTTATCCGGTTATGACAATGCCCTGACCCGGCATGCCCCTCACCAGGTTTTCGCCTGGAGTCCGCGGGATCTGTACAGACCGGGTGAAACCGTCAATATCCACGCGCTGCTCAAGGATTACGACGGCCGGGCGGTTGACCCGGTGCCGCTGCAAATGCGGTTGTTGGATGCCACCGGCAGCCGCATTATCACAAAGATGGTCAACAGGGACGATAGCGGTCGTTATGATTTCCGGCACACCCTGGGCGAGTCCGCCAAGACCGGGACCTGGCGGCTGGCATTCAGCATTCCCGGCAATGACAGGGTGTTGAGTGAATATGAATTTTCTGTGGAGGACTTCCTGCCGGAGCGCATGGAGCTGACACTTTTTGATGGCGATTCAACCAGCCGCCGGCACGTGGCTGAACGCAGTGCTGTAATCATTCCCGTTCAGGGCGACTATCTTTACGGGGCTCCGGCTTCAGGCAATAACCTGGACGGCTTTGCCGTGGCAGAAATCGATCGTCATCCCTTTGCGCAGTGGAAGACATATTTTTTCGGGCTGGAAGACGAACCCATCTCCAACCCGCGCCGGGCCATACCGGAAGCAAGGCTTGACAGCAGCGGCGCAGCCGAGGTCGAGGTGCCGGTCAGAAACTGGACCGGGGTACAATCACCATTGGTTCTGACCGCCAGCATCAGCCTGTATGAAAGCGGCGGCCGGCCGGTGACACGCAGCACCACCGTTACCAACATCCTGGCAGAAAAACTCGTCGGGCTTGAACCACAGTTCAAGGATCGGCCCGATAACAATAGCCGGGCCGGTTTCAAGGCCGTGCTGACAAATGCCCGGGGCGAAATGCTGGCCGGCAAGGGGTACCAGGTGCGCCTTCTACGCGAAGATCGCAATTATTACTGGACGTACAGTGATTCAAATGGATGGCGTTGGCATTTCGATCCGCTCGATTACGAAGTCTATTCAGTGAAGCTCGATTTCGACGGCAAGGTGCCGACCGGGTTTAACATGCCGGTTGAATGGGGCAACTATCGCCTGGAGATTTTCGACAACCACAACAAGCTGGTCAATCGATTCCGATTCAGCACCCGCTGGAGCGGCTGGAGCAGTACGAGCAGCGATTCGCTCAAGCCCGACCAGGTCCTGATGACTTTCCGGAATGACCGCTACCAGGCAGGCGATGACGCACGCGTGCAGCTGGTGCCGCCGGTTGACGGCCGGGCCATGATCACGGTGGAATCCAATGACGGTGTGCTCTGGCGAAATCAAATCGATGTCAGTGCAAAAGGAACCGAGTTGACCTTTCCGATCCGTGAAGGATGGGACAGGCATGATCTTTACCTGACTGCAACCGTTCTGACCCCCGGCGACATGACCCATTCCGTGGCTCCCAAGCGGGCTTTCGGATTCACCCACCTGCCCATTGAGCGAGCCGATGCCCGTCTGGACCTCTCCATTGAGGCGCCGGAACGCATTCAGCCGCGCCGTCCGGTTGAGGTCCAACTGCGGTTAAATGATAAAGAAATTCCTGCAGGGCCGGTCTGGGTGAGCGTGGCCGCCGTTGATGTCGGGGTGCTCAATATTACCCGGTTTAAGACGCCGGACCCGGCCGCCTATCTGTTCGGCGCCCGCCGTTATGACTATCAGTTCTATGACATTTATGGCCGCATCATCGATAACGCCGGTTACAATTACAGCGCCCAGCGTTTCGGCGGCGGCTTCAAACAGTCCGAAGCAGAACTGACCCGAGGTGGTGAAAAGCCGGACAATGTTGTAAAAATCGTATCCCTGGAGTCTGAGCCGGTGCGATTCGATGCCGGCGGCCGGGCCCGGCTTTCGCTCGATGTGCCGGATTTCAATGGGCGCCTGCGCTGGATGGCTGTTGCGTGGAGTTCCGGCAGTTATGCCAGCGCCGAGGATGAAACCCAGGTGGCCGATCCGGTGGTCACCCGGTTGTCGCGGCCCCGCTTTCTGGCATTGGGCGACGAATGCCGGCTGACGCTGGATATCTCAAACCAGTCGGGCAAATCACAATCCCTGGATGTGGATTTCAAGGTCAGCGGCGCACTGCAATCCAATAGCTGGACGCAATCCCTGACATTGTCAGACAGTGCCAAAGAAACACTGACGTTTCCGGTTAAGGCAGCCGGTTTGGGCAATGCGCCTATCGAGGCACACATCCGCACCGGGGATGGCGCCATCGACATGACGAAAAAATGGTCGCTCGGCACCCGTTCAGCTTATCCTTCGGTCACGCGCAAGGAACAGGCCGTCCTGGAGAAGGGCGAAACCTGGTCGCCCGGATTGTCAATAGACGATCTGGTGGCCCACACGGTCAATGCTCGCCTTGTGGTTTCTCCACGGCCGCCGATCGATATCAGCAGCCAGTTCGATGCCTTGTTGAGATACCCTTATGGATGCACCGAACAATCCACCAGCAGCGGATTTCCATGGGCGCTGATGTCGCCCGAAGCAGCAGAGCGATTCGGCTTGAAATCCAGGATTGAGAAACAATTTGAACAGCCCTATACTGATCGCTTCCGCCGGGAACAACTGGAAGCGGCGGTCGGGAGAGTAATGCGCCGCCAGAATGCAACAGGCGGATTTGGCTCGTGGAGCAGTGATGGTACAGAAATGAATTGGCTGACAGTCTATGTCGCCGATTTCCTGACCACTGCCCGCGATGCTGGCGCACAGGTGCCCAACGACGCCCTGAACCTGACACTGGATCGACTGGATGCCTACCTGCGCGGCCGGGTAAATGTAAGTGCGCAATGGTCCACGGATAATAACTATTCCGAATTTGCCACCCGGGCTTACGCCGCCTACGTGATGGCATGCTCCAACCGTGCCGGCCTGGCGCACCTGCGTCGTCTATACGAGCAGGCCGATGGTGTTGAAGACCGCTCCGGACTGCCCTGGGCACAGCTCGGCTATGCCCTGCAGGATGCCGGGGACCAGGAACTGGCTGATAAGGCCTTTGCCAGGGCGCGCACAACAGAATACCAGGCAGGTTATTATGGTTATTACGGCAGTGCCCTGCGAGACAGCGCCCTAGTGTATGCTCTGCTTGCCAGGGTCGGCCGTGCAGAAGATCAACAGCTTCTGGATCTGTTTGAAAATGTGCGAGAACGCCGCTGGCTCAGCACCCAGGAACGAAATGCCCTTTTCCGGGCGGCCGTGGCAGGTGCCGGCAAAGAGGAGCTGACGACCCGGGCCCGGTTGACAACGTCAGGATTTGAGCAGCTCATAGACCAGGAGGACGCCTTCAAGACCCTGATCGATGCAGCAGAATTTTCTTCGCTGAAATCTGTTGAGAGTCTGTCCGGCACACTCTACATCAGCCTGGAACTGGTCGGTGAACAGAAAACCGCACCAGAGCCGGTTTCAAACGAGATGTCCATTGAAAGAAACTTCTTTGATCCGGAGGGCCGGCCATTGGCCGCAGACAGCCTGAAGAGCGGAGATCTGGTGATTGTGGGTTTAGTGGCCCGTTCCAAACGCTCGATTCCGGACGGTCTTGTTGTTGACCTGCTGCCGGCCGGCCTGGAACTGGAAAATCAAAACCTGGACAGTGCCAGCGTGGATCTGTCCAAACTTACACTCGAGGGCGAATCCATTGCAGACTGGCGGCAGAACAAGGATCTCCTGCATGTCGAGTATCGGGATGATCGTTTCGTGGCCGCCGCGGAGCTTGATGAACACCGCGTAACCCGGTTTTACTACCTGGCCCGCGCTGTCACTCCCGGGCAATACCAGGTGCCGCCGCCCTACATCGAAGATATGTACCGTCCGTATTACCATGCTGTCGGGACCACGCCGGCGCGGTTGGTCATAAAACCCTGAGGGAGGGCAAAAGGCAATTGGTGCACAAACTGTGGGCGCACAGCCGGGGCGTCGGCCTCTGTTTATTGCTGGCCCTCATTTTAACAGCAGGCTGCCTGGTGACAATCGATTGTCTTGCGCCGGTTGACCTGACTTCGGGGCCCGGCGCCCAGGTCGTGGTCAATGTGCACGGCGAGCCCCTGCGCCGGTTTGCAGATGAGCGCGGCGTGTGGCGATACCCGGTTGACCCGGCCAATGTCTCCCCCAATTATATCCAGTTTCTGCTCACCTATGAAGACCGCTGGTTTTACCACCATCCCGGCGTGAACCCACTGTCACTGATCCGGGCGTTCGGACAGTGGCTGCGCCATGGAGAGATCATCTCCGGCGGCTCTACGCTGACCATGCAGACAGCCCGTTTGCGATACCCCGGCAGTTATGGCTGGAGCGGCAAGCTGGTCCAGATCGTGAGGGCACTGCAGATTGACTGGCATTACACCAAGGCCGAGATTCTCAATTACTATCTGAACCACGCCCCCTTCGGAGGAGCACTGGAAGGGGTGGAAACCGCCAGCCGCGGCTATTTCGGACATTCCGCGGAACTGCTCACCGATGCCCAGGCCGCATTGCTGGCAGGATTGCCCCAGGCCCCAAGCCGTTACCGGCCGGACCGCCACCCTGAACGGGCCCGGGCGCAAAGGGACAAGATACTTCAGCGCATGGAAACCTATGGCGTGCTCAGCCGAAAAGTGCGCATGCGGGCGCAGCAGGAACCCGTGATTGCAGATGTTCCGGAAAGTCCCCTGGAAGCCCCTCTGCTTGCGCGCCGGCTTGCAAAACGATTTCCCGAAGACGCCCGCCTGGACACCTTTATTGATAGCGATGCCCAGCGGTCACTGGAACAACTGGCTTCGGACACCAGATCCCGGCTTCCGGCCGGAGCGTCCATCGCCATGATGGCCATGGAACATGGAACCGGCCGGGTTATCGCCTACATAGGTTCAGCGCAATTCGCAGATGAAGACAGGTTCGGCCACCTGGATATGATCACAGCCCTGCGTTCGCCCGGCTCGGCACTGAAGCCGTTTATCTACGGCCTGGCCTTGGACGCGGGGATGATTCACAGTGAAAGCCTGCTGATGGACGTTCCCCTGAAGTTCGGAGACTACCGCCCGCTGAATTTCCGGCGCGGTTTTACCGGTGCGGTCAGCATGGCAGAAGCGCTGCAGCAATCGTTGAATGTGCCCGCGGTACAAGTGCTGGAACAGCTTGAGCCCCGCAGTTTTTACGCACGACTGCAAAGTGCCGGGGCCGGATTGCGCTTGCCGGACGGGGCAGGACCGAGTCTTGCAATCGCCCTGGGGGGCGTTTCCATCAACCTGGAGCGATTGGTCGGCCTTTACAGCGCACTGGGCAACAGCGGCGATGTCCTGGTGCCGCGTCTTTGCCCGCGTGACCCTGTGGTCAGCAAGCCGCTGCTTACCCCGTCCGCAAGCTGGATAATACGGCAGATCCTCCTCCGGGGCGATCGGAAAAACCACAACAGCAGACCACTGGCCATAAAGACGGGCACCAGCTCCGCATTTCGGGATACCTGGGCCCTGGCGGTCACAGAGCACCACACCCTCGGCGTCTGGGTCGGCCATCCGGACAATGCCGCGATGGCAGGGCATAACGGCCGCTTGACGGCGGTGCCGCTGCTGCGGGCAATGGCAGGTCGTATGCCCCCGGGTGAGCACACCGCCCATCGCCGCCCTGACAATGTCACCGCCCGCGCGATCTGCTGGCCCACCGGAAAGCCGGAAACAGACCTGTGCGACCGGAGCCGCACCGCCTGGATTATCGACGGCAGAACGCCTCTGACACTGATGTCCACCAAGGACCAGACTCGCCAAAACGCCCGGCCATGGCTAAGTTTTCAGGTGGCGGCTGACAGCAATTTAAGAGCAGGTCTGGGTTGCCTGGAACAAATCCGGACCCGACGCATACCTCTCTGGCCGGACCCCTTGCAAAACTATATTCCCAGGGCTTGGCGCACCCATGAACGCCTGCCCGGTTTGGATCCGCGCTGCAAGCTGGCCAAAAACCTGCTGCCCCCAACGCCATTGCGGATTCAGGGTTTAAGCCAGGGTTTTCATTTCAAACAGCACCCAGCCACCCGGGAGCAGCCCCAAATCAGCGTCCACGCAGTGGGCGGGCAGCCGGATTGGTATTGGTTCCTGAATGGAGAATTGCTGCCCGAACGCGGCCCCGGCCTATCCCTGTCATTACCCCCACCCGGCTACCACCAGTTAAGCGTCACCGATCAAAGCGGCCAAAGTGATCATGTCAATTTTGTAGTAGAACCGGATTAAAACAATCATTTCCTCCCGGGTTTGTCCAAATTGACACGGCCCTGCATCTTATCTCAACTGCTCGATAAATGCCTCGATGCGGGTTTTGAGCTGGCCGGCATCCTGCATGCTGTAGTCGGTTTCAATGCGCAGGGCAGGAAGGCCTTCATTCTTCAGGGTATTTTCCACAGGCAATGATTCCATGAGATAGGGCTGGCAGAACTGGAGGCTGTAGTGGATCACGGCATCGGCCTTGTAATCGGCGGCCATCTGCCGGATATGATCCAGCCGGTCGGCGTTTGGGGTGAAAATGGCGCAATCGATTTGAAAATACCGGTCCACGATGGCTTCCATCATTTCCTCCAGGGTCCCGCCCGTATCATCGGTCAGGTTGCGGGTGCCGCGCTCGCCCACGCAGGATTCCTCTCCAACGATCACCGCGCCGGAAGTCTCCACAATATGGTGCAGCTTCCAGTTGGGCACGGCCTGCGGGCAGCCCGAAACCAGAATCCGCGGTGTTTTTTCCGGAAACACCCCCTTTTTTTCCGCGATCCGGCTTTCCAGTTCATCGCAGATCTTGTGCACGGATTCGGTAAACCGGGCCGGGTTGTCGTAAAACGAGACCTGATTGGCCAGCAGGGCATCCAGGCCCGATATGGGGGCGGGATCGGCATGCCGCAGGGCATAGAGACGATGCAGGGCCGCGCGCTTGGCATTGACGGTTTCAATTCCATATTTCAGGGATTCGGCCGTGATCGGTTTTCCGGTGAGATGTTCCATGGCCTGCCGGAACCGGTCAAATTCAGCGGCCAAAAGCGCCTTTCCGGGATCTGACTTGACCTGGGGCAGATCCATGACATAGAGGTTTTCCACCAGACCTGAAAAGGTTTCATAGGCCTTTTTCTTGCCGTCGCAGGTGTTTTCGCCAACAATCATATCCGCGCATTCCAGGTAGGGACACACCTTTCCCAGCTTAAACCCGAAAGACGACTTGATCAGCGCGCAGGTATTTCTGGGAAGCCAGTTTTCCACTTCTTCCAGGGCAAAATCCGCACCCGAGCACAGGCCCACCAGGGTGGCGCCTGCGGCCAGCACGATTTCCTCTGGCACAAACAAACAGTATGAGCCCACGATTTTCCGGCCCTGGTCCTTTTCATCCAGAAGCTCGCGGATGCGCAGGCCGTGGACCTCGCTCATGACAAAATCAAAATATCCCATGGTTTCGGGCCGGTTTTGCTGGGACAGGTAAATATCGCCGTAGCCCTGGTTTAAAACATTTAGCAGCGCGTCGTGCGCATCCGGATCCAAACCCAGCTCTTCCCACATGGGGCGGTAATCGTTGCTCATATTTGACTCCTTTAAAGCCGTTTTAATTTTCGGTTTCCGCCAAGTGCCTGCTTAAAACCTGATGCGCTCGTAAAAAGTCGATTTTCAGATGGCGCCGTAAAAAGTTCAAGGTCAAGGCTTGGGCAATTTCGAAGAATGCAGCGTACTTATCCGTACGTGAAATTCTGAGAAATCGCGCGTAACGCAGATATTGGACTTTTACGGCGCCATCAAAACCTGATTGATGAAAGCTCATGCATTATCATAGAAATTTTCATGTATTCAAATTGTTAATTTCTATGTTATAGCCGCTTGTCATGGAAACTTTCGATGCAAAGACCATTTTCCAGGCGGCATAAAAGCCGGGACAATCTTACCGGACAGGCTCATTTCGCAGAGCCGGTGATGCATTCTTCGAGCAGATGCCGGTGAATGCTTGCTTTGTCCAGTTTGTGCACCACTTTGCCGGATTCAAAAACAAAGGCGGCCTGCGCCAGACGCTCTGCCTGGGCCGGGCTGTGGGAGACCACCAGCATGGGATAGGATCGGGCCATGTGGATCAGCAGTTCCTCGATGCGCCGGCCGGCTTTGAAATCAAGAGATGCCGTGGGTTCATCCAAAAGCAGAATCTGCGGCTCCAGGGCCAGGCAGCGGGCCAGACAAAGACGCTGCTGCTGGCCGCCGGACAGGGAAAGCCCCGGCTCATCGAGCCGGTGGCCGACCTCCTGCCAAAGCTGTGTTTGCTCCAGCACCTTGTGCATCCGGGCGCGGCACTGTTTTTTACCAAGCCCGGAGGTAAGCCTGAGGGGAACAAGAATGTTTTTGGCAATGGAGACCGGCATCAGGTTGGGCGTCTGAAATACCATGCCCACCTTGCGCCGGAGGTTGAGCAGGTCGGTGCGGGGTGCGAGAATATCGCACCACCTGCCGTCCATAAAAAGATTCACCGATCCTTTGGTGTAAGCGCCCATTTCATCGTTGAGCCGGTTTAATGTGCGCAGAAACGTGGTTTTTCCGGAACCCGAACGACCCAGCAGACAGACGATTCCCCCGGCATCCGCAGCCAGGCTGACTCCGTCGAGCGCCACCTGCCCGCCAAAACCGACAGTCAGATCTTTTGTCTCCAGAAACGGCTTTTTTGTTTTTAAGACCATGTATTTTCGATTTTCCGCTGAATCCATCGTGCAGACACAAAAAGTGAAGCGGTCAGGGCCAAAAGCACCAGACAGGCGCCAAATCCAATCTCCAGTTCGGATTGGTTCCGGTATTCAGCCGCCAGATAATAGATGGTAAACGGCAGGGCCTCAAAAGGCCCCAGCACCCCCCGGGGAAGTCCGGCATTGGCTACAACACCGGTTAAAAGAATCACGGCCGTATCCTCGGCCGCCCGGCCCACGGCCAGAATCACACCTCCCAAAATCCCCCTGGAGGCCTGGGGCAGAATACAATGGACGATGTTCTGCCACAGGGTCAAACCCAAAGACGGGCCGATGAGCCGCTGGGTCAGGGGGATGGCTTCCACGGCATTCTGGGTGGCGCGCACGATATACGGCAGAATCAAAACCGCCAGGCAAACTCCTGCAAGCAAAAGACAGGTATTGGCCCCGGGCAGAAAGGTCCGGCGCAGAAAAAGAATCATGGCAAAGCCGAAAAGGCCCATGACAATGGACGGTGTGCTGGCCAGCTGATTGATGCAAAGGCTGCAGAACGCCTTTTTCCGCCCCTTTGCCAGAACTGCCAGATACAATCCGCAGCCCAGGCCAAAGGGAAGGGCCAGGGCTGCGGCCAGCAGAACCAGAACAAGCGTTCCCGCGCATGCCGGCCATATTCCGTCCCATACCGGTACCTGACCGGAAATGGCCGCCCATGCCGGGGCGTCTCCAAAAAACAGCGCCGGGCCAAGCACAGCCCCGCCCTGCCAGGCGATAAAGCCCAGCAGGCCGCAGACCACGGTTGTTGTCACCAGGGCACAGCTCCAGGCAAAAAAGGAGATCAGCCTGTCTTTACCCGTCACGCGAAAGCCCCCCGAATTTTTGCCGCACCCGGAAGACGGTGATATTGACCGCTGCTGCAATGAAAAACAGCAGGCATCCGGCTGCAAAAACCGAGCGGTAGGCCTGGCTTTGGCTGTCGGTGGCCACCACCAGGGCAATATGGGCGGTGAGGGTCCGGATGGAATCAAACAGGGAACCGGGAAGCTGGGGTGCATTTCCGGCCAGCATCAGTGCAATCAGGGTGTCTCCCACCGCCCGGGCAAAGCCAAGCAGCACCGCAGCCAAAAGCCCGGGCCATGCAGCCGGAAAAATCACATGAATCAGCGATTGCACCCTGGACAGCCCCAGGGCGCTGCAGGTCAAAGACAGCTCCTGATCCACCCGCTCCAGGGCGCTTAACCCGATGAGCACGATGGTGGGCAATATAAGAAAACCCAGGATCAGGCCTGCAGCAAGCAGGCAGTAGCCCGTACTGCCTGAAAAATGACTGCGCAGAAACGGCACCAGGGTAAAGGCGGCAACAAACCCGTAAACAACCGTGGGGATGCCGGACATAAAGCGCACCAGGGCTTTGACCGCCCCTGCCGCCGGCCCCGGCCCGAGCCCGGAGCAAAACAGACAGACCCCGGCGGCCAGGGGGCATGCCACCAGCATGGCCAGTACGGTGAGATACATTGATCCCAGGATCATGGGAAGGATCCCGTAGTGAGCCTGGAAAGGCCGCCAGTTCAAACTGAGCAAATCCTTCCATTCACCGCCGGCCAATACCGGCCAGGCAAAATACACCAGAAAAGCAAATACCGCCATCACGCAGGCCATGCTGACAATTGCGGCTGTATAAAGCAGCATGCGGCTGAAGGTTTCCGAAAAATGCACGCCAAACCCAATCCTGATGTTACGGAAACCTTATTGCCCGCCGGGAATAAAGCCGTTTTCAGACACGATTTGCCCGCCCCGGGGACCCTGCAGATAATCAATAAACGCCCTGGCCAGCTTGCCGGGCTCGCCCTTTGTATTCATGTACAGTTTCCGCACCACCGGATAAGACCCGTCTTTGGCGTTTTCCCGGGTGGGGGAAACACCGTCGATGGCCACCCCGGAAACCGAGTCGTCCATGTGACCGATGCTGAGATAGCCGATGGCATCAGGGTCCCTGGAGATCGCCACTTTCATGGCCCCGTTGGACTGGATCACATTGGCCTCCACGGCCACCGGGTCCTTGTCCAGGGCTTTTTTCCAGAAAACGCTCCGGGTTCCGCTGGCCTCATCCCGGGTATACAGGTTGATCTGCCGATCAGCTCCCCCAACTTGCTTCCAGGAACCAATCTCGCCGGCAAAAATGCCTTTAACCTGGTCTTTGCTCAAATTGTTTAGGGGATTGTCCGGATGAACAGCAAGGCCAACACCGTCCACGGCAAAGGCATAGGATTTGAGCCCGAACTTGTCGCGCTCTTCATCGCTCAATGCCCGGCCGGTGTTTCCGATATCCACCAGACCGGCACCGACTTTCTGGACCCCCACACCGGAGCCGCCGCCGGCCACGGTGATGGCGATATCCGGATTATGACGCATGATCTGCCGGGCGGCCTGTTTCATCACCGGGATATGCGCCGTGCCGCCGGCAATGGTCAACCTGCCGGACAACCCGTCAAACGCCGATAAACCAGATGACCCGGCCCATACCGGCTGGAGGCTGAAAACAGCCGTACACAAACAGAGAAAAACAAAAGTGATTCTGCGGAACATAAAAAAACTCCTTTCTGATGTTGCTTAAAAGAAAAGTCGATTTCTTCAATCCTCCCGGACGGCCTGCTCCAGATCCGTGATCAGCCGGGCAAGATCCAGACGATATTTGTCTGCCATATCGCCCAGGGAGTCAAAAAGGGCATTGCAGCAGATGCATTCTCCGGCCGCAGCATCGTAGCGCTTAAACACGGCTTCTGTCTTTCGGTAGTGGCTGACCACGTCAAGCACGGTCATCTGCGGGGTGATTTTTACAGATTTGTCCAACCTATTCATTTTTCTTCAAAAAACCGCTTCAGTGCGTCGGGTATTTGCTCAATGATGTCCATGACCCGGGTTCCGGGATCGGGATTTGCCAGTTTTCCGGCCAGGCGGCTGACAGCCGATGCCTGAATGCAGGCTGTCAGCGGATCTTTTCCCAGGCCGGTAAAAGCCGCAATCAGGCCGGTGATAATATCGCCGGTGCCGCCGATGGCCTCCATGGCAGGCACCACAGGCTGGCTGACAGTGTCAGAAATGCCGTTTTCATCTGCGGCAATATCGGTTTTCCCCTTGACCAGAAGATACCTGGATGCGTTGCCGTGCGCATAGGCTGATGCAATCAGTTCCTTTGCCCTGTACGGTTCATGAAAAATAAATCCCCGTGTATAAAAAGGGTGGGGAGCTTCCGGATCCGCCAGAAAAGCCAGTTCCCCCATATCCGGGGTGAACACGTCATAAGCGGCCGCCTGGCCGCTCATCTTGGCCGCATACATGAACCCGGCATCCGCGATCAGCACCGGGCGCGGATGCATGTTTTCAACAGCAAACAAAACCCTGTTGTGCCAGTCCACATCCGGCTGGATGTAATGAAACGTTATGCTTTCATAGCGGCATTGGCCGAGGATTTGCTCCAGATACGCATAGACCTTGCGGCTTCCCCCGCCCCTGCCGATATCCCCGGCCAGATAAGCCATGGGCGGATCTGCGCCAAAAAAGGCGCACGCCTTTGCCGCGGTTGCCAGAAGTGCCGGTGTCCCGCGGTTTACCGCAACGCAATGATTGTCAATAAGCAGGTTTTGTTCCGAGACCCGGGCCTGCCCGCAAACCAGGGGAAAGTCATGCTCGGGCACTGTTCCCACTAGGGCAAACATTTTCGCGTGATCTCCTCAAAGGCCAGCTGCAGGGAATATCCGCACAGGGTATGGCCGATGCTGCGCGGCTCCGGGACCTGGTCAAGCCGCCGGCCCACCATTTGCGCCGCTAAATACGGCACGTCCGGACAACCCCCGCCCGAGATATTGACCACTGTCAAATCCCGCTTGTCCACGGTGATTTTCATGTTGGCGGCCTGAACCATCAGAAAATCGCCGTAATCAGTGGTAAAAAAAACATTGACCGGTTCAAGCAGCCCGTCTGACACGGCAACCACCTGCAGCGGCATGATTTCGGCTTCTTCCAGGGTGCGGACGATTTCCAGTTCCGAAACCAGGGGAAACTCGATGACCAGATCGCAGCCGGTGCGGATTTCCGGGGGCGGCCCCATGACCCGGATGCGCCAGCCACCCTTTTTCAGAACATTTTCCGCGCCGATCACCTCGCTGGTGTTTTCAAACACCAGAATCCCCCTGTCCCGCAGAGAGACCGGAGGCTGTTTGTTCTCTTTGCGAAAAAAGGAAAACAGTCCCAAATATGGATTCCTTATTTTGCGGCTTTCCGGATTTCCAGGCGAAAGGTTTCCCCTTCGGTGGCAATGCTTTCCACTTTCCATCCCTGGCTTTCAACGGCCCGGCTGACGTTTTCCCGGGAGGCCTCGGTGTCCACGAACACCTCCATTTCCGCCTCCTGTGATCTTTTGATGGCATCCAGGGCCATCAAAACCGGCTGGGGGCAGGAAAGCCCCCGTGCATCCACTGTTTGGCTCATCTTGCGCCTCCTGTTTGGGGCTGTTTCATGGTAAACCCGATGACCAGGCAGACAGCCAGGCCGATGACAACCGCGGCAATCCCGTGGGGCCCCACGCCGGCAGGCGAACTGGCCAGGCCGAAATTGTGGGAGACAGCCGCGCCCACGATCATGCCCAGCACGAATATGGCCGCATCCCCGTCGCCCTCACCGGACAAAAACAACTGCCGGCCCGGACACCCCCCCGCCAAAGCAAAGGCCAGACCCGCCAGCACCATACCCATGGCGTTCCATACATGCTGGGTATGGGCCACGGGCTGGCCGGCAAAACCCGGTTGAAACTGGCCGAGGATCAGGTTGACCAGCCCGGCGGAGATCACCAGGGCCACCACACCGGAAAACAGATGCACCTGCTTAAACAAGATCAGGTCCCGGAACGCACCCATGGTGCAAAACCGGCTTCTCTGGGCGATAAAACCGATAACCAGGCCGGCGATAACAGAAACCGCCAGGGGGGCGTACATGGCACCCGGGCCCTTGACGCTGTAAAACAAAATCCCGGTTTTCTCCACGCCTTCTGCCCGGGGATAGATCAGCATGAGCACAAAAAGAGCGGCAAAAACAGCCGGCAGCACCCAGCCCGCCGCAGGAGCGAGCTTCTGGGTCCGGCCCAGACTGTAGCCTTTTTTCAAAAACCGCGTACCGATCCAGACGCCGGCAACCAGCCCGATGAGCCCCAAAATGGCATTTCCATCCCCGCCGGCCAGCCGAAGCATGGCCCGCCACGGGCATCCCAGAAACACCAGGGCTCCGATCATGGCAAACACGCCCAGAAAAAACCGGACAATGGGCGCTGATCCGCCCCGCGGCCGGAATTCCTTAAAAGCCAGGGCCGCGGCCAGGGACCCCAGCACGAAACCGATGATTTCCGGCCGCATGTATTGCACCACAGCAGCCCTGTGAAAGCCCACGGCCCCGGCAATGTCTCTTTCAAAGCAGGCAACGCAGATGCCCATGTTGCCCGGATTTCCAAGATACTGAAGCATCGCGGCCCCCGCTCCGATCACCGCGCCCACAGCTATGATCCCCCATCTTGTGGCAAAAACATTTTTCATTCAGTCACCCCTTTTCCGGCGCTCGGTTAAGACACATCACTTCTGTGTGGCCGCCTCCGCAGCCCCCTGAGTTTTGAGATATATCTATGATCAAGATGATTTATGTGTCAAATCGCTAATTTCGATCAAACTTTTCACAATCATAGAAACTGCCTATGAAAGGGGTTTTCCGCCGGCTGCAGCACAGAAGCTGCCGGCAGGCTTCCGGGTATCGGGATTTTTGCGCTTGACGCCCGGGTGTGCCTGGCGTATGGTTCCTGTTTATCAAAAATCCGGGGATTTCCGGATGTTGCCGGATTGACGCCAAACAACAGGTTTTTTTGCAAGTGACGGAACTTTACCGAAACTGGTTTCTGGCCAGCCGCCCCTGGTCGTTTATCATGACCACCATTTCCATCGGCGTGGGAGGAGCTGTGGCGGCCATTGACGGGCATTTTTCCTGGACGCTTTTTGCCGTCACTCTGCTGGGTGCGGTTTTTCTGCATGCCGCCACAAACCTGATCAATGACTATTATGACGTGCAAAAGGGCGTGGACACGGTTGAGGCCGCCACTGCCCAGTACCGGCCCCACCCACTGGTGGAGGGAAAACTGCGGCCCAAAAGCGTGCTTGCGGCATCCTGTCTGCTTTTTGCCATTGGCGCGGGCATCGGCCTGTGGCTGGCCGCCGAAAGGGGTTGGCCGATTCTGGCCATCGGCGTTGTGGGCGTGCTGGCCAGCCTGGCCTACACGGCCCCGCCGGTGAGCTACAAGTATATCGCCCTGGGGGAATTTTCGGTGTTTCTCATGTGGGGACCGCTCATGGTGGAGGGCACCTATTATGTCCAGCATCAACAATTCAGCGCCCATGCCTTGTGGATCAGCATCCCCTTTGGCACCATCGTGGCCCTGGTGCTGCTGGCCAATAATCTGCGCGATATCGCCCATGACAAAAGCCGCCGCATCCGCACAATCGCCATCGTGCTGGGGGCGCAAAAGGGATTTTACCTGTATTTCGCCCTGATTGCCGCAGCTTACCTCAGCATTCTGGTGATGATTCTCGCCGGGATTCTTTCGTGGTGGTCTTTGATGGTGTTTTTCTCCGTACCCATTGCCGTCAGTATCCTGCGGATCATGTCGGAAAAAATCCCCAAAGACGCAGATGCTCGCACAGCCCGGCTCGACACGGTGTTTGGCGTGCTGCTGCTGATCTCTCTGATTGCCGAGGCCCTTTTATGAATCAATACCGCTTTGCCTGGAAACCCGTGGCCGCAACCGTGGTCATTGCCGCCCTGCTGTGGTGGATGACCTTTTACCTGCAGTTCGGAGTGTTCTGGTTTAAAATCGCGTTTTCCGCTTTTGTCCTGGCTGTGCTCTCGTTTATCCTCCAGCCCGCCCGGCTCATGGATTTTCGCATTAACTGGCGCAGCATTGCCATCGGCCTGATATCTGCGGCTTTGCTGTATCTGCTTTTCTGGGCCGGAAAAACCCTTTCAACGGCCCTGCTGCCCTTTGCCGGCGACCAGATCGGCGCCATTTACGACAAAGGCGAAGGCACGCCCCAATGGGTCATCATTCTTTTGCTTTTTTTCATCACCGGGCCGTGCGAGGAAATTTACTGGCGGGGCTATCTGCAGCGCCAGCTCATGGTGCGCTTCGGCGGGGCAGGCGGATGGCTGCTGGCAACCCTTTGTTACGCGGGCGTGCACATCAGCTCGGGCAACTTCATGCTCACGGCCGCAGCCGGTGTTGCCGGGGCCTTCTGGGGCATTATGTACTGGCGGTTCAAGGATCTGTCCCCGGTGATCATCTCCCACTGCATCTGGAGCACGTTTATTTTTGCAGTCATGCCGGTGCCGTAAAACGCCTTTTAGGGGCTGCGGGCCGGCAGGGACCCGAATATGCGCATATAAACGGCAAACAAAAACGGAATCACCGCAATTGCGCTTCCGGCAAAAAATGCACCCCGTACGGCGGTATCTGTTACAAACAGGGCAAGAAACAGCGGGGATACGGTCTGGCCCAGGTAAATCAACAGGGTGAACACCGACAGAACCCCGGCGCGCAGCTCAGTTGCCACCAAACCGGCGGCAGCGGAATTGAGCGTGGGCATCAAAACCCCGAATCCCAGGCCCCACACCCCCATAAACACCAGCAGAAGCGGATAACTTCCGGCAAAGCCCGTCAGCAAGTGGCTGATCCCGCAGCAGGCAAATCCCCAAATCACCCGGGTTTGCTCGCAAAAATGCCGGCTCACGGTCCCGGCCCGGGAGGCCACAAGGCCCGATACTCCGGCGGCAGCCGATATGGCCAGCCCGGAATGCAGGGTCGTGAGCCCGAAATCGCGCACCACAAGGATCGGCATGTAGACCACAATGCCGTAGAGCAGAACAAATCCCATAAAATTTGAAAAAAACAGCCAGACCGCCCGGGTGTTGGCAATGGCGGCCATGGCCTTGATCATGTATCCCGGGGTCCGGGCGCTTCTGCCCGGCTCCTTTAGCCGAAACCCTGCAACAAGCGCGAGCACAATGGCTGAAGCGTGGATGTAAAAGGGCAGAAACCAGGCAAACACGGCAATGGCTCCGGAGACAAACGGCACGGTGGCATTTGTCAGCCCCTGCACCGTTATACGGTATCCCATGGCCCGGGTCCGGTCCGGCTCCTCGTACATATCCCCGATGGCCGCCACCACGGTATTCATCATGCCGCCCACGGCGATTCCCTGAAGGGCCCGCCATACCAGCAAAACCCAGAACGACCGGGTAAAGGTGATCAGCAGTCCGGCCGCCCCAAACAGCATCACCGAGGGAACAATCACCTTTTTTCTGCCAAACCGGTCAGCCACCGGCCCCAGAAGCGGGGTGGCCAACATGGCGGCAAAGGTGTAGGCGCTCAGCGCCAGGCCCACGTTTCTGCCCGTGGCCCCCTCCAGATTGATCATTTCCGGCAGAATCGGCCCCACAAGGCTGCCGCCGGTGACCGCAAACATGACCACCGCAAGCAGGATCAGCAGATTTCCGTCCCTGAAAAAACGCATGTTCATCCACCACAACCGGTTGCAATTTAATCCCAAAAACCCCAAGGCATCATAATACGCCCCTTTCCAAAACGCAACGCCTGCAGGGTGACAAGCCTGCGGCATAAACCGGCCAAAAACTCCGGAACCCCAGATCTATAGGAAGGCAAGTTCGCGGCCGGGGCCGGTTTTTTTGCTCCTGACCGTTTCCGGGATTCATCCAATGCCTCCGCGGAAATTTCAAAAACTCGGCCTGCCGGCCTCAAACAATTTGAAATTTGCTCGCTCCGGCATTGGCTGAATTTTTCCCGGAAACGGTCAATGTCGCCTCAAAAACCGCCCCCGGCCCCGAGCTTGCCTGGCAGCGCTGAGCCCATACACCACCCTGCATCTCAGGGTCTTGTTTCACCTCAATCCCGGGATTTACTGCAAAGCTCTCCAGCACACGAATTCCTGAAATATGCATCGGGTGGACCATGGGCAGGGGTGGGGCGGGTTTGTTTGACTGCATTGGAGCGGTTTGGCCAAAAGATTGTCCCGGGGCTTTGGCGCCCGGAATTTCAAACTGTCTGAGGGCGATCAGCCCGAGTTTTTGAAATTCCAGCCAAAGCCCCGGGACAATCGGCCAAAGCGATCCGCAGGCAAACAAACCCGCCCCACCCCTGCCCATGCGAAAAACCGGAAAGCCGTATTTTTCCAAGGTCATTGTTATAAAAGCCTTAATCTCTTTTTCCGCTTTTGATTTTCACTTTCGACGTGGTATGATTTTTTTTTTGTTTCGTTTGCATCCGGCGCTATTGCCAGCAATCCATTGCCAACCATCTACTTCTTTTGCAGGAGCAAAAATGACCCAAACCACTGCTTTTCGGACCTGTCCCCTGTGCGAGGCCGGCTGCGGCCTGGAAATCACCCTGTCGGAAAACCGCGTGGAAAAAATCCGGGGAGATCAGCAGCATCCCATGAGCAAGGGATTTTGCTGCCCCAAGGGCATTGCCCTAAAAGACCTCCACGAAGACCCGGACCGCCTGACCTCCCCCATGATCCGGGAAAACGGCCAATTTCGAAAGGCGGACTGGGACGAGGCCCTGGCCCTGGTGGAAGAAAATCTCACCCGCATCCGAAAGGCCCATGGAAACGACAGCGTGGCCATATACCTGGGCAACCCCAACACCCACACCATGGCCGGCGGCCTGTTTGTCCGCCCCATGGCAAAGGCATTTAAAACCAAAAACTTCTACTCCGCCTCCACGGTGGACCAGATGCCCAAGATGGCCGCCTGCGGATGGCTCTACGGGCACCCGGGCCGAATCCCGGTGCCGGATATCGACCGCACGGATTTGTTTGTGGTCTTCGGGGCCAACCCGTATGTTTCCAACGGCAGTCTCATGACCGCCCCGGACATGCCGGGCCGGGTCCGGGATCTGCAGAACCGGGGCGGCAAAATGATTGTCATCGACCCGGCCAGAACCCGAACCGCAGAGGCCGCAGACCAGCATTTGTTTATCCGGCCGGGAACAGATGTGTACATGCTGTGTGCCATTATCAACGTGCTGTTTGCCCAAGACAGGGTCAGGCCCGGGCATCTATCTGATTTTCTGGATCCCGCAGACATTTCCGCCCTCAAGGAAGCCGTTTCCCCCTGGACCCCCCAGGCGGCCGCACCCCTGTGCGGGGTGGCCGAAGATGAGATCACCCTCTTGGCCGAAAAAATCGGCCAGGCCGATAAATGTGCGGTCTACGGCCGCATGGGAACCTGCACCGCCGCCTTTGGAACCCTTTGCTCCTGGCTCATCGAAGTCATCAACATCCTCACCGGCAACCTGGATGCCAAAGGCGGCACGGGTTTTCCCAAAGCCGCCCACGTGCCTGACGGCAGCATTGCCAGAAAGGGCTTTGCCACCGGCCGGTGGCACTCAAGGGTGTCGGATGCACCGGAAGTCTGCGGTGAACTGCCGGCGGCAATGATGGCCGAAGAGATGGAAACCCCGGGCGACGGACAAATCCGGGCCCTTGTCACAGTGGCCGGCAATCCGGTGGTGGCCGTGCCTGAAAGCGACCGGCTGGATGCGGCCATGTCCGGGCTGGATTTCATGGTCAGTGTTGACTACTACATCAACGAGTCCACCCGCAGGGCCAATGTAATCCTGCCGCCGGCCTCGATCTTGAGCCACGGTCACTACGACGTTTTCTTCCACGGCCTGTCTGTGCGCAATTTTACAGCCTATTGCCCGCCGATATTTGAAAAAAGGCCGGAAGAAAAAGACAAATGGGAAATTCTGGCCCACCTGGCCCTGATCGGCCAGGGCCGGGGGGCGTCGGCCGATCCGGGTGAAATTGCCGATGCCATGGTCAGCCAGCTGGCAGCCGGCGTGATTTCGGCCATGGGCGGAGAGCAAAAAGCCGGGGTCAGCCCTGACTCCCTGATTGGCATGCTTTCCGGCCGCAGTGGACCGGAACGGGTTTTGGACCTGCTTTTGCGCATCGGCCCTTACGGAGACAATTTCGGCCTTAAACCAGACGGGCTGAGCCTGGACAAACTGCTTGCCAACCCCAGGGGCGTGGACCTGGGCCCCCTTGAATCCTGGATTGACAGCGCTGTTTCCAACCCGGACGGAAAAATCCATTTGTTTGCCGACGTATTTCAAAAAGCCATGGCAGATCTGGGAAATCCGGAAGAAAACAGTTCAGACACGGGCCGGCCCCTGCGCCTGATCGGCCGGAGGCACCTTCGCACCAACAATTCCTGGATGCACAATATACCGGCTTTATCGGCAAAAAACCCGTGCACCCTGCAGGTCAACCCCGCAGACGCCGCCCGGCTGGGACTCAAACAGGGGAAGACGGCCCGGATCACATCAGATGCCGGCAGCGTGAGCGCGCCCATGGAAATCACGGACCGGGTCATGGAAGGAGTGGTGAGCCTGCCCCACGGATGGGGCCATGACATGGAAGGAATGCAGATGCAGGTGGCTGGGACAAATCCGGGTGTCAACACCAACCGGATTGTGCCGGCGGCAGTGGATCCCCTGTCTGCCACAGCCGTGTTAAACGGTATTGCCGTAACCGTGGGCTGAAAGGAAAGAACTCTGATTTCAGACGGCGCCATAAAAAGTTCAAGATCAAGGCTTATGCAATTTCGAAGAATGCAGCGTACTTATCCGTACGTGAAATTCTGAGAAATTGCGCGTAACACAGATATTGGACTTTTTATGGCGCCGTCAAAAGTTAAATCAGCGATTCCAGACAGGTTTTGACAAAATACCAGTTGCACCGGGGACCGCACAGCACCAGGGACCACAGCGGGCTCTGGCCGGGCTCCACAGCCAGTTCCTGGACCACCAGAACGCCGTTTTCCCCGTGAAGGGTCAGCCCGGAAACCGGGCCAAGGCCTGCACTTTTGGCCGCGGGCGCAGCAGTGTTAAAAAACGGGGCCAGCTTTTGGGTCAGGGCGCGGGTGTCGGGTTTTTTTGGGCCCTCGTACTGAAGGGCCTGAAACGCCAGGCGGTCATCAACCACCGCAATCATCTGAAAATCCCGGGTTTCTTCGGACTGCTCCAGGATGGAGGCAATCTGTTTTACCACGTCCCGGCAATTCTGCACCACCTCAGCTTCATCAACAGCCCCGTATTCCGGCTCTTCCGGATCCGGCTCAATCTCCTCCACAAGCTCGATGACCTCGAAATCCTCTTCAAAGGTGCGGGCTTTTTCCCCGTCGCCCCAGGCCTCGGAAGCCGGATTGGGATCAGCGGGTTTTGCAGTGGTGCTCCAGGTGGCTTCGGCAAAATCCATGAGCTTGGTTTTGACCCTTCTGCGGGTGCGGCGGCGGGGCAGGTCTGAAAAGGAAAAGGAAATCCGGTTCCAGGATGCGATCTGGCCGGCCGCTTCCTGCACTGACAAATCCCCGCAGTGGGCATCAATGATCTCACCGTTTTCAAAATACAAAAACCCCATGCGCTTGCCTGCGGCCTTGACCTTCATGCGGCAGGTTTTCTGCTGCAGCTCCAGCAGGGGAAGAAGCGTTGCCATGTTCATGCCCTGGGCGCCGGCGCCTTCATCGCGAAGGTTTAACCCCACAAAAATGGCCGACACCAGGGATCCCACCTGAAACGGCTTTTCCAGGTGGTAGAGAAAGGACTGCTGGCTGATGCGCTTTTTAAACCAGGGTTTTCCCCGGTCGGTCATGACAATGCAGGGGGTCCGGGGGTGATTGATGGACATGTAGGAAAGCAGTTCCAGAGCATCCAGGCTCGGGGTTTCAATATCTGTAGCCAGCACGGAAACCGGCTGCTTTGACAGGAGTGAAAGCGCCTGACGGCCGTCAGCCGCGGTGAGCACCTGAAACTGCCGGACCTTTTCCAGACCGGCTTTGGTCTGTTCCAGAAAGGCCTCGTCTCCGTCGACAATCAGAACCTTGTCCATGAACCCACCCAATATATGTATTGACAGCAAAAATACCGGGCCTTTATAGTAAGGCCCATATAAAAAAATTCTATACCATATTCAACTTTCGGATTTCAACGGAAATACAACGGAAGCAGCCATGGATGGCAAAGAGCCCCGAAATGCCGATTACAAGCGAGTCACTGCCCTGGAAAACCCGTTTGAAGCCCAGCTGCTTGAATCGATTCTAAAGGAACGCGCAATCCCCCACCGCATGCGATCTCATCATGACACGGCCTATGACGGTTTATTTCAAATGCAGAAGGGTTGGGGGGAGGTGTTTGCCCCGGAGCCGCAGCACGACGAGATCATTGAAATCCTGGAACAGATCCGGGCCGATTCTGTAACCGGCAGCCACACAGCGCCAAAGGGATAATTTTTTGTACGTGCGCCCGGCATGCTTCGTGTTAATAATGATGATTAAGACACAATCCTATTTGCGACCATAAGAAGGGAGATACCAATGAAAAACTACCAGGACGCTTTTGCGCAGGCATTGCAGGTCGGACGGCCGCCCAACGTGGTGGAACTGTTTCCCAATTCCAGAGCCCTGATTGTCAGCGGCAAGTTCATTGACCGGGCCATGCTCAAAAAGGGAAAAGCCATTGCCATGGCCGCCAACGGAAGAAACTATTTTGTCATCCGCGGCGCGCTCATGGCGGCCCAGCGGGCCAATGCCGCCATTATCATCGAGATTGCCAAATCTGAAAGCACCTATTGCGGGGTGAATTTCTGGAATATTGCCCGGATAGTGGACAATCTTTGCAATGAAATGGGCATCACCGTGCCCGTGGCCGTGCACGCGGACCATTACGGCATCAAGGGCCCTGAAGACGTGGAAGCCGCAAAGACGGAAATTCCCAGTGTATTTGATGCGGGCATGACCTCCATTGCCCTTGACGCCTCCCATCTGCCGGATGAGGAAAACCTGCTTTCCAGCCTCCAACTGTGGCCCTATGTGCCCAAATGGGCGGGACATGAAACCGAAGTTGGCGAAATAAAAGGAAAAACCGGCCTATCCACCCCCGAGGAAGCCCTGTTTTTGATCCAGGGACTAAACGCCCATGACGTGTTTCCGGACTGGATCGCCTTGAACAACGGCACCACCCACGGCATTGAGGCGGCCTCCGAAGGCATCCAGATAGAGCTCACCGCCAGGATCCACGATGCCCTTGCCCCGTACAAGGTATCGGGCGCCCAGCACGGCACCTCGGGAAACTCCTCGGACCGGCTGCGAAAAATCGCCGAGCAGACCCGCACCACCAAGGCCAATGTGGCCACGGCCCTGCAGATGATTTCCTGGGGGCTGGAGGTCAACGATTACGGCAATGCAAAGCTCGATGACAACGGCAACTTCGTCAAGGTTGAAAACCAGGGCGTCACCGAGGACATGTGGAAGGAAATGACCGCCTATGCCGAATCCAAGGGCCTGAAAAAGGGTGATTTCAAAAAACTCAACCTCCCGTTTGAAAGCCGGCTGCTGGCCCAGTCCAAAAAAGTGCGCCTGCGAATGGCCGAGCGGGTGGAGCAGTTTGTCTACAACATGCTGGTCAACGTGTTAAACTGCAAGGACACCGCGCCCATTGCGGTTGAAGAAATCCTTGCAGCCGGCTCCCACGACCCGGGAGCCAAGGCACAGCGCCTGGAAGATCCGGAAAACTGGAGCGAAAGCCGGATCCGGGACCGGGGTGCAGCAATTGAACGCGACCGGGGCGAAGCCGGCAATTTTGAAGACTGATCCATGAAAGAAAAAAAATTCTGCCCTTACTGCGGACTGGGGCTCACAGAAAAATTTACCGAAGGTCGCATGCGGCAGTATTGCAGCGCATGCGCCCTTCCCGTGTATGAAAACCCGGTTCCGGCCACCAGTGTTGTGGTGGCAGACGAATACGACCGGATTCTGTTGGTAAAACGCAACATAGAGCCCAAAACCGGCTGGTGGTGTCTGCCCGGCGGGTTTCTGGAAACCGGGGAGAGCCCGGAGGAAGGGGCCCTGCGGGAATTGTGCGAGGAAACCGGCATTTGCGGGAAAATCGACATGCTCCTGGGCGTGCTCACAAACGAGGGCCGGTTCTACAAAGCCATCCTGATGATCGGCTTTCTGGTCAGAAGCTTTTCCGGAACCGCCCGGGCCGGCGATGACGCAGATGAAGCCGCATGGTTTGACAAAGACCGCCTGCCGGAAATCGCATTTAACAGCCACCAATCCCTGATCCGGATCTATTATGCCGGCTACCGGCAAAACACCGCAACTCCGGCATGCAGTCCGTAATTGAGGGCCTTATTGATTCTTCTCCCACTCGGTTTTCAGCTCCTGCATTCTTTGGGCCACGGACTGGCGGACATCCCGGGGAATCACCCGGGCCACGCCCCCTGCAACAGCGTTAATGCGCGGGGCCATAACCGATTCATGCACCATTTGCCTGCCGCCGGCGGGCAGAAAGGTAATCAGGAGAAAAAACAGCAGGGAAACCAGGACCACGGCCTTTAACGCCCCAAATACCGCCCCCAGCACACGGTCAATGACGCCCAGCAACATCAGTTTAAGAAGCGTACGAAGCAAAAATCCCACCAGGGTGGCGGCCAGAAAAAACGCGCAAAACAGGATCAGAAAGGAGGCAATATAAATGTAGTGCAGATTCTCAATCCATCCGGAAAGCAGCGGGGCCAGGAGATCATGATGCATAAAGGCCGCGTAGAATCCGCCGATCACACCCACAATGGCCGCAACCTCCCGGATCACACCCCGGAACGCGCCCCGGATAATGCTGTAACTGAGAATGACAACAATGACCATGTCAAACGGATTCATCCCCAAAATTCCTTTTGGGCAGGCCGGGTTATTGACAAGGCCCGCAGGATAATTATTATAGGAACCTCTTTAAAAACGGCAGAAGGATCAATTTGTTGACTAACAGAGGGGGAAAAAGCCGTCAAGCCCGTTTTCCGGGCAAACCGCGCTTATTTTGGCAATTGCAAAATATGAATTGCCCATGATATACAAAACCTGTATACAGCATCCGGAAATAACAACCCGGATATAAAACTTTTTATGCACTGCACTGCACCTTATGATGAATTACCAGGAAAAAACCCGCTCAGAATTAACCTTTCCGGACCCGGCCCTGGCCCGGAGCCTGTTTGGCACCCATAACGCCAACCTGCAGCGAATTGCCGAATCCTCCGGGGCGTCGATCCATGCCAGGGGAAACGGCGTGCTCGTGGAAGGCGACTCTGTTTCAGCCGAGCTGGCCTGCGAGATTTTAAACCAGCTCTACGGGCTGTTAAAGGAAGGATACCCGGTCTATCCCAATGATGTGGATTACGCGGCCAATGTGCTGTGCCGGGACTGCAGCGTGAAATTAAAAGAAATCTTTCTGGATACGGTCTATATTACTTCAGGCCGGCGCACCATCACCCCCAAGAGCCCGGTTCAGAAACAATACATTGATGCGGTGCGCAACCACGACATCGTCTTTGGCATCGGCCCGGCAGGAACGGGAAAAACCTATCTGGCCATGGCCATGGCCGTGGCCGCCCTGGCCAGAAAAAAGGTCAGCCGGATCATCCTCACCCGGCCGGCGGTGGAAGCCGGCGAGGCCCTTGGGTTTTTACCCGGAGACCTGGCCGAAAAGGTCAATCCCTATTTGCGGCCCTTATATGACGCACTGCATGACATGATGCCCTTTGAAAAAGCCGGCGGGCTTATCGAGCAGGGGATCATCGAGGTGGCTCCCCTGGCCTTTATGCGGGGCCGGACCTTGAATGACGCCTTTATCATCCTGGATGAGGCGCAGAATTCCACCTCCGAGCAGATGAAGATGTTTCTCACCCGCATCGGGTTTAACTCCAAGGCCGTGATCACCGGAGACATCACCCAGAGCGATTTGCCCAAGAACCGGGCCTCCGGGCTTGTGGAGGCCAAAGAACTGCTGGCCGGGATCGCCGGCATTGAATTTGTGTTTTTTTCCAAGCGCGACGTGGTGCGCCACAAACTGGTGCAGAAAATCATTGACGCCTACGAGCGCAGTGAAAACCCGACCGCTGATACCCACAGGCAATAACCGCCTTCCTTGCCAGGACGCCCATGAACATCTTTCAACGCACCGACATTTCAGTTAAAAAGTCCAATTTGACGGCATGGATCGTCATTGGCATCCTGGCTGCGGCCACCCTTGTTTCCACGCTGATCTTTTATCCCAAGCTCATTGTCATCCAGACCCCATACCAGGTTGGCGACATTGCCGATGAAAACATCAAGGCCGCCAGAGACTTCTTTATTGAAGACGGCCGGGCCACCCGCAAAAAACAGCAGGAAAGCCGGGACCAGGTACTTACGGTCTACGACCACGATGTTTCCCTGGTCGACCAGTTAAAAGAACGTGTTAACATGGCCTTTGCCATCCCCCGGGCGGTTTTTGAACAACCCCCCGCCCTTGGCCAACAGAAAGGCGAGGCGGTGTCAGAGGCCGTGGAAAACACCCGGAAGCTGAACCTCCGCAAGCAGGTGTGGGAGAAAAAGCAGGGGTTTGAAAAGGCCCTGGGCATTTCCATCAGCAATGGCGCCTACAGCATCCTGTTCAACGAAAAGTTCAGCCCCAGGATCCCCGAATTGATAAACCGGATTCTCAACGAGGTGCTGACAAACGGGGTGGTTTCCAACAAGGAGCTGCTGCTGCGGGAAAACGACCGGGGCATTGTCTTGAAAGCCGTGGGCAGCGGAAACGAGCGCCACATTACCAATCTGCGGCAGTTCTACAGCCTGGACCAGGCCAAGACCATGGTGCGCATCATCGGCGATCCCATGTTAAAGGGCATGGAATACAACCTGGTCAATCTGATCGTGGACTTTACCCAGCGCCTGGTGCAGCCCAATATCACCTTAAATAAAAGTGAGACCGAAAAACGGCGTGATGCCGCGGAAGAATCCATCAAGCCCATCATGTATCAGATCAAGAAGGGCGAGATGATTCTGCGGGAAGGCCAGCGCATCTCAGAGACCGATATGCTCAAACTCCAGGCTGTGTCCCGGCAGGGGGGGAAAAAGCAGCTTCTGGGAAAAGCCATGGGCACCGGGCTGATCATTTTTGTCCTGCTGATGGTCACCTATCTCATCCATCTGCGCCACCGCCCGGAAATAGCCCACAACCCCTCAGGCCGGCTTTTGTTTCTGGCCGCGGTTATGGTCAGCGCCTTTTTGATTGCACAGGTATCGCTGTCTCTGGCCGTTTCCCTGGCTGATGAAATGCCCTTTTCGCTCAACGCATCGAGCATGTTCTACGGTATTCCCCTTGCAGCCGGGGCCATGATTATCTGCCAGTTCATGGGCTTTTCCCTGGCATTTCCCATAGCCGTTGTCACAGCCCTGCTCACGGGCCTGCTGTTTGAAAACGCCTATCTCATGAGCTTGTATTTTCTCATCAACAGCGTGATGGGCGCTTACTGGTCGCGCCACTGCCGGCACCGCAGGGATTTGATCAAAACCGGGGCCAAGCTGGGTCTGTTTAACATGGCCCTGGTGGCCATCATCAATATCTACAGCCTCAACCTTGGAGTGCCGGAAATTTTCTGGGACTGGACATTTGCCTTTATCGGCGGCATCAGCGCAAGTATTGTCACCATCGGGGTGGCCCCGCTGGTGGAAATGGGATTCGGTTTTACCACAGACAGCACGCTTCTGGAGCTGTCAAACCTGGACCAGCCCCTGATGCGGCGGCTGATGTTAGAGGCGCCCGGCACCTATCACCACAGCGTTATCGTGGGCTCCCTGGTGGAGGCAGCGGCCTCTGAAATCGGCGCCAACCCCCTTCTGGCAAAGGTTTGCGGATACTACCACGATATCGGAAAGCTCAAAAACCCCCTTCACTTTATTGAAAACCAGAGCGAGGGCAAAAACATCCACAACAAGCTGGCCCCGTCCATGTCGTGCCTGATTCTGATCTCGCACGTGAAAAACGGCGTGGAGCTGGCCCGGGCAAACAAGCTGGGCCAGGAAATCATTGATGCCATCCGCCAGCACCACGGCACCAGCCTGATCAGCTATTTCTACGAAAAGGCAAAAAAACAGAAAAAAGACCAGCCGGTCAATATTGACAACTTCCGCTACCCGGGCCCCAAGCCACAGAGCAAGGAAACCGCGCTGGTCATGCTGGCCGACCAGGTGGAGGCCGCCGCGCGCACCGTGGAGCATCCCACGGCCTCGCGCATCCAGGGGCTGGTGCAGCAGCTGATCAACAAAACCTTTTCAGACAACCAGCTTGATGAATGCCCCCTGACATTAAAGGACCTGCACCATATCGCCAAAAGCTTCATGAAAATCCTGACCGGAATCTATCATCACAGAATCGATTACCCGGAAAAACAAACCCCTGGCAGCGCAAAGGAAAAAAATGGCCGTTCTGATCACAGACAACCAGAGTCTTTACAAAATATCAACGGATCAAATACAGATGACCGCCCGGGAACTCTTAAACGCCTTGGACAAGGCTGAAGCCGAACTCTCCCTTGTGATAACAGACGACGAACAGATCACAGAGATCAACCGCCAATACCTCAACCGATCCGGGCCCACCAACGTGATCGCCTTTCCCATGGGAGATCCGGAATTTCCGGAAGTGCAGCCCGAGCTGCTCGGAGATGTGATCATCTCGCTTCAGACCGCGGAAAAAGAGGCCGTGGAGGCGCAATACACCATGGCGGAGCGGTTTACTGAACTCCTGATTCATGGTATTTTACACCTTCTGGGATACGACCATGAAACCAATGAAGCAGACGCCCGGCAGATGGCGGAAAAAAGCCGGGCGCTGACAGATCATTTGGAAAAAACCAATCTGCCGGAAAACCCGGAGCAGATGATCACCCCGGCCTGAGCGGATTGACACAACAGGTCAGAAACAAAGACAAAAAAAGGAAAACACCATGGCCGGACTGGCAGTCAACGTGGATCACATTGCAACCCTGCGACAGGCAAGGGGCGGTGCCACCGCTTACCCGGACCCGGTGCACGCGGCCGTGCTGGCCGAACTCGGCGGGGCTGACGGCATTGTGGTGCACCTTCGCGAAGACAGGCGCCACATCCAGAACCGGGATGTGTATTTGCTGCGAAAAACCGTGCAATCGCGGCTCATCCTTGAAATGGCGGCCACTGATGAAATGATCACCATTGCCGCAGACCTCGGGCCCGATCTGGTGACCCTGGTCCCGGAAAAGCGAACCGAGCTGACCACCGAGGGGGGCCTGGACGTGCGCGGCCTGGCAGAGGCCACCCAAAAAGCCGTTGCGTCCCTGCACAGCGCGTCCATCCCGGTAAGCCTGTTTATCGACCCGGATGCCGGACAGATCCGCGCTTCGGCGGATACCGGCGCGGACATGGTGGAAATCCACACCGGCGCATTCTGCGAGGCCTCTGATCCGGCGGACAAAAAGGCCCGGTTTTCCGCCATAACAGATGCCGCTGACCTGGCCCATGAGCTCAAGATGGGTGTTAATGCCGGCCACGGGCTCTGCTACAACACCATCGGATGGTTTGCCGGCACCCGGACCATTGACGAGTTCAGCATCGGCCATTCCATTGTCTCCAGGGCCGCCCTGGCGGGCATGGAAAAGGCCGTGCGGGAAATGCGCAACCTGATCAAGGAGTTGTGATGTATATCCTGACAGCCGATGAAATGCGGGAAATGGATCGGCAAACCATTGAAACTTTTGGCCTGCCCGGCCGGGTGCTCATGGAAAACGCCGGCCGCGGCGCGGTGCGCGCCATTTTTGATAGCTGGCCGGAGATTTACAGCCGCAGGGTGGCGGTTATCGCGGGAAAAGGCAACAACGGCGGAGACGGGTTCGTGATCGCCCGCTATCTTGCCCAGCACGGAGTGGACGCGGCCGTGTATCTGCTGGCTTCCCGGGACCGGCTCAGGGGGGATGCGGCCGCCAATTTCAAGCATCTTGAAACCCTGGGCATACCCGTCACGGAAATGCCCGATGACCTTACCTTCAGCCGGTACAAAGAGGAAATCGCGCAATGTCATCTGATAGTTGACGCGATTTTGGGCACAGGCCTGGACTCCGAGGTAAAGGGGTATTTCAGAGACGTCATTGATTTCATCAATCAGGTGCCGGCGACGGTGTTTTGCGTAGACATTGCCTCGGGCCTGCACACGGAAACCGGCCAGCCATGCGGCACCTGCGTAAAGGCCGATGCCACGGCCACGTTTGCATTTGCCAAGCTGGGCCACATGCTGCTGCCAGGAGCCCGATACACTGGAAAACTCTTTATCATCGACATCGGCATCCCCGCACACATTGTCCGGGAAGCCAATCCCCGCCACCAGTTGCTCACCTCCGGGTGGATCCGCTCACGGCTGCCGGCCCGGGACCAACAGAGCCACAAGGGGCAAACCGGCCACGTGCTGGTGGCCGCCGGCAGCACCGGCAAATCCGGGGCTGCTGTCATGGCCGCCACTGCGGCCATGCGCGCCGGCGCGGGCCTGGTGACCCTGGCCGTGCCTGAAAGCATCAACACCATCGTTGAAAGCCTGGGCCTGGAAACCATGACCCGCCCCTTGCCGGAAGCCCGGGGGGGAATCCTGGGCAAAGACAGCCTGGCGCCCATTGTTTCCATGCTCTCAGACAAGGCCTGCATGGCCCTGGGCCCGGGCATGGGCACGGCAGACACCACCCGGGAACTGGTGTGCGCCCTGATTGAAAATAGCCCTGTTCCCGTGGTGGTGGATGCAGACGGGTTAAACAACCTGGCCGGGTGTCTGGCCGGGCTGAAAAACAAGCGCGCCGAAATCATTCTCACCCCGCATCCCGGGGAAATGGCCCGGCTGACAGAAGTTTCCACAGCGCAAATCCAGGCCGACCGGATAAGCGCAGCCCGAAATTTTGCAGAAACCCACGGGGTGCACCTGGTGCTCAAGGGTGCACGCACCGTGATCGCCCATCCCGACGGCCGGGTTTTCGTTAATCCCACCGGCAACCCGGGCATGGCCTCCGGCGGCATGGGTGATGTATTAACCGGCATGATTGCCGGGTTTGCCGCCCAGGGGGTGGCCGCTGATGCCGCCTGCCACCTCGGGGTTTATCTGCACGGCGCCGCCGCAGACCTGGTGGCCAAAAAACGCGGCCCGGTCGGGTACATGGCCGGAGACGTGATGGATCATCTGCCGGAAACCTTTGGCGCCATTGATTCCGGCGCATTTACGGACGTGGCCCATGACTGCCGACCCCTGCTCTGATCGGCCAAAGGATTTTCCCGAACCCTGGGCCGTATTAGAGACAAGCACCCAAAACCACACCCAAAGTTTTGACCTGGGCGCGGCCCTGGGCGCCTGCATCCGGCGGCAGAATGGGCAGGGGCCCTGCGTGATCGGTCTTGGCGGTGATCTCGGGGCGGGCAAGACCGTTTTTGTCCAGGGTCTGGCCCGGGGCCTGGGGGTGGATGAGCGCGCGGCTGTCACCAGCCCCACATACACCCTGATCAATGAATATCCGGGAGACCGCCGGCTGTTTCACGTGGATCTCTACCGCATTGACGGCAGCGGAGATCTCGAGGACCTGGGTTTTGACGACATATTTGAGGGCTCAAACGTGGTGGCCGTGGAATGGGCTGAGCGCCTGGATTTTGCCGATCTCAGGCCGGATATCTTCATCCGGATCCGGGTCTGCGGAAATGATCAGCGCGGGTTTGCCCTGAATTTTTATGGACCGGATGCCCCAAATCTGGTAGGAGCCTTACAAAAAACAAAGGACTTTCAATTTCTGCGAGGATAACGCGATATGGCGTTGATAGTGCAAAAATACGGCGGAACCTCGGTGGGCGATCTGGACCGGATCCGAAACGTGGCCAAACGTGTGGCCAAAACCCGGGACGCGGGAAACGACGTTGTGGTGATTCTGTCTGCCATGAGCGGGGTCACCGACCAACTGATATCCATGGCCGGCAATATCTGCGGCACTCCGGATTGCCGGGAAATGGACGTGCTTCTGGCCACAGGCGAGCAGACCACGGTGTCACTGATGGCCATGACGCTTCAGGCCATGGGATACAAGGCCCGCTCCATGCTGGGCCACCAGGCCGAAATCCTCACCGACAGCAGCTACAACCGCGCCCGGATTCAGGAAATCGGCGCCCGCCGCATCAGGGATCTGCTGGGGCAGGGCAACATTGTTGTGGTGGCGGGATTTCAGGGTGTGGACGCCCAGGGCGATATCACCACCCTGGGCCGCGGCGGGTCGGATACGTCTGCGGTGGCCGTGGCCGCGGCCTTAAACGCCGACCAGTGCGAAATTTACACGGATGTGGACGGCATTTACACGGCTGATCCCAACATCTGCGCCAAAGCACGCAAGCTGTCGCGCATCGCCTACGACGAAATGCTGGAGATGGCCAGCCTGGGGGCCAAGGTCCTCCAGATCCGCTCCGTGGAGTTTGCCAAAAAATACAACGTGCCTCTGCACGTCAGGTCATCGTTTAACGAGGAGGAAGGAACCATGGTGGTTCATGAAGATGCCAATATGGAAAAGGTCGTGGTCTCCGGGGTTACCCACAACAAGAACGAAGCCCGCATCACCCTGCGCAAGGTGCCCGACAAGCCGGGCATTGCCTCAAAGATTCTTGCCCCCATTGCCGAAGCCGGCATCGGTGTGGACATGATCATCCAGAACACCCGTTTGAGCCACATGACCGATCTGACCTTTACGGTTCCCAAATCCGACTTTGCCGCAGCCATGGAGATCGAAAAAAAGGTGGCCGAGGAAATCGGGGCAGAGGAAGTGCTCGGAGACGAGGATATCGCCAAGGTTTCGGTGATCGGGGTGGGCATGCGCAGCCACTCCGGTGTGGCCTCGAAAATGTTTGCCACCCTGTCTGCGGAAAACATCAACATCCTGATGATTTCTACCTCGGAAATCCGGATTTCCTGCGTGATCGAGGAAAAATATACGGAACTGGCCGTTCGGACGCTTCATTCAGCCTTTGAGCTTGACAGCGAATAACAAGTTGGCAAAGACAGAAAAAATCGAAACAGGGCATGAAGCGTTTTTCTCCTGACCAGCTCATCGTGGTGTTCATCGTGGCCGCAGTAATCCTGGCCCTGGTTTTCAAACGGCTGTTTTTCGGCATTTAAGCCCGGTATCTGGGCCTGCCTGACCAGTGCTTAAGCAAGCCCGCCGCCCGCAGCTTCCCGGATTTCAGCGGCGATTTGTTCCGCGGCTTTTCCGGGATCATCCGCATCCCGGATGGGCCGTCCGATCACCAGGTAATCCGCCCCGTTTTGCACAGCCTGCCCCGGGGTGACCACCCGCTTTTGATCATCTTTTCCAATCGACCCGGCCGGCCGGATACCCGGCACCATGGTAACAAAATCACGGCCGAATTCGGCCTTGATGGCCGCAGCCTCGTGGCCCGAGCACACAACCCCGGCGCATCCGGCATCCCGGGCCATTTGCGCCCGCTTCATGACCAGAGCCCCGGGATTGTCGGCATAAACCGGATCAAACCCGGCATTTTGCAAGTCCTTTCCGGAAACACTCGTTAAAACCGTGACCCCCAGCACGCCCACCCGGCCGCTGCTGCCGCTGACCGCGGCTTTGAGCATGGCCGGAGATTCCCCGCAATGCACCGTGGCAAACACCACCCCGTCCAATCGGGCAATGCGCTCCATGGCCCGGCCCACTGTGGCCGGAATGTCGTGGAGCTTCAGATCCAGAAAGATATCCGAATCCCCGCATTCACGGATGGTCTCAATGATCTGCCCCCCGCCTGCGATAAACAGCTCCAGGCCGATCTTAAACATCCCCACCCGGCCCGAAAGCTGCCGGGCATAGCCGGCGGCCCCGGCCACGGTGGGCAGATCCAGGGGAAACACGATACGGTCTGCTGCTGTCTTGTTTTCTGCCATTGTCCCGCCCTTTGTTTTCCTTTTCAGATATCAATTCAGGTCAAAAATTTCAAACCATAGATTGCCGGATCCTGCATCCGTATTATTTTATTGATTCAGAGCATCGAATTTCAGGCAAAAGGAAAACCGCTGATGAAAACAAAAAAACAAATACTGACCTGCCTGCTGGTGATCACGGCCGGTGCGGTTTTTGTCACCGGTTTCCTGATATCGCAGCAAAAGGAGTCCCATGCAATGAACACAACGGATCAATCCGCAGAAACGCGCATTGCAACATTTGCCGGCGGCTGCTTCTGGTGCATGGTCCCACCCTTTGAAAACCTTGAAGGGGTGAGTTCCGTGGTTTCCGGATATGCCGGCGGCAGTATGGAGAACCCCACATACGAGCAGGTCAGCTCGGGTGCAACCAGGCACGTGGAAGCCGTGCAGATCACCTATGACCCGGCGCTGATCAGCTAGGACCAGCTGCTTGATGTCTACTGGCGCCAGATCGATCCCACAGACGCCGGCGGCTCGTTTGCCGACCGGGGGCCCCAGTACAGGTCCGTGATCTTTTTTCATTCAGAAGACCAGAAAAAACAGGCAGAGGCCTCAAAGGCGGCGCTTGAAGCCTCAGGCCGGTTTCAGGCCCTGATTGCCACCGAGATCCGGCCCTATACCACATTTTACGCTGCCGAAGGCTATCACCAGGATTATCACGAAAAAAGTCCCCTGCGCTACAAGATCTATCGTTTTGGATCCGGCCGGGATCGCTTCATTCAAAAGCACTGGCAAAAAAATGACGAACCAAAAACTAATGAGCCAGATGACACCCCGTCCCGCACGTCCTGGAGCCGGCCCCCTGACGAGGAGATCCAAAAGCGGTTGTCAAAGCTTCAATATCACGTTACACAGGAAAACGGCACGGAACGTCCGTTTGACAATGCTTACTGGGACAACACAGAACCGGGTATATACGTGGATATCGTCTCTGGTGAGCCGCTTTTTGCCTCCACGGACAAGTTCAAATCCGGTACCGGCTGGCCCAGTTTTACCCGGCCCATTGCCCCGGATGCAGTGGTGGAAAAAGCCGATGTGAGCCTGTTTATGACCCGCACTGAAGTGCGCAGCCGCATTGCCGACTCTCATCTGGGCCACGTGTTTGACGACGGTCCGCCGCCCACAGGCAAACGCTACTGCATGAACTCCGCGGCTTTGCGCTTTATCCCGGCCCATGAGCTTGAGGCCGAAGGATACGGAGAATACAAAAAACTTTTTCCTGAAAACCAGGAGAAAAAAACCAGCGCCACAAGTGCAACCCCCTGAAAGAACCAAAGGACCCGGCAGACATGATATTTCAATGCGTCAAAAGACGTTCAGCCGGCAGGTTTTCATCCGGTCTTGCAGCAGCTGTGATCTGCCTGGCCGTGGTTGCGGCTGCGGGCCTGCAGGTCGCCTGGGCCGGACAGCCCGGAAAAGTCAATGACTCTGTATCT
Source organism: Desulfobacteraceae bacterium (assembly GCA_021737045.1). Lineage (GTDB taxonomy): Bacteria > Desulfobacterota > Desulfobacteria > Desulfobacterales > Desulfosalsimonadaceae > Desulfosalsimonas. Next base: position 16,926 of record JAIPES010000008.1, on the reverse strand, counting down.
GACCGGGATTTTTACAAATGGCTCGATGGACTGCGGGATGAGGCAAAAAAGGCGGGCATATCTGAAAAGACGCTGGATGCAGCGCTGGGCGATCTTGCCCCGGTTCGCCGGGTGGTGGAGTTAGACCGCCGCCAGCCGGAGTTCACCCGGAGTTTCCGAAGCTATCTGCGCCGCCGGGTCACCCGGGAACGGATCTACCGGGGCCGTGCCCTGCTGGAAAAGCACCAGGACCTGCTGGAAAATATTTATGATGAATACGGGGTGGCCCCGCGCTACCTTATTGCCTTCTGGGGCCTGGAGACCCATTTCGGCAATCACATGGGCGGATTTCAGGCTGTGGAAGCCCTGGCCACACTGGCCTATGACCGTCGGCGGGCTGATTTTTTCCGCGCCGAGCTCATTCACGCCCTGAAAATAATTGACCAGGGCCATGTGCGCCCGCAGGATATGACCAGCTCCTGGGCCGGGGCCATGGGGCACATGCAGTTTATGCCGTCCACCTTTAACCATTACGCCACCGACTATACCGGAAACGGGCGCAAGGATATCTGGGGCAGCCTGCCAGACGCGTTTGCCTCGGCAGCCAATTTTCTTTCCCGCATCGGCTGGCAGCCGGACCAGAACTGGGGCTGTCAGGTCCGGCTCCCAAAGGATTTTGACCTGTCCCTTGCCACCCTGGACAAGAAAAAAAGCGTGGAAAAATGGAAAAACCTGGGTTTGCAGGCCGCAGACGGCACAGCGCTTGCCAATGCGGACACGCAGGCATCGGTGGTTCTGCCCCAGGGGGAAAGCGGCCCTGCATTTCTTGTATTTGACAATTTTCGCGCGATCATGCGCTGGAACCGATCTGTGAACTATGCCATATCCGTGGGCCATCTTGCAGACCGCATTGCTGGCCTGCCGCCGGTTTTTTTCGGCCCGGACGCAGCTGATGAAACCCTTTCACGAAATCAGATCATGGAAATCCAGCAAAACTTAAACCGCCTGGGCTTTGATGCCGGCAAGGCAGACGGCCTTGCCGGCCCGCGCACCCGGGCTGCCATCCGTTCCTTCCAGAAAAACCATGATCTGGCCGCAGACGGTTATCCTTCTGCAAAACTCCTTGAGCGCCTGCGCGCGCAATAGCTGCGCTGCGGGTTTGTGTTATTTCTTTTCTTTGTTTTCTTTGTTTTTCAATTGCCGCTGCCATTGGTTATAAAGCGGGTCATTGAGATCAATGGTGTTGAACAGGTGATTTTAAAATCAGAACTGTTTATGCATTCTTCGCACAAAAAGCTATTTTGATTCCCTGGCACAATTGGGGCATCAATCCTTCCAGGGAATGCATAATTGACTTTCTCCAATATATTCAGCATTGCATAATTATTGTCATGTATCCCTGCTTTGCGACCGCACTCGATGCAGTGCATTTTTCCTGAAACCCGGTCTACAAAATTTTTCTGAAAATCTTTTAAAGCCATACGACATCCTCAGCTTAAAATTCGTTACCAACGCTTTCTTGCTTCGGAAACAGCCCGACCAAATACAGCTGTAGCGAAAATAATGATCAGTAAAATGATGATGGGAACAGCAAGCCAAAGAGCCAGCTTAAAACCAATAATGATCAAAGGCACAATTATAAAAATCAGAATTCCAATCAGTATAAGCGTTCCGCAGCCTGTGAAAAAATCTTTTAACAAATTAGACATTTTTAAGTTTTCCTGCAGAGTTAAAACAAAGCCTTTGCTTTGAATGGAATACTAAACTGCACGAGTGTACAGGCTAAGTAAAAATCAAAATTGAGAAGACAAACAGCCAAAAACCGATTTTATGGGAGATTTCTTAAAGTTTCATAAAATATTTTCCGGTATGAATCAAGAATTGCAACTAAACAATTTTGATGGCACCGTAAAAAGTCTGATTTCAGATGGTGCCGTAAAAAGTTCAAGATCAAGGCTTGCGAAATTTCGAAGAATGCAGCGTACTTAGCCGTACGTGAAATTCTGAGAAATTGCGCGTAACGCAGATATTGGACTTTTTACGGCGCCATCAATTTTTAATTTTCCCATTTCCACTGACCCTATCGGCTAATCTTTAATTTGATCTTGAAACGGTCAGGACAAGGAGTAGCAAAGCTCGAATCGCAGAAACGGCTGGCTTAAAATGGAAACGTGTACTTCCATCCGCGATATAAAGCTTCCGACTTTTGTAATTGATGCACTGCAGAATCAACGAAAGCGGTCATGAAAGGATAAGGAGGAGGATTTTGTCTTTATAAACAAACCCTGGAATTCTACCAGGATTCTACCAGAGCCTGAGGGTGGGCAATCGCAAGCGACTGAAAAAAGAATAAAAATGGTGCCGGAGGCGAGACTCGAACTCGCAAGGGCGCAGGGCCCGGAGGATTTTGAGTCCTCTGCGTCTACCACTTCCACCACTCCGGCACTTTGACGAGGCTATGTGTGCGGGCTTCTTCATTGCCCGAAGCATCGGGCGGATTTGGTTGGCAAAATAACCAAATCAGACAAAAAATGCAAGCATGTTTTGTCTTTGGCGGTTTTCGGGCCGGACTACCGGATTTGTCCGCGTTTTTCTACAAGCTCGCGTTTTAACTGCCACAGTCTGGGCGTCAGGGAAACGTGGTAAATATGGGGATTGACCAGGCGCTTGACACCGGAATCCAGCCGGTCCAGGTCCTGATCCCGGACCTGCCGCATTTCGTCGATGCCGGGGTGAGCATAAACCATCCGGCCGTCTCTGATGATATCTGTGAGCAGGGGCTCGATATGATCAATGTCTTTGCGGAAAATGGTGCGCCGGATTTCCCGGTCACTGGGATGGCGCAGTTCCAGGGGCTGCATCTGATCCGGATCCTCGTCCTGCATTCCCATAAGATCGGCCGTGGCATGATTGAGGCCGTTGTAAATGCGCCAGACATTTTTAAAGCCCGGATTGATTATTTTTTCCGGAGTTTCCGAAACCTTGATGGCCGGAATCCACTCCTGGTTTTTTTCAAGTGCGGTGAGCTTGTAAACCCCGTCCAGAGCGCCCTGTCCCCTGGAGGTCACCAGCCGGGTGCCCACGCCGTAAGCCAGTCGGTTGATGAGATGATCCGGGTCCAGGCCGTATTTGCGCGCCTCATCCCGGATCTGGCTGACAATCTGCCAGACCACCATTTCATCGAGCTGGTTGCTCAGCAAAATCACCGTGTCTTCAAACCCGGCGGCATTGAGCATTCTGGCGGCCTGTATGGACAAATGGGCCAGGTCACCGGAATCCAGGCGGATGCCCAAAGGCTTGTGGCCCTTTTTCTTTAATTCCTCAAAGACCTTGATGGCGTTGGGAACCCCGGATTCAAGGGTGTTGATGGTATCCACCAGCAGAAGGCAGTCGTCTGGAAACACTTCCGAATACGCCCGGAACGCGGCCAGTTCGCCTTCGCCCAGGGCCATGAACGCCTGGACCATGCTGTGGGCATGGGTACCCTTGGCCGGATATCCCAGGGCATAAGAGATGCCCGTGTTGGAGGAAAAATCCGCGCCCCCGATCAGTGCAGCCCGGGTGCCGGCATTTCCCCCACGGTCCTGGGCCCGGCGCAGCCCGAATTCGATCATCATCCGCCTGCAGCCCGCCTCCCTGACCCGGGCGGCCTTGGTGGCGATCAGTGTCTGGAAGTTGATGCGGTTTAACAGGGAGGACTCCATGATCTGGGCCAGGGCCAGGGGGCCCTGCACCACAGTGAGCGGCACGTTGGGATGCACCACCCGGCCTTCGGGCACGGCCTGGATGGTGAAATGATCCCGGAGGCACTGCTGTCTGAGCCAGCCAAGAAAGTCATCGTCAAACATGGGCTTTCCGCTGCGCTGCTTTTGATTGCGCAGGCACTCGATTTCCGCGTCTCCGAAGCAGGCCTCCTGCACCCAGTCCGTAAACCATTCCAGGCCTGCGTTGATGCAGTATCCGGCCTGGTGTGATCCGTAATCCGGATAATTGCGGAAAAAATGCTCGAAATGGGCATTCATCTCGTGCATGCCCATGCGGAAATACAGCTGGGCCATGGTCAGTTCATACATATCCGTATAAAGCACGCCCTCGGCAAGCTTTCGCTGGCTGGCATTCATGATTTTACTCCTTTTATTTGCGCGCCCGGATTCGGGCCGACAGATACCGGCAGCAAATCCTGCAACCGGGCTTTTGATACCGCGCCCTGGCGCAGAATCGCAGGCGGGTCACAAGTCACGTCCAGAATCGTGGAACCAATGCCTGCGGCCAGGGGCCCGGCATCCAGGATCATGTCGGCTGCCCGGGCAGCCGGATCTGAAATTTCAGACACGCGCCCGGCTCCCGGGGCATTTGAGGTATTGGCGCTGGTGGCGGTAACCGGGGTGCCTGCGGCCCGCACAAGGGCTGCGGCAGCCGGGTGGGCGGGCAGGCGGATGCCGATGGTGCCGGTGTTTGCCGTAAGATTTTTCGGCAGTCCCGGGGCTGCCCGGAAAACCAGGGTGATGCCGCCGGGCCAGAACTGGTCCATTACCCTGCGGGCAGCATCGGGAATTTCTGCAACAAAGTTTTCAAGCAGGTCCCGGCTGCTGATGAGAATGGAAACCGGATTTTTGGGGGGCCGGTTCTTGGCGGAAAACACCCGGTCCACGGCATCCGGATTTAAGGCGTCAGCCCCAAGCCCGTAAAGGCTGCGGGTGGGAAAAACCACCAACCCTCCCCTGCGGATCCACCCGGCTGCCGCCTCTATGACAGCCGGGTCCGGAAACCGGCCACTGATCCGGCAGATGCGGGCTTTATCCCTCAAGGCTCCGGGCCTTTGCGTTGACCTCGTCTGCCATCCCGGACTTGTAGGACACCAGCCGCGATTCCAGGTCCGGATCAGACAGGGCCAGGATCTGGGCGGCAAGCACCGCTGCGTTTTTGGCCCCCGGCTTTCCCACGGCCATGGTGGCCACGGGCACGCCCGGCGGCATCTGGACCGTGGACAAAAGCGCATCAAACCCGCTTAAGGCAGAAGAATCAATGGGCACCCCGATGATGGGAACAGTGGTGTGGGCGGCCATGGCACCGGCGAGATGCGCGGCATGGCCGGCGCCGGCAATGATCACCCGGATGCCCCTTTTGCGGGCGGTTTCGGCAAACTCCCCGGCCCGTTCCGGGGTCCGGTGGGCCGAGGCCACGGTGAGTTCATAGGGAATGTCAAAGCGCTTGAGCAGGTCAGCAGCCGCGCTCATCACCGGCAGGTCCGAGTCACTGCCCATGATGATGCCAACAGCCGGGGCAACGGTCAACCGCTTTCTGGCCTTTGCTCCGATGTCTGTGCGAAAGTGGACATTTTTCCAGGAAATTTTTTCCACCGCCTTATAGGCCCGGGATATGGCCTTGACAATGTCATCTCCCAGGGCGGTCACCCCGAGAACCCGGCCGCCGGCGGTGACAACTTCATTGTTTTTGGCTGCGGTTCCGGCATGAAAGGCTGCCACGTCCTTCATCCGCCGGACATTGCCCAGGCCGCTGATCCCGGCGCCTTTGGCATAGGAGCCGGGGTATCCGCCCGCGGCCATGACCACGCACACCGCGGGCCGGGGATCGATTTGAATGCGGCATTTGTCCAGCCCGCCGTGGACCACTGCGCGGAGCAGGGGCACGATATCGCTTTTGAGCCGCATCATCAGGGGCTGGGTTTCCGGGTCCCCGAACCGGCAGTTAAACTCCACCACCCGGATCTTGTCTTTGTCAATCATCAGGCCGGCATACAAAACCCCCTTGTAGGGGCGGCCTTCTGTGCCCAGGGCCCGAACCGCCGGGCGCATGACCTGGTCCATGATCTTTTGCTGCATGACCGCATCGACCACCGGAGCAGGGGAATAAGCGCCCATGCCGCCGGTATTGGATCCCTTGTCGTCGTCGTTTACTCTTTTGTGATCCTGTGAGGCCGGCAGGGGCACAATATGGGTCCCGTCTGTAAATGCGATAAACGAGGCTTCCTCGCCGGTGAGACACTCCTCGATGACCACGGTTTTGCCTGCGTCCCCGAAGATTTTGTCCTGAATCATCTGTTTGACCGTATCCTGGGCCTGTTTGCGGGTGCTGCAGATGACAACGCCCTTGCCTGCAGCCAGGCCGTCGGCCTTGACAACAATGGGCGCTTCCATGGTCCGGATGTATTTGCGCGCCTTTTCCGGATCGGAAAACGCCCGGCCCCGGGCCGTGGGAATCCCGTATTTTTCCATGAGCCCCTTGGCGTAGGTCTTGCTGGCCTCAATTTCAGCGGCCGCTGCAGACGGGCCGAAAACGGCCAGCCCGGCAGCCTCAAACGCGTCTGCGATTCCGGCCGACAAAGGGCCTTCCGGGCCCACCACGGTCAAATCGATCCGGTTTTGCCCGGCAAAGGCCACCAGTTCGTCGATTTTATCTGCGGCAATATCCACGCAGGCTGCCACCTCCGCAATGCCCGCGTTGCCCGGGGCGCAGAAAATCTGGTCTGCTTCCGGGCTTTGGGCGATTTTCCAGGCCAGTGCATGCTCTCTCCCGCCGCTGCCGACAATCAGGATATTCATGGGGTTTTACTCCGTTTTTCTTGATTTGTTACCCGTTGACGCGCTCGCAAAAAGTCGATTTTCAGATGGCGCCGTAAAAAGTTCAAGATCAAGGCTTGCGCGATTTCGAAGAATGCAGCGTACTTATCAGTACGTGAAATTCTGAGAAATCGCGCGTAACGCAGATATTGAACTTTTTACGGTGCCATCACCCGTTGGACCGGTCATTTCATTTCAGCAGCCCGTGTTTTTCTCCAGGGCCAGGCCGATTAACCGGTCAAGCAGTTGACTGTAGCTCATGCCCGCGTTTGATGCCGCCAGGGGCAGCAGGCTTACCGGGGTCATGCCCGGGATGGTGTTGGTTTCCAGCACCCACAGCCGGCCGCTGCTCAAAATCATGTCCGTGCGGCTGTATCCGGTGCAAAAAAGGGCCCTGTGGGCGGCCAGGGCAAGGTCGCGGCCCTGGCGGGCCAGATCCGGATCCAGCCGGGCCGGGCAGATCTCGTCGGTTTCTCCGGCCAGGTACTTGGCATTGTAATCAAAAAACTCATGATCCTTTAGGGGAACGATTTCCACCAGGGGCAGGGCCTCCAGGTCCTGGTTGCCCAAAACCCCGCCGGTGATCTCGGTTCCCTGCAGGTATTGCTCCAGAAGAACCATATCATCGCATGCATGGGCGGCCTCCAGGGCGGCGTCAAAGGCCTCGGGCGAGCGCACGATGCTCATACCCAGACTCGAGCCGCCGCTTGCCGGCTTGACCACCAGGGGCAGGCCCAGCCGGTCCATGACCGCCCTTGCATCCACGGGCTGCCCCCTGCGGCTGGACTCCCAGGCCGGCACGGCAATGCCGGCTTTTTCGTAGAAAAACTTGGAGACCACCTTGTTCATGGCAATGGCGCTGCTCATGACCCCGGAGCACTGGTACGGGAGCTCCAGCAGGTCCAGCAGCCCCTGGATGGTGCCGTCCTCGCCCGGGGCGCCGTGGAGGATCACCAGGGCCACATCAATGGCCCGGGCATCGGTCACCAGGCGGCAGAGATCGGTGCGCGGATCATATCTGGCAACCGTGTACCGGTCTTTGTCCAGGGCCTGGTATACCTGATCGCCGCCTTTTTTTGAAATTTCCCTCTCCCCGGACGTACCGCCGGAAAGCAGGGCAACATGGATTTTTTTGCTCATGATATTGCACCCGGGTTGCGATAAGCGGTCTTATTGGTCCAGAAGCCGCTGTTTGGCCCTTTCAAACTCTTCAGGGGTAATGATCCGGTTGTCGCGCATTTCAGCCAGGGACTCGAGTTTTTGGCGTTTTTCACCATCTGCATGGGTCAGCAGCCGCGACGGTCCGTCGGATTCCAGATGCCGGCTGTTTGCTGATGATTCCGAATTCGTGTCCTGGATTTTAAATGAAGCCAGGCCGCCCATCAGGTTGACTTCGATATTTTTGCCCCGAAATTCGGGCATACCCAGCACCTGGACCATGGAACGGCTTTTTTTCCGGACATATCGCAGCACCACGTATCCACAGCCAACGAATATCACCGCGCCCCCCAGCAGAATCCAGGGAAGGTAGTTGAGAATTCCGGTAAAAAACAGCACCACAATTCCCACAAGCCCCAGCAGGACCACGTGGAACAACAATATGAAATAGGCAATAAACACGCCCTTCATGACGCTGTCGGGATTTTCTCTGTTTCGGAATATGGGCATTGACTCGTTCTTTATTTGATTTTCAGCGCCCGTTTTTTCCGTCTTTGGCATCACCCCTGGCTTTTGAGTTGGCGGAAAGGTGTTCCACGAGCTGGTGCTCATATTGCTGAGGGACCTCAAAAATCACGGACCCGCCCCTTAATGTATTGAGTTTCAGGATCATGTAGTTGAGCTTCTTCATGGTCTTGTAGCGAAGGGCTTCGTCTTCCATGGTGGAAAGCAGGGTTTCGGTGCGGATGATCTCGTTTCGCAGCTCAACTTCCGGGGGCAGGCAGTCCGCATTTTTTAAAATCTTGTAGGCGAGGCGCAGTTCATCGGGGATTCGGCTGTAATCTTCATGATCCAGGGGTTTTCCGGCGCCCTTGAGGTTGTCGAATTCCCCGTTCCGCTGGGCGGCACGGATGCGTTCTTCAACGATTTTTTCAAATCCGGTAACAATCATTTTCCATCCCCTTAAATAACAAAGCCTCTCCGGATGAACAGCGAAGAGGCTCAGATATACGGATTTGGTGGTGGCGATGCAGGGATTCGAACCCCGGACGCTGCGGATATGAGCCGCATGCTCTGACCGACTGAGCTACATCGCCATATAAAAAGCCAGGGTATTTTTTAACCTCTGCCATACCCCGAAAACTAAAAGCAGAATTCATATCATTTGAAAACCATGGAGTCAACATAAAAGTTCGGCTCCAATACCGGCATAAAATCCTGTTACGACTTCTCAGACGAGAGCGCATCCACGGTCAGCTCGGCAATCCCGTCAGGGGGATTGGCAAACACAGCCATAAAGGGCAGATTGCCTCCGGCCTGCACCACCGGGGACTGATTGGCGACAGTTGCAGTCCTGCCAAGGGCCTGCCGGATTTCTCCGGGATCAAGATTCCGGAGCTGCTGCTGTGTCAGGGTGTTGCCGCAAATGACAGCGGTTGCATCCATGCGGGTGCCCTGCTGATCATACACGCCGGCTTCCACCCGAATATTTTGGCGGGCATGATCATAGCGGTTGGTGATACTGCCGGTGATCACCAGGATTTCGCCGGCGCTTTGATTGTCCATGAACTGGTAGGAGGGGTCGGAAACCGCAATTTTCTGGTTTCCGGGATCCGGGGCTCCCGGGTTTTCCATGGGAAGCCCGTAATAATAAACATATGCCCCGGCGGCGACTGCAGCCAGGATCACCAGCAACGCCAGTATTTTCCAGACCGGCTTTTTCCGTGCGCCCCCGGGCTGGAAACCGTCTGCTGCATAACCGGCGGATTCCTGATCAAAAACACTGTCTTCTGCCAGGTCCTGATCCGGGCTTTGGGCATCTTCCGGGCCATCGGTCACACCTGAAAAGAAAACCGTTTCCCCTTCTGCCTCTGTTTCCGGAAAATCGTCGTCTTCTCCGACCTCCTCGGTTTCTGAGTCCACAGCCTCCAGGGAAACGCTTTTTTCGTCTACGAATTCATCCTCATCGTCTTCAGCAAACATGGTTTCCAGGTTCAGCTCAAAATCATCTTCTTCTGTTGCGGCAGAGGCAGAATCCATGTCTTCTGACAAATCCAGGTCCAGATCGGCAAAATCTCCGGAGTCTGCCTGATCTTTTTCCGGCATCCCGGTTTGCCGGCCTTCGGCCGCCCCGGCCCGGCTTTGTGTTTCAGCCGTGTCCAGGGCCCCGGGCTCATCAAGCTCAAGTGAAAAATCTTCGGCTTCAGCCGGGGTTTTCTCCTCCTCCAGGTCCAGGTCGAAATCCTCCTGCACTGGGGCGTCCTGTTGTTTTTCAGGTGCAAAATCCACATCCGGGCCTTCACCCGTATCCATGGTCAAATCCAGCTCCAGGTCTGAGTCCGGGTCTGGTTCCTGTTTTTTTTCTTCACCAGCAGCCTCAGCCGGGGCTTGCTGAGATACTTCACCAGCGGCATCATCCGGGGTTTCGTCAAAATCCAGATCCAGATCCGCCAGGAAATCATCCTCGTCATCATCTTCCTGACCAGCGTCGCCCAGTTCCAGATTCACCTCATAGACCCCGCGGGATTCAGATTTTTCCTTCTTATCCGGCTCCACCGGCCCGGGCTCGGCCGGGGCTGCGGGGGCCTCCGGTTCTTCATCTGCAACGTCCAGGTCCAGGTCCAGATCCTCGTCCTTGTCAGCACCGGCTTCAGTCTGCTCAGGGCTTTCCTCAAAATCAAAGTCGAGTTCCAGATCAAACAGATCTTCTTCGGTTTCCCCGGATTTATATTCCTTGCTGGTCATTTCGTCTGTTTCCGCTTTGGTTTTTTTTTCCCCGGGACCCTCAAAACCAGAACCCTGTCGATCTTCCAGGGACGCGTCTTCGTCCAGATTCAGCTCAAATGTATCCAAATCCAGATCAAATTCTTCCTGCGCGGTCTCAAAGGAAGTTCCCGTTTCTTCGTGGCTTGCACCACCCTGGGCAAACTCGGAAATCTCCATTGGTTCTTCATCAGCAAATGCTGCCTGCTCCTGCTCCTGTTCCTGTTCCTGTTCAAATGCCGGCTGAATTTCAGTATCGGCAATCAGATCGGAAAAATTTAGCCCCGCATCCGCTCCCTGCTCCGGCTCCGGTTCCGGCTCCAGATCATCCGGCGCATCCTCGGGCGGGGAGCCCAAAGCGGCAGCATCTTCGTCGACTTCCAGCGTGAGATCGGAAATCTCCAATGTTTCCTCATCTGGTTCTTCATCAACAGGGGGCTGCTCCTGCTGCTCAAATTCCGGCTGCATTTCCACGTCGGCCGTCAGGTCGGAAAAAGTGAGTTCTGCATCGGATTCTGCAGTGGTCTCGGGTTGAAAAGACCCAAAATCCTTACCCTCATCAGCTTCCAGGTCAGAGAGATCCAAATCCGCCTGCGCCTCAGAACCTGAAAGATCCGGCTCCGGCTCGGACAAGATGTCCGGAAAATCTTCATCCAGATCAAAATCAAAGTCTTCCTGCACGCTATCAAAATCAACTTCCTGTTCGTCTGAATCCAGAAAATCCTCTCCGCCCTGCGCGTCAACTGTGTGGCCGGATAGATCCAGGACCGCATCGGAATCATCCGCGGCTTCAGCCCCGGGTTCGGCAAAGGCCCCGCCGGATTCGGCTTCCAGATCAGAGATGTCCATATCGGCTTCAGCCCCGGGATCAGAAAAATCCAGCTCCGTGTCCGCATCAAGGTCTGAAAAGTCCAATTCCGGCTCAGCTTCTGCCTCCACAGGGGACGCGGCCGGCTGAGGCGGCGTGGAAACCTCAGCCAAATCCGGGCCGGCTTCAGCCTCCAAATCCGCCAAAGAAAAATCGGCTGTTTCTGTCTGCTTTTCAAGGCTTGAAAGCTCCAGGTCAGCGTCTTGTTCCAGATCTGAAAAGTCAAGATTCGCGGTTTCTTCCAGGGCCGAAAAACTCATCTCGGTGTCGTATTCCAGATCCTCCATATAGATTTGATCCGGGCTGTCCTCGGAAAAATCCGGAAAGTCGAGTTCAAACGAGTCCTCCTCCCGGGAGTCAGCGGTTTCATGGGTTGCCAAATCAGGCCCGGCACCCGGGGCGGTTTCAAACAAAGACCCGGACCGGGCGGCCGGGAAATCCGCATCCTGTTTCCGTTGCGGGGCATCAACGTTTTCAGCCTCAGAGGATCCGCCGGATGGCTCTGCCTCAAAATCTTCGGCAAAAAAAGCATCCAGCTGCTTTTCGGTTTCAGCAGCATCGGCGAGAAACGTGGCGCTGCCGGGATGGGAAAAATCAGCCTCTGACGGCGGGGTTTCTGCTTGTTTTTCAGAAGGCTTTTCAAACTGCGGTTCCGATACGGCTGGATAGGCCACAAAAACATGCTGGCATCTGGAACATCTCACCGTGGACCCTGACGGGCGGATCATGCTGGACTTGACTTTATAACTCGTGCCGCAAGCCTCACAGGTGACGATCATTTTTTCCCCTCGCTGGCTGAAAATTGTAAATGGTAGATGGCGGGCAACTGCCTGTATTGCTCGGCATAATCCAGGCCATAACCCACAAGAAATCCTTGTTCCGCGCGGTGACACCAATAATCCGGGCGAAGGTCAGTCTGCCTGCGCTCTGTCTTGTCAATACAAGCGCACACCCGGATGCTTCTGGGCTGGCGGCAGGCAAGGCAGGCAATCAGCCGATCGATGGTCAGACCGGTGTCCAGAATATCCTCGACAATCAGTACGTGCTTGTCCCTGATGTCGATTCGCAGGTCATCCTGCACCTGGACATCCCCGGAGGAGTGATCACAATGGCCGTAGCTCGACGCGGTGATAAAATCAATCTCCACCGGGAGGCTGATATACCGCACAAGGTCGGCCATGAAAACAAATGCGCCTTTTAACACTCCGATTAACACCAATTGTTCATCTTTATAGTCGGCTGAAATCTGCTGCCCCAGGCGGGCAACTTTTTCCTGGATCTCTTCTTGGCTCAGGACAGGTAGCAGTTCAGGCATCAATATTTTATCAAATGAAGGGTTTATCGCAACAGGCACTTTCACCCGAAACCATTTTTCAGAGGTCGCTTTATGGCGGAAGTGTATGCAAAAGATTTGCTTTTGTCAATAAAATTGCCTTATTGCCGCACCAAAACACAAGCTTTCAGAATGCCGGACGCGCTGGCCGACACTGAAAAAAGGGTTTTGGAGACACAAAAAAAGCGCCAATCACAACAGGTTACCTGCTGCCGGCGCTTTTTCAGACTCAGGAAAAAAGCCCTGGATCAGAGCCCGGTTTCTGCCAGGGACTCCACCAGCTCTTTTTGCTTTTTGCTCAGCTTTTTGGGCATTTTCACGTTGACCACCACATACATGTCGCCCCGGCCGCTGCCGCGCATGTGGGGCAGCCCCCTGCCGGCCACCCGAAGTTTGCTTTTGGGCTGGGTGCCCGACGGAATTTTCATATTGATCTGCCCGCCGTCCACGGTGGGCACGGTCACGCTTGTGCCCAGCAGGGCCTCTGTGAGCCGGATGTCCCGGTTGACGTAGATGTCAAATCCCTCGTTGGAAAACACCCGGTCGGCAACAATTTTGGAGCGGATATACATGTCCCCGGCCGGACCGCCGTAGGGGCTGGGCTGACCCCTGCCGGCCAGGCGCACCTTTTTGCCGTCAATCAGGCCCTTGGGAATTTTCACCGTCAGGGTCTCGGTTTTGCCCGATGGCGTCTGCACGGAAACGGTTTTTGTCACACCGGCGGCGATTTCCTGCAGGGTCAGGGGCAGCTCGGTTTCAACGTCTCTGCCCTTGGCCGCCATGCCCTGCTGCTGCCGGCCGCCTGCGGCATCGCCGAAACCAAACATGCTTTCCGGATCAAAGGAAAACCGGCCCTTTTGCCCGCTTCTGCCCCGGCCGCCGCCAAAGGAGAAAAACGATCCGCCGCCGCCGCCGAAGCCGAACTCCCGGAGAATATCGCCGAGATCCACATCCCGGAAAATGTCATCCTGGCTGTAGCGCTGCCGGAAATCCTCGTCCCCGTAAGTGTCATACTGCTTGCGCTTTTCCGGATCACTGAGCACGGCATAGGCCTCGCTGATCTCCTTGAACTTTTCCTCGTTTTCCTTGGAACCCGAGGAATGGTCCGGATGATATTTCATGGCCAGCTTGCGGTAGGCCTTTTTGATATCCTCCTGGGATGCGCTTTTGTCCACGCCGAGTATTTTGTAATAATCCTTCTGGGCCATATCTGCATCACCGTCTTTGTTTTTTATTTGTAAAATGGGTCTGTGCTGTCTCGATCAATACAATAATTCACATCCCACGGATGTCAACCCCGGTTAGGCGCTGAACCATCCGAAAAATTTATGGATTCGTTGCGGGCGGATGCCCCTGCACCCCCGTGTCCGCTGCTGCGGGCCTTTAAGGCCACCATGAGCACGGACAGGGCCGCCGGGGTGATGCCCTCGATGCGCGAGGCCTGGCCCATGGATACCGGCCGGACCCGGGAGAGTTTTTCGCGCAGCTCGTTGGACAGGCCGTGCACTGCGGAAAAATCAAAATTTTCGGGTATGGGCGTTTTTTCCAGGCTTTTGAATTTTTCGATTTCCTTTAGCTGCTTGCGGATATAGCCCTCGTACTTGACAGCGATTTCCACCTGACCGATGGCCCGGGCGTCCAGCGGCCGGTCCGGCGGGGCGAATTTGCGGATCACGTCATAGTCGAGCTCGTTGCGCTTGAGCAGCTGGGCTGCGGGCGTGCCCGTGGTCACAGCCGCGGACTTGCGTCCGGCCAGGTACTGGTCCAGCTCCGGGCCCGGGCGGATGGCTGTTTTGCCAAGCCGATGGATCTCAGCCTGGATCTGCTCGCGCCGCTGCTTTAGCTCCTTGGCCGCATCATGGCCGATCAGGCCCAGGTCATGGCCGATTTCCATCAGCCTCAGATCCGCGTTGTCCTCCCGCAGCATGAGCCGGTACTCGGCCCGGGAGGTAAACATCCGGTAGGGCTCGGACGTGCCCCGGGTGACCAGATCGTCGATCATCACGCCCATGTAGGCCTGGGACCGGTCCAGGACAAAGGCCGGCCGATGCTGGACCCGGCAGGCCGCGTTGATCCCGGTCCACAGCCCCTGGGCCGCGGCTTCCTCGTATCCGGAGGTGCCGTTGATCTGGCCGGCCAGGTACAAGCCCGCCACCTTTCGGGTCTCCAGGGTGGGCAAAAGCTGCATGGGATCCACGTAATCATATTCAATGGCATAGGCCGGCCGCATGATTTCGGCCTGCTCCAGCCCGCAGATGGTGCGCACCAGCTTCACCTGGATCTCCAGGGGCAGGCTGTTTCCCAGCCCGGAGACATAAATCTCCTTTGTGTCCAGGCCTTCCGGCTCCAAAATCACCTGGTGGCTCTGCCGGTCCGGAAACTTGACCACCTTGTCTTCAAACGAGGGACAATACCGGGCCGAAGCCCCGGAGATAAACCCGCCGTACAGCGATGACCGGGAGATATTGTCTGCCACCGTGCGGATGGTTTCGGCATTGGCCGCACCAATAAAGCTTGGCACCTGAGGCAGGGGCAGGCCGGTGGATGAATAGGAAAAGGGGCGGGGCGATTCCTGTGAGTCCTGGCGCTCGAGCACGGAAAAATCAATGCTGTCGCGGTGCAGCCGGGGCGGGGTGCCGGTTTTCATCCGGCCCATGGTAAAGCCCAGGGCCTTTAAATCCGTGGAAAGCCCTTCTGCGGAAAACTCCCCGGCCCTGCCGGCCATAAACGAATTGTTTCCAATATGCACCCGCCCGGCCAGAAACGTGCCCGTGGCCAGAATCACGGTTTGCCCGTAAAACGCAAACCCGGTGCGGTCCACCACTCCGACGGCCTGATTGTCTTCCACCAGGAGCCGGTCCACCAGCACCTGCTTGATGTCAATGCCCGGCGTGTCTTCGAGCACCGACTTCATGGCCGTGTGATAGCGGATCTTGTCGTTCTGGGTCCTGGAAGAGTGCACGGCCGGGCCCTTGCGGGTATTCAAGGTCCGGAAATGAATGGCAGTGCGGTCCGTAACCCTGGCCATCTCCCCGCCCAGGGCGTCGATTTCGCGCACCAGCTGCCCCTTGGCCATGCCGCCCACAGACGGGCTGCACGGCATGGCCGCGATCTTGTCCAGATCAATTGCGGCAAGCATCACCCGACAGCCCATGCGCGCTGCGGCCAGGGCCGCCTCGCATCCCGCATGGCCCGCGCCCACCACGATCACGTCATATGTTTTGTTCTGCTGGTTCATTGCACCGGCTCATGGTTCGTGATAATGTTTTCCTAAACTGAGCGATTTTGAAAAACCTGATGTTAAACTCTTAATGTAGGATCTGCGACACGGCCGGTCAAGGCATTTGACCTCCTTATGCAGCAAATTCATGAAAAACCGCTACACAGACTTAAACACCTATCTGCGGGGCCTGTTTGGCTGCCGGGTGCAGAAAGTCACCATCGACGCGGGCCTGGGATGCCCCAACCGCGACGGCACCCTTTCGCGCGCCGGCTGCATTTACTGCAACCAAAAGGGATCGGGCACGGGTGCGGCCGCGCAGGGAAAATCCATCACACAGCAGGCAGAACAAGCCAAACACGCCCTCATCCGGCGGTACAAGGCCAAAAAATTCATCGCCTATTTCCAGTCCTACACCAACACCTATGCCCCGACCTCCCGTTTAAAAGAGCTCTATGACGAGGCTCTTGCCGTGGAGGGTATGGTGGGCCTTTTTGCAGGCACCCGGCCGGACTGTGTCAATGATGAAAACCTGGACCTGCTGGCAAGCTATCAGGATCAATACCTGGTATGGGTGGAATACGGCCTGCAGTCCGTCCATGATGCCACACTTTCGCGCATCAACCGGGGCCACGGCTTTGCCGCGTTTGAAAACGCCGTGAGCGCTGCCAGAAAACGAGGGATTCACGTGTGCGCACACGTGATTTTAGGCCTTCCCGGAGAATCGGAAGAACACATGATACAGACCGCAAAAACCCTGTCTGCCATGGATATTAACGGTGTTAAGATCCATCTTCTCTACGTGGTCAAAAACACCGTGCTCCACCAGTGGTATGACCAGGGCAGATACACCTGCCTGGACCAGGATGAATATGTCAACCTCACGTGCGCGTTTTTAACCCACCTGCGGGATGACATTATCATCTCCCGCCTCACCGGCGACCCCCACCCCGAAGAACTTATCGCCCCGGCCTGGGCAATCAACAAAACCAAGACCCTAAACCAGATCCGAAACACCCTGGAA
>JAIPES010000061.1 GCA_021737045.1 Desulfobacteraceae bacterium | reverse complement strand
TCGCCGAAATTTCAAAAACTCGGGCATTCGCCCTCAAACAGTTTGAAATTTTCCGGCTCCGGCATCGGCTGAATTTTCCCGCAAAAATTCTCAATGTCGCTTCAAAAACCCGCCCCCGCCCTTCGGGCTTCCTTGGAGACCCACGCCCGAATTCGACAACTCTGTAAAACACACTGGAACCCCCCCTTTCGGCTTGACCAACTATTTAGTGCCCGAACGAAAACCAGGATTTTTCGTCAAGGTCAAGGACGGCAAAAATTTTAACCGCAGGAATACTCGACGTATTTTGAGGATTAAAATTTGAGCCGGACGCAGAGATTGGCGAAAAAGACGGTTTTCGTTCAGGCACTATTTAGGTCTCCAAACCCAAAGAAGCTCTTTGTAAAAACCAGTTGCTGAAACATCTTTCCAGTGCGTTGGCCATGGGGCGGGGCGGGGGTGGTTTGTTTGGCTGCATTGGCGCGGTTTCGGCATAAGATCGGACCGGGGCTTTGGCGTCCGGAATTTTAAACTGTCTGAGGGCGATCAGCCCGAGTTTTTAAAATTCCAGCCAAAGTCCCGGGACGATCGCCGAAACCCCGCCGCAGACAAACAAACCGCACCCGACCCGACACATGCAAAAAATCGTTGATCACTCTTTTTTGCAAGGCCTTTACGGAAAAACATCTTGACGGTCCGGCTGTCCGGACTGTATTGAAGGGTTCAAATGAAAACCCCAATCCAAAGACCCCTGCGCATCTGCCTGCTGAGCTACCGCAGCAATCCCCACTGCGGCGGCCAGGGCGTATACGTGCGCAATCTCAGCTCCGCCCTGGTGCGCCTGGGCCATCACGTGGATGTGGTCTCCGGACCCGAATACCCGGTACTTGATGAGAAAGTGGGCCTGATCAAACTGCCGGGCCTGGACTTGTACAATCCGGAAAACCTTTTTCGCCTGCCTTCGGTTACAGAACTGACAGACACGACAAATTTTCTTGAATGGCTGGGGGTCTCCACCATGGGCTTTCCCGAACCGTTCTGCTTTGGCATGCGGGCTGCCCGGTTTTTCCAGGAAAAGACCCGCAGGTATGACATCGTACATGACAACCAGAGCCTTTCCTACGGCATCTGGTCGATCAAGCGGAAAATGCCGGTGATTGCCACCATTCATCATCCCATTACCGTGGACCGGGATGTTTCGGTGAAAACCGAGCCCGCGTTCCGGAAAAAGCTCCAGCAGATCCGCTGGTATTCCTTTATCGGGATGCAAAAGCAGGTGGCGCGCACCCTGCCGGGCCTGATAACGGTTTCCCGCTTTACCCGCCAGCATATCAGCCGGGAGTTTAAAATCCCGGAAAACCGGTTTTCTGTTGTGCCAAATGGCATCAATACCGAACTGTTCTACCCCATTGCCGAAATCGACCGTGAACCCGGCCGGATCATTGTCACCAACAGTGCAGACACGCCCTTAAAGGGCCTGCACCATCTTTTGCCGGCAGTGGCCGCGGTGGCCCGAACCCGGGATGTGCGGCTTATCGTGGTGGGCACGCCCAAAAAAAACGGCATGGTGGAAAAAATGGTCAGACAGCTGGGACTTGGCCGGATCGTCACCTTTACCGGCCGCATATCCTACGGGCAATTCGTGCGCCAATACGCCCGGGCCGCCATTGCTGTGGTGCCGTCGGTCTACGAGGGCTTCGGCCTGCCCGCGGGCGAGGCCATGGCCTGCGCCGTGCCCGTGATCAGCACAACGGGCGGGGCCCTTCCCGAGGTGGTTGGCGATGCCGGCGTCCTGGTGCCGCCGGCGGATGCAAATGCCCTGGCCGCAGCCATCACGGATCTGCTGGATCATCGGCAAAAAGCCCGGAAAATCGGACAAGCCGGATACGAGCGGGTGCGCCGGCACCTGAGCTGGAACGCGGTGGCGGAAAAAACAGCAGCCGCCTATGAAAGGACCATTGATGATTACCATCGATTATAACCGCCTGGATATCCGGTCCGGCCACAGAATTTTGGACATGGGCTGCGGGACGGGCCGCCATGTGTGCGGGGCCTGCGCCCGGCCAGGGGTCACAGTGGTGGGTGCAGACATCAACATTGCGGATCTGGCAAAAGCAGATGAGCACATCCGCATCCACGAACAATACGGCGGGCCCTATGAGGGCAGATGGGCCTTGTGCGCCGCAAGTATTCTAAAACTGCCCTTTGCTGATCACAGCGTTGACCATGTGATCTGCTCCGAGGTCATGGAGCACATCTCCGATGACAAGCAGGCCGCTGAAGAACTTTACAGAATACTCAAGCCCGGGGGAAGCCTGGCGGTCAGCGTGCCCCGGTATTTCCCGGAAAGGATCTGCTGGGCACTTTCGGAAACCTATTCCAACACCGATGGCGGCCATGTGCGCATATACCGGAAAAAACAGATCACCGGCCTGTTTGCGTCCCTGGGCCTGGAGCTGACGAGCCGCCATTGGGCCCACAGCCTGCACTCACCCTACTGGTGGCTCAAGTGCATGGCCGGGCCGAAAAACGATGCCGCCGCCCCGGTGGCGGCATACCACCGGTTTTTGACCTGGGATCTGATGAAAAAGCCCAAAATCACCCGTATGGCTGACCGGCTTTTAAATCCTGTACTGGGAAAAAGCCTGGTGCTTTATTTCAAAAAAGCCGCCTGAGCACCCCAAGGGTCTTTGTCATGGGCAGGGCCTCAAACAAGCCTGAGGCCAGGGCCAGTTGATAGATGTGATGCGGGGCCTGGCCGCCTTCTTCCGGGTTTTTGAAAATATCATGGATCACCAGAAAACCGCCGGCCGTCACATGGGTGGCCCAGGCCTTGTAGTCGGTAAATGCCGCCTCATGGCTATGCCCGCCGTCGATGAAAACCAGGCAAAGCGGTGTGGCCCACATGCGTGCGGCCACCGACGAGGCGCATGCCAGGGGCACCACTGTCTGCTCAAGCCCGGCGCGCGCCAGTGCAGTGCGAAACAGCGGCAGGGTGTCAATTCGGCCGGTGCGCGGATCCCAGGTTTCCGGGTCAAAATAGCCCTCCCCGGGCTGCTGTTCCTCTGAACCGCGATGGTGGTCCACGGAAAACAGAATACCGTTGTTTTGCCGGCAGCCCGCTCCCAGGTAAAGGCTGGATTTCCCGCAATAGCTGCCGATTTCAAGGCACGGACCCTTCAATGAGGCATCCAGGGCCAGTTCATAAAGCCGCCGGCCCTCTTCCGGGTCCAGAAAACCCTTGGTCTGATTGACAAGCGCGGGATCAATTTCCATTTTCAAAGGCTTTTTTCACAATCTGCTGTGCCTGCTGCTGGATCTGCCGCAAGTGACCCGCTCCCTTAAAGCTTTCAGCATAAATCTTGTAAATTTCCTCGGTGCCCGAGGGCCGGGCCGCAAACCAGCCGTTAGCGGCAACCACCTTGAGCCCGCCGATGGGGGCATCATTGGCCGGCGCCCGGGTCAGCACCTGCTCTATGGGCTCGCCTGCCAGTTCATCTGCTGCGATCATTTCCGGAGACAGGTTTTTTAAAATCCGTTTCTGTTCCGCTGTTGCCGGGGCGTCCATGCGCTCATAGACGCACTGGCCGAATTGTTCCTCGATCCGGCTGTAAATTCGCGCGGGATCGGTCTGGGTGGCTGCGGTGATCTCGGCTGCCAGCAGGTTTAAGATAATGCCGTCTTTGTCCGTGGACCAGACCGTGCCGTCTTTTCTCAAAAATGAGGCCCCGGCGCTTTCCTCGCCGGCAAAGCCGTATTGACCGCTCAACAGCCCTTCCACAAACCATTTAAACCCCACCGGCACCTCCTGCAGGGGGAGTTTGAGAAATTTTGCCACCCGGTCAATCATGGCCGTGGAAACCAGTGTTTTGCCCACGGCAGCGTTGCGGGGCCATCGGGGACGGTTTGCGAAAAGATACCAGATGGCCGCGGTCAGGTAATGGTTGGGATTGAGCAGGCCCGCGCTTTTGGTCACAATGCCGTGGCGGTCCACGTCCGGGTCATTGCCAAAGGCAATATCAAAGCGATCCTTTAAATCAATCAAACCGGCCATGGCATAGGGAGATGAACAATCCATGCGGATTTTTCCGTCCTTGTCCAGGTGCATGAACCCAAAGGCCGGATCAACCCCGGTGTTGACCACTTCCAGATCCAGGCCGTATTTTTGGGCAATGGGCTCCCAGAAATACACCGCCGCACCGCCCATGGGATCCACCCCGATTTTAAGGCCCGCACCGGAAATGGTGTCCATGTCCACAACATTTTGCAGGTCATCCACGTAAGGCTCGATATAATCGTATTCCCGGGTAGTGGCGGCCTTTTTCGCCCTTTCAAAGGGGATGCGGGCAATTTTTTCCACCCCTTTGGCCATCAGTTCATTGGCCCGGTCCTGGATCAGACCGGTGGCATCGGTTCCCGCAGGTCCGCCATGGGGCGGATTGTATTTAAGCCCCCCGTCCTCGGGCGGGTTGTGGGAAGGAGTGATCACCACCCCGTCTGCCAGGCCCTGGCTGCGCCCATGGTTGTAGGTCAAAATGGCATGGGAGATCACCGGCGTGGGGGTATAGCCCAAACCTTTCTGGATCATCACGGGAATTTCTGCTGCGGCAAACACTTCCAGGGCGGTGATCAGGGCCGGCTCGGACAAGGCATGGGTATCCATGCCCATAAACAGCGGGCCTGAGATATTTTCCCGTTTCCGGTACTCGCAGATGGCCCGGCTGACCGCCAGTATATGGGCCTGGTTGAAGCTGTTGCGAAGCGACGAGCCCCGATGTCCCGAGGTGCCGAAAGCCACCTGCTGGGCGGGGTCGTCCGGATCCGGATGCCGGGTGTAATAGGCTGAAACCAGCCCGGGCACATGGATCAGCATGTCACTTGTGGCGCGCTTGCCGGCTTTTTCATGTACGGACATGGCAGACTTCCTTTGTTCCGGAGTTTAACACACTGAGTTATCTTGAAAATCGCTTTTCGAGAACTTTGCGGACATCGTGAAAATCCTTCCAGGGGACATGATCGATGTTGTGTTTTTCCAGATACCGGGCCAGCCGGCCCCGGGCAAACACCAGATCCCCGTGGCGGGCCATGTTGTGGTCGGTCATTCCGTCGCCGATAACCACCCGGAAATCCGCGTCAAACCGCTCCATCACCGCTGCCTTGGCCACGAGTTCATCTCCGCCTTCAAACCCGGAGTGAACCTTTAAAAAAAGGCCGGAGTCGTCCACGTCAACGGCAAAAATTTCATCCACCTGGCCCGTCAGATCCCCGAGCCCGGCTTCCACCATGCCCCGCACGCCCCCGGAAATCACCACAAAGGGAACAGCCCGGGCCCGGAGAAATGCCAGCAGTTCGGCAAAACCCGGCCGCAGGGGAATTTGGCGCACAAAATCAAGGGTGTCCGGATACTGGTCAGAGGAAATGGCTTCAAGCATTTCCCGCACCCCGGCGCGCAGGGTTACGTCCCCGGATTCGAGTTTGGTTTTCATCTGATGCCACTTTTGCGGCAGAAAATGCTCCAGCACCGCCTGCAGGCTTTCCTCTGCGGTGATGGTGCCGTCAAAATCACAAAACACGTAGGGTTTAACGCTTTGGCCGTTGTTCATGAAAAAGAGGCTCCAGCTGTCTTGTTCAATTTTCTGGATGGTTGGAAGAAAGATTTTTAATATAATGGCTCAGAAAATCATTGATGCTTTCCACGTCCTCCATTTCCAAAACCGTATCCAGGGCGCGGCGGGCGTCCTCGTACCGGATGGCCCGGATAAACTGCTTGGCCGCAGGAATCGAGGAAGGCGTCATGCTGATGCGGTCTGCGGCCATGCCCACGTACAGAAGCAGGCATTCCTGCTTGGACGCCGATTCGCCGCAGATGCTCACGGGCTTGTGATGCTGCCTGCAGACCTTGACAATCTCGGAAATGGTGACAATCACCGAGGGATGCAGGGCATTGTAGAGATTGCCCACCTTTTTGTTATTGCGGTCCACGGCCAGCAGGTACTGGATCAGGTCATTGGTGCCGATGCTCACGAAATCCACGTATTTGAGCAGCCGGCCGAGAATGGCCGCAGCCCCGGGCACCTCGATCATAATGCCCGTGGCAATCTGACGGTCATATTCAATGCCCTTTTCATCCAGGGCCTGTTTTTCTGCATCCACCAGGGCGGTCACCTTTCGGATCTCCTCAACCCCGGAAATCATGGGAAACAGCAAATGCACGGGACCGTGGGCGGAAGAACGCAAAATGGCCCGGATCTGTTTTCTGAATTCCTCTTCCAGTTCCAGGCTGATGCGGATGGAGCGCCATCCCAGAAAGGGATTGTCCTCCTTTGGATAATCCAGGTAGGACAGAAATTTGTCTCCCCCCACGTCAAAGGTCCGGATGGTAACGGTTCTGCCTTCTGCCTTCTGCAGCATGCGGGTGTAGAGATCCACCTGTTCTTCTTCGGTGGGAAAACTTTTTCTGAGCAAAAACGGAAACTCGGTGCGGTACAGGCCGATGTGATCCGCGCCGTATTCCCGGACATGGGGAATATCGGAAAGCAGGCCGATATTGGCCCCGAGCCGCACGTGCACCCCGTCAAGCGTGACGGCCGGCATATCCCGCAGCGCGGACAGGCGCAGCCGGATCTGCTGGTTTTCCGCCTGCCTGCGCGCATATTCCGTACAGATGTTTTCATCCGGATTGACAAACACAAACCCCGAGGATCCGTCCACGATCAGGTAGTCCTTTTCCCGGACATTTTCAAACAGGCCCTCAACCCCGATAACAATGGGAATTTCCAGGGATCGGGCCAGGATTACCGTATGGGACGTACGGCCTCCCCGGGCGGTGACAATGGCCCTTAGGTTGGGCTGCCGCATGGCCAGAAGATCCACGGGGGAGATGTCTGAGGCCACCACAATAGTGGGACGGGTCATGGGCTCGTGGGGATCGCCGGAGACACCCACCAGATGGCCCAGCACCCGTCTGCCGATATCGAGCACGTCTGCAGCGCGCTCGCTTAAATAGGCATCTTCCATGCTCCGGAAATTTTCCACATACTCCAGGATCACCTGTTTTAAGGCATACTCGGCGCATTTGCCCGAATCGATCTGCCCTTTGATTTTGCGTTTTAACCCCGCATCCTGCAGAAACATCAAATGCGCATCGAGAATGGCCGATTCCTGATCGGAAAGACCGGCGCCGGTACGGGCCACCTGCCGGATCTGGCCGGATGCCCGTTCAAACGCATGATTCAGCCGTTCCATTTCAGATTCCGGAAGATCCGACCAGCTGCATTGCACCTGATCAAAATCGATATTTTCCGCCAGATAATGGGCATAGCCCTCTGCCACCTGCTCGGAGACCGGATCACCCCGCAGATAGTCCGGCGCCGGACGGTCAGGCAGGCTCCGGGAAATTTCCATAACCGGCAGGCGCCGGCGGAGGCCCGGCCGGCGCGCAGACATGTCCTCGAGCAGCCCTGTATAGGCCACGGTGGCCGAAATCTGGCTGGCAATATTGGAAAAAAGCGGAATGTCTCTCTCCCGGATGCCATTTTCCGCCAATGTCTGGACCACCAGGACCCCGAGCACCTTTTGGTGATAGATCAACGGCAGTCCCAGAAAAGTGGCATAGCGTTCTTCGCCGCTTCCCGCATAATACTTGAACCTGGGATGGGTGGCGGGATTGACCACCAGCACCGGCTGCATCTGCTCCACGGCCAGGCCGGTGAGCCCCTCGCTGGTGTCCATTTCAATATAATCCACAAATGAGGCGGAAAGCCCGTGAGTGGCTTTCAGCACCAGACGGTTTTCCAAGGGATCATACACATAGACTGAACAGACATCAATGTTCAGGCTCCGGGCCACCTTGGCCACGATCTGTTCCAGAGCGGATTCCGGATTTTCCGAATCCTTCAGGGTCTGAAATATATCTTCAAGTATGCTGATCTGCCGTGCCTTCATGGATGTTTTTCCGCTTGCATTGCGTCCGGGAACACGCCTGCTCCCGATATTTGCAAATTGGGTACGATAATTCAAATGTGCCTAACAATAGCGCCGGTGCCGGAGAAATTCAACCCGAATTCATTGATTTTCGTCTGTAAAAACGCTGTCTGCACGGCTTTCCAACTGCCGGAGCTGTTTTTGAATTTCATCGCGCTGTTGCTCCAGTTCATCGAGCTGCCGGATAAACACGGGCTTAACGGAATGGGGCGGGATTCGTTCATTGAGATCCGCAAGCTGTTTTTCCGCTTCTGCAAGCTGCTCTTGGAGCTGCTTCTTTTTTTGTTCAGACATGATCAAACGATTCCTTTTCGGGTTGTAACCGGGCCTGCGGGCAATGCATGAACAGGCTCGGATCAAAGCAGGTAAAAGACACCCTGCTGCCCTGATCGATTTGTTCCACTCCCTCGGCAATCACGATCACGGCCGGGGTTTTGGCCATGGCCGCCATGCGGCTTTTTAACTTTTTGGGATGCAAAACAATCCCGGCACTGTTTCTGCTGATGTCGCACTGCACAAACTGGGTCCAGTCCGCCTGGCCGCGCACCGTGCTCTCCAGCCGGCCATGGAGGTGCAGATACGGACTGAAATCCATGCCCGCCATTTTCCGGATGGCCGGGTAAACCATAAACAAAAAAGCGGTTTCATTTGATGCCGGTCCCCCGGGAAGACAGAACACGGGTTTTTGTCCCAGAATGCCCATGCCCGCGGCCTTGCCCGGGCCCATGCGCACACGGTGAAAAATCATTTTGCAGCCCAGATCCTCCAGGACCCGGACCACCAGGTCCCGGTCCCCTTTCCAGGCACCGCCGGAGGTGACCAGCACGTCTGTCTGCTCTGCAAGCCCCAGAATTTGCTCTGCCATCTGCTGGCGGCTGTCTCCGGAAACCCGCATTTTCACGTCAAAACCGCCGTCAGCCAGCCACGCCTGCTGCAGGGCCACATTGCTGGCATACAGCTTGCCCCCCTCAAACGGCTTTCCGGGAAGCAGGATCTCGCTGCCCGTGGCCAAAAGCCCGATTTCCGGCCTGCGGAAAACCGGCACTTCAAAAATCCCGGCTGCCACCATCAGGCCGATCACCTGGGGGGTCAGCAGACCGCCGGCATGGCAAATGCATTCACCGCAGTGCACGTCAGTGCCTTTTTCCAAAATGTTGCGCCCCGGCTCGGCCGGTGCATGCACCGCAACCAGGGGCCGGCCCTTATCCGTGAACTCTTCTGCCACCACTGCATCCGCGCCCGGTGGGATGGCCGCACCGCTTAAAATGCGGATTGCCTTTCCCGGAAACACGGCATGTCCGGGCCGGTCCCCTGCGGCCATGACGCCGGAAAGCGCCAGGTGCACCGGCGAGTCCGGGCGGGCTGTTTCCACGTCCGCGGAAAGCACGGCATATCCGTCTTTCAGCGAGGCATTGACCGAAGGCGAGTCCACCCGTGCATGCACCGGCCCAAACGCCACCCGGCCCACGGACCGGTCAACGGCAATGGTCTCAGATGCCATTGGAAAAACATTTTCCAGGGTCAGGCCCAGGGCCTCGTCAAATCCGATGTCACAGCGCATGCAAAACTCTCCGCCAGGGACTTGTGTAAAAAAACCAGAATCTTTTATTTTTTCATATATGCGGCCGCAGCGTCAATTGAAATTGGCCGGGTGGAATTGATCACCGCCAGCAGCGCGGTGCCCACATCCGCAAACACAGCCGCCCACATAGTGGCCAGACCCGCAACCCCAAGGACGATAAACACCGCCTTGATGAACAGTGCCAGCACAATATTCTGCCACACAATCCCCCGGGTTTGTTTGCCCATGGTCACGGCGTCTGCCATTTTCTCCGGCGAGCCGGTCATAAGCACCACGTCTGCGGTTTCAATGGCTGCATCCGAACCCGCCGCCCCCATGGCCGCACCCACGTCGGCCCTGGCGATCACCGGGGCGTCATTGATCCCGTCGCCCACAAATGCGACCTTTTGGCCCTTGCCCGCATCGGCCTGGATTTTTTCAAAAGCCGTCACCTTGTCTCCGGGCAGAAGATCGGCAAAATAATCATCAAGGCCGAGGGTTTCCGCCACTGTTCGGGCTGTTTCAGCGTTGTCACCGGTAAGCATCACAATCCGGCGCACGCCGTTTTGGCGCAGCCGGGAAACCGCTTTCTGCGATTCTTTCCGGATGCGGTCGCTGATAACGATATGGCCTGCATAATTTCCGTCCACGGCAACATGCGCCACAGTGCCGCTTTGGCTCTGCCCGTCCCCGCCGGGCAAAATTCCCTGGGCGCGAAGATACCGCCCCGAGCCCACGAGAACGGTCCTGCCATCAACCCGGGCGGCAACCCCTGAACCCGAAGTTTCCCCGTGCCCGGAAACACCTTCCGGACTCACAGGTTCTCCGTTTTTGTCAAACGCTTTGACAATGGCCCTGGCAATGGGATGGTTGGAATACTGCTCGGCCCTGGCGGCAAAGGCCAGCACCTGCTCAGCGGTGTATCCGTTTGCGCTTTCAACGCCATTGACCTCAAACACGCCCTCAGTGAGGGTCCCGGTTTTGTCAAACACCACCGTGTGCAGTTTTGCCAGCACATCCAGATAATTTGAACCTTTGACCAGCACCCCGTGCCTGGAGGCCCGGCCGATGCCGCCGAAATAGCCCAGGGGAATACTGATCACCAGCGCGCACGGGCAGGAGATGACCAGCAGCACCAGAGCGCGGTAAATCCATTGCTGAAACCCGGCACCGTCGATCAGCATTGGCGGCACAAAAGCCACGGCCGCGGCCGCGGCCACCACCGCCGGGGTGTAATATCGGGCAAAGACGGTGATAAACTGCTCAGTGGCGGATTTGCGGGCGGCTGCATTTTCCACCAGCTCCACCATCCGGGCAATGGAGGACTGATCATAAGGCCGGGTGACCGCAATGGTCAGGGTGCCTGAAAGGTTGACGCCTCCTGCCATCACCTCGTCTCCCGCATCCGCCCATCTGGGCACGGATTCCCCTGTGAGCGCGGATGTGTCCACCTGGGATGCGCCGTCCGTGATCCGGCCGTCGAGCGGAATTTTCTCGCCTGGCTTGACCAGAACCAGGCTGCCCACGGCCACACTCTCCGGTGCCACCCGGGAAATTCCGGCTTCGGTTTTCAAATTGACCACATCCGGCCGCTGGGCCAGCAAGGCGGCAATGGAGCGTCTGGATCGCGACACGGCCAGGCCCTGAAGAAACTCTCCGGCCCGGTAAAAGATCATCACGCCCACGGCCTCTGAAAAGGCACCGATGGCCATGGCCCCCAGGGTGGCAATGGCCATGAGCACATTTTCGTCAAAAAAATCGCCCCTCACCAGCGTACGCCCGGCTGCCGCCAGAATCCCAACGCCTGCAGTCAAATAAGCCGCTGAAATAAAAACATAAAACCCAATTTCCGGAAGGCGGATCACATCCGTATATTCCAAAAGCAGCACGCCGGCAAACAAGACTGCCGCCGTAACAAGCTTTATGACCTCACGCCGCACATCAAAGGCCTCGTCCCCGCCTGCGGGGGATGAATGACTGCATCCGCATGAAGCACAGCACTGCGGGTCACGCCCGTGCGCAGCCGCTCCGTTAAGACGATCTATAGATTCAGACATGATAATTTCCTTTTTAATCAGGATGATTGATGGCACCCTAAAAAGTTTGATCTCAGATGGTGCCGTAAAAAGTTCAAGATCAAGTCTTGCGCAATTTTGAAGAATGCAGCGTACTTAACCGTACGTGAAATTCTGAGGAATTGCGCGTAACGCAGATATTGGACTTTTACGGCGCCATCATGATTGGCTTTCCATGACGTGCTCCATGCCCAGTTCCAGAACCCGGCGAATATGGGCATCATCCAGGGAATAATAAATCACCTTGCCTTCCCGCCGGTATTTGACCAGACGGGTTTGCTTCAATATCCTGAGCTGCTGGGAAACGGCGGACTGCTTCACCCCCAGAAGACAACACAGATCACAGACGCACATTTCCGCTGCAGACAACGCCCAGAGAATACGGATGCGGGTTTGATCCCCGAAGATTTTAAAAAAACCGGCCAAATCCGCAAGCCCCCGTTCTTCGGGCATGGACGCCTCCACCCGCGCAATGATATCGTGATGGATCACCTTGGTGGCGCATACTTCCGCAATGTTTTGACCTTTCGGCACTGTTATTTTCCCCCTTCTTTCCGGGCGGCCGAAACAGGGCCGCGCTTTTCATTCAATTCATCATATGAATAAGTGATAATATTATAAAGAACAGCTTGATTGTCAAGTTCAATTCTGTCTTTCATCCGGCCGGCCCCGGCCAGGCCGCACTGACTTCGGATCGTAGCACGCAAAATGAAGCGATACCGCCCGTTGTTTGACAATTGCGCAAAACCGCTTTATTTTACCCGTAAAATACCCAATCAATCCCAACACAAACACCTGAGGACAATTGTGATTCTTATCATCGGCGAAATCCTCGTGGATGTTTTCCCGCAATACCGGCGCATCGGGGGGGCGCCTTTTAATTTTTCCTATCATCTGCAACAAATGGGCCTGCCGGTCTGCTTTATCTCCCGCATCGGGCAGGACAATATCGGAAAAGAAATTTCTGACTTTCTTTGGCAAAACAAATTTGATGCCAACCACATCCAGTCAGACCCCCGGCATCCCACCGGCAAAGTGATGGTTCACCCTCAACAGGGCGGCGGGCACAGTTTTGAAATCATAACCAATACCGCCTATGACCACATCGAACTGCCTGACTCGCCGGATTGTGTAAATAACCAGAGCCCGGAACTGATCTATTTCGGCACCCTGGTTCAGCGCACACCGAAAATGGCCGCCCGTATGCAAAAATTTCTCGACAATCGCGGGGATGGGAGCAAATGCTTCTGTGATATCAACCTGCGCCCCGGATGTTACAGCACCGAAACCGTGCTGGCCTCCATTGCCAGGGCGGATATCCTTAAGATCAATGACGAGGAACTCAGGGAAGTCCGCGGGATGACCGGCAGACATGCCGGATCCGAAGACGACTTCATCGCCTGGCTCATGAAAACCCATGATATAGAGATGGTTTCGCTGACCATGGGGGAACACGGCAGCCGCCTCTACACCCCGGACTTCTGCCATGAAACCCGGGTGCCGGAAAAAGGGCCGGTTGTGGATACTGTGGGCGCCGGTGATGCCTATGCCGCAGTGGTTGCCCTGGGATACCTCCAAAACTGGTCCCCGGATCACATTCTCGAGCAAGCCGCTGCTTTTGCCGCCCGCATCTGTCAAATCCAGGGCGCCATCCCGGAAGACCGGGAGCTTTATTTGCCATTGCTTCAAACCACCACAGGAGGACCCAATGACAGAAACGGATAAAGAGCTTTATATCCAGATGTTTAGCATCCACGGGCTGGTCAGGTTTCAGAATCCTGAGCTGGGAAGGGATGCGGATACAGGCGGGCAGGTGCTTTATGTGGTGGAGCTGGCCAAGCATCTGAGCCGCAGCAAAAATGTGCGCCGCGTGGACCTGTTTACACGCCTCATCGAAGACCCCAGGGTCTCAGACGACTATGGCCGGCCTGTGGAACAGTTGAGCGACAATTGCCGCATTGTTCGCATCCAGTGCCGGGGCAAGCGATACCTGCGAAAAGAACTGCTCTGGCCCCACCTGGATGAATATGTGGACAAGGTCATCAAATTCATCAAAAAACAAGACGATATTCCGGATTTGTTTCACGGCCATTATCCGGATGCGGGATATGTGGCCATGAAACTCTCAGAACTCTACGGCCTGCCCTTTGTGTTTACCGGCCATTCTCTGGGAATTCCCAAAAAACAGAAATTGCTAAACGACGGCATGCGGGAATCGGAGATCAACAAAAAATACAATATCGAAACCCGCATCAAGACAGAAGAACAAATCCTGAAAAAAGCCGACCTGGTTGTTACCAGCACCAACCAGGAAATCGAGGACCAGTACGGGGTTTACAAAAATGCCAAGACCCCGGAATACAAGGTCATTCCCCCGGGCATCGACGTGGAGCGCTTCCATCCTTATTACCACCACCGGCTGCCGGAAGTGGAGAAATCCGAATTTTCCAAGTATGCCCAGGCCAATTTGCTCAACCAGATGGAACGATTTCTGATGTATCCGGACAAACCCTTGATCCTGGCGCTTTCTCGGCCGGACAAACGCAAAAATATCTCCGGTCTGGTCCAGGCTTACGGTGAAGACCGCGAACTGCAGGCCATGGCCAACCTTGCCGTGTTTGCCGGTATCCGCAAGGATATCAACGAAATGGAGGAAAATGAAAAGGATGTACTCACGCGAATGCTGTTGATGATGGACCGCTATGACCTTTACGGCAAAATGGCCATCCCCAAAAAACATGACGTGGAATACGAAGTACCCGAGCTTTACCGGATTGCCGCGGAAAAACGCGGGGTATTTGTCAACCCGGCCCTCACAGAGCCCTTTGGCCTGACCCTGCTGGAAGCAGCAGCCACGGGCCTGCCCCTGGTGGCCACAAATGACGGGGGCCCGCGAGATATCATCGGCAACTGCGAAAACGGCATTCTCATCAACCCCGATGATCCGGGAGAAATCGCTGATGCCATCCGCAAAATTCTCACAGATGAGGAACTGTGGCAGCAATACTCCAAAAACGGTATCATGAACGTTCGCAAATACTACACCTGGGACAGCCACGCCCAATCCTTCACAGATGCCGTGATCCAGCTTCTGGATGAGAGATTCGGCTCCAGCCGGCAACAAAGGGCCTCTGCCAGGGAAAAATCCGTTGGCAAGCGATTGTCAAAAGTCAATTTTTTCCTGATCACCGACATTGACAACACCCTGATCGGCCAGGACAACCAGGATCTTGCCGAGTTGATCCAGTGGCTTACGGAAAACCGTGCGAAAGTGGGCTTTGGCGTGGCCACGGGCCGGCGGGCGGACTCGGCCATGGAGGTACTGGAAAAACACGGTCTGCCCCGGCCGGATGTGGTAATCTCGGACGTGGGCACTGAAATCTATTATGGCCGGGATCTGCAGTATGATCAGGGCTGGGATACGCATATCGCCCAGCGCTGGGAACCGGAAAAAATCAAAAAAACACTGAAACAATTCAGCTTTCTTAAGCTCCAGGACCAGGCGGCCCAGCGCAAATACAAGATCAGCTACGACATGAATCCCGGAAAGGACCGGATTGCCAAAATCCATGATGCCCTGACAAAAAACAAGATCCGCTACACCCTGGTCTATTCCCATGAAAAATATCTTGACCTCATCCCCTACCGGGCATCCAAGGGCAAGGCCATCCGATATTTAAGCTACAAGTGGGAAATCCCATTGTCGCATTTTCTGGTCAGCGGGGATTCAGGCAATGATGCGGAAATGCTGCGCGGCGAGCAGATGGGTGTGGTGGTGGGCAACTACAGCCCGGAACTCGAGGAACTCAAAGGGGTAAACAAAATTTATTTCGCAGAGACCCCCGCCTCCGGCGGTATCCTGGAGGGCATCCGGAAATACCGCTTTACCAGGGCCGGTTCCCCGAAAAACCGGAGAAAATCATAAAAGCCCCGGACTGCGAAATGCCGGGCTACTGCTTTTTACCCAGAACCTTGATAAACATTTTGAAAATCCGGGGATCCAATGCGCCCTGCATTTCCTCGCCCATGATTTTTAATGCTTCAAACGGTGTTTTGGCCGGGGCATAGGAACGCTTTGAGGTAATGGCGTCATAGACATCACAACAGGTCAGCACCCGCACCGGCACGGGAATTTCCTCCTGCTGCATGCCGGTAGGATAGCCGGTGCCGTCGAATTTCTCATGATGAAACACAATACAGTTCAAACTTGTCTGGGGCAGGTCCACGTTGGTACACATTCGCATGCCGTGCACAGGATGAAGCCGGATCTGTTTCCATTCCTGTTCGTTTAACGGGCCCGGCTTGTTTAAAATCCTGACCGGTACATGGGTTTTGCCGATATCATGGAGCAACGCCCCCACGCCCACGTCCACCAGGGTCTGCTCCTCCCATTGTTCGGCCAGGCAATTCATCAGCATCATGGTATAGGTAAATACATGCACGCCGTGAGAAAAAGTCTGATAATCATGAGAAACAAACCGGCCGATATTTTCCATGGCCTCGGGGGTGGACAAAAACGAAAGGCTGGATTTCACCACATGGCTCACGCCTTTAAGGGTGTTTTCGTCCAGTGCCGGCATTCGGTCTTCAAAGATTTTTTCCACCTGCCCGGCGGTAATGTCCAGAAACACCCGCGATCGGACATTCACGGAAATTTCCGGATCATTTAAAATCCACTCCAGGTTATCGAGCATATAGGATTCATAGGAGGGTTGCTGGTCATACGGAATATAAACCGTATCAATGCCGTTTTCCACCAGCCGCTGCTTGAGCTCATGGGAAAAATACTGGCGCTCCCGGGTATAGAGCACATAGCGGCTGCCGCGTTTTAAATACACCTGGAAATCTGTAAGGGCATTGGGATTGAGCGTATCCGGGGATACCGGAAAATAATTGCCCTCCGGATGCAGCTCGTTTCCTGATGCTTCATTTTTTTGCCTGTAGTTGGCCCCGCTCATTTTCAACTCCCCAACATCCTCGGGTCTGTATAGATTTGCGCCATAGCCGTTGAATAAAACTTATCGGACAAAGCCCGAAATTGTTTAGGCATGACGCCC
>JAIPES010000060.1 GCA_021737045.1 Desulfobacteraceae bacterium | reverse complement strand
TGCTGATGATCGCAGCAATAGAGCTGGATCCAGCCGGTGTCGCGCTGGCTCATGGCGTCCTGGTGATCGTTCCATACGGTCCAGGGTGCCCCGATGCCGCGGTTGACTACACACATGACAATGGGCAGGCGTGCGCCCGCCGCCCAGTGGAGTTGCTCGTTCATGTAGAGCAGGCCATTTGCGCTGGTGGCTGTAAAGGCGCGCGATCCGGCGCTGGATGCGGCAATGCAAACGGACAGGGCGGAGTGTTCGCTTTCCACCGGGATGTACTGGGCATCCATTTCCCGGGAATCCACCAGTTCCGATAGTTTTTCTGTTAAAGGCGTCTGCGGGGTGATGGGGTAGGCGGCCACCACCTGGACACCGGCCAGTTTGACCCCCATGGCTGCTGCAACATTGCCCGCTTCGATAATATGCATGAGCTTACTTTTCCTCCATGAGAATCAGGGTTTCCTCCACCATTGTGATGGCGTCAGCCGGGCATTCCTCGGCGCAGATCTCGCATCCCTTGCAGTATTCATAATCAATGGTGGGCGGGATGGTTTTGGTGATCACCCCGTCGGGACAATACAGCCAGCAGTTAAAACAGGCCGCCTTGTTGCGCTTGGCCGGGATGCATTTGTCCAAATCAATGACCGGGCGCAGCACCCGCCATGATCCGGTCCGCCCTCCGTCGCCGGGTCCGGGCTCGCTGTGGGATGTGCGGCAGGCAAATTTTTCCTTCTCTTTGGGATCATTGCCGGAATTACCGGGATTTTTCACGTCATTCATCAGGCGTCTCCAATCAGCGTATGCGCATGGGTCATGCGGGCGGCTTCGGCGTTTTTCTCCGGGTTTTTCCCGGCAAATTCCGCTTCGATGGCCCCGGCCAGGGTATCCATGTCAAGGAGGCCGGCGGCTTTGGCAAATGCGCCGATGATGCCCGTGTTGACAATGCCCGTGGGCAGCCCTGCGTTGGCGGCCATGGTGGTGACATCCGCGGTGGCGATTTTCATCCCCGGAAAATCAAAGGTTTCCGGCGGCCTGGGCGAGTTGATGATAATCAGCCCTCCGGGTTTGAGTCCGGCGGCCACGTCCACTTCCTCCACCAGAAGGTGATCGAGCACAAGCACCATGTCCGGCTCTGTTATGGGAGACAGGTCATAGATTTTGTTTTTTGATATTTTCAGGGAGGTCAGCACAGGTGCGCCTCTTCGTTCCGTGCCAAAGGTCGGGGCCATGACCACCCCGCCGTAACCTGATGTAAAGGCGGCATTGGCAACGATTTTGGCCGCCGTGATGGCTCCCTGACCGCCTCGGCCGTGCCATCGGATTTCGATGATGTCGTCTCGCATGATTCCTGCTTGTTTTTTTATGGTTGATGATGTGATGCACCTGTAAAAAATCTTTTTTACAGGTAGTGTTAAGTTTTAAGTGATTAAGTGTTAAGTAAAATCAGAAAGTTATTTTTTTTATCGGTTGACGGTGATATCAGTTTTCGGACTTTGTACGATTCCATTATAATATAGACGATAAAAACTCAAATTTTCTACATTTACCATAGTTGACGTAAAAGTAAATTATTTTTTGACGGCGCCATCATTTTTAAGCGGAACATAAAATAAGACAGGGTCCAAAGGGTTGCAATAAAAGAATTGTGGCATGGTGTTTGCTTGTTCGGGGCGATGCTCAGTTTGGGTTGGAATGGACTGACAACATGACCGCCAAAGGAGGATTGGCTTGAACAACAAGGGGTATTGTCTGGTATTTGAGGGCAGGGCCGTTTCCGGGTTTGACCGCCGCGAGGTGATAGAGCAGCTCTCCCGCCGCCTGGGGAGGGACCCGGAAAGTATCGGCCGATTGTTTTGTGACAAGCCCGTTACAGTCAGAAAGGGGCTGGATCGGGAAAAAGCCTTTGATCAGCAGGAGGTTTTTACCCGGATGGGGGTCTGCTGTCGGGTGGAACCACCTGAAACCCCGGAAGCAAGCGATTCTGAGGGTGGTTCTGCATCCTCTTGCACCCGTTGCCCGAAATGCGGCAATGACCTGACAAAATTTGTCACTCCTGTTGAGGAATGCCCGTACTGTGGAATTATTATTTCCAAGTATCTCAAAAAGCGGCAGCAATCTGTTGTGCGCGCCTGACGTCCGCTTTGCCCGGGCACTGCAAAACATCACCGCTGCTGCCGCCGGACCGGCACAACGAGCATCCATCCAAGTTTTAGCCATTTGGGGTCCCGGTAATTGGCCAGGCCGATTTTCATGGCTTCATGGCCGGCGGCCGGCTGGTCAATGTAGGTGCCAAACAGACGATCCCACCAGGAAAGATTGAATCCAAAATTGCTGTCGGTTTCCCATATGAGTACAGAATGGTGCACCCGGTGCATGTCCGGGGTCACGATAAGCCGCCGGATCCAGCGGTCAGCGCCAGGATTCATGTTGATGTTGCTGTGGTTAAACATGGAGGTGCCGTTTAACAGCACCTCAAAGGCCACAACCGCCCACGCGGGCGCGCCCAGGGCAACCACAATCCCCATTTTCAAGGCCATGGAGACAATGATTTCAAGGGGATGAAACCTGGCGCCAGTGGTGACATCAATGTCGAGATCCGTGTGGTGCATTCGGTGAAGCCGCCAGAAAACCGGAACCTTGTGAAAGATTACGTGCTGGGTGTAAATGACCAGGTCCAGGACAAGTACTGATACCAGTCCGCTGATCCATTCCGGCACGGGCAGTGTGTTAAACAGTCCCCATCCTTTTTCAGCCGCCAGCAGGGCCGCGCCCGCGGCCGCTGCCGAAAACACCAGTTTCAGCAAAAAAGCGTTTAAAAAGGTCAAAATCAGATTGTTGGCCCATCGGGTTGGCTTGCTTTGCTCCAGTACCCGGCGGGGGGCTTTTGCCTCCCATATGGCCATGGCGGAAAAGATCCCCAGAAAAAATCCGAGCCGGATCATTGTTGCATTGTCGATAAGAAGCATGTTCACGGTGCGAAAGGACTCCTTTTTCGTGTTTTGACAAGCATAGCCTGGTGATTATCTATTGTCATAAGACCAATCATGAAAAAATTCAATCCACAACACTGCATTATCGTTTTTGTCAAGGCTCCGTTGGAAGGCTTGGTCAAGACCCGGCTGGCGGGATGTCTTGGTGCGCGCGGGGCGTTGCTGCTGTATCGGGCGCTTGCAGCGGATGTCCTGGGGGCTGTCTGCGCCATGGATTGCCAGGTGCGCGTTTTTTATTATCCCGCAAATCATCAGGACATTGTGCGCGGCTGGCTGGGAGACCATATTGCCCTTTACGTGCAGCAGGGAGCGGATCTGGGCCAACGCATGCATCACGCGCTTTGCTGCACTGCCGCCGATGGTTTTGAACGCATCGTCCTTATCGGCTCGGATATACCGGGAATTGATGAACAGATCCTCAAAAGCGCTTTTTCGGCCCTGGAAACCAGCCCCGCGGTTCTCGGCCCGGCAAAGGATGGCGGATATTATCTGGTGGGGTTTCGGTCCGGCAGTATTTTTCCGCAGGCGTTTGACGCCATTGACTGGGGTTGTTCAGACGTTTTTGAACAGACCATGAAACGTTTTGAAGAAAAAGGACAAACCCCTGCGGTGCTGCCGGTTCTCAGCGATATTGATACCCCTGAAGATCTCCGGGTCCTGGCAGTGCAACTGGCAGGTGGCGGCGGTTTTCAGGGCCGGCTTTTGCACACCCGGGATGTGCTCGGGCAGATGAAGATCGTCTGAAACCTGAAAACAGCAAATCTGTGCGGGAATATATGAAAAATACCAAAGATTTCCGGATTCTGCTGCCTCCGGCGGTTTCAATCATTGTGCCGGTTTTAAATGAGCAGGAAACCATAAACCGCACAGTTAAGCATTTGGCCGGCGCGTGCAGGGGATTTAACGTTGAGATCATCATTGTTGACGGAGACCCGGCAGGCTCGACCATCAATCGGGTTGGTGTAAATCAGGCCATCACCCTTGTTGCTCCGGCCGGGCGGGCATCCCAGATGAATGCCGGGGCAAAAGCCGCCAGCGGCGGCATCCTGTTTTTTGTCCACGCAGACACGCACTTGCCGGCAGGGGCCATGGGAGATGTGATTCAAACGTGCCGCGGGCCGGAGATCGCCGCAGGCGCGTTTTTCCTTGGTATCGCCGGTTCAAAAAGGATCTTTCGCCTGATTGAAATCCTGGCCAATGTTCGCTGCCGCCTGACCCGCATCGCCTACGGCGATCAGGCCGTGTTTGTCAAAAAACGGGTTTTTTGTCAGATCGGCGGATTTGCCGATATCCCGATCATGGAAGACATCTGGATCATGCAGCGCTTAAAGCAAAACCGGCTGACAATCCGGCTGATTCCAAACCCCGTGGAAACATCTGCCCGGCGCTGGGAAAAAGAGGGCCTGATTTATGGCATTGTCCGCAACAACCTGCTTTCGTGCCTGTATTATGCGGGTGTAAAACCTTCAGTGCTCAAGAGGTTCTACAAATAAACAATCTGAAGCCGGCATTGATCCGGGGTGCCGGCAGCACCCCGGATCAAAACAACGCCGCTTTTTTTTGTCAATACATCATTCCGCTGACGTAAACCCCGGCACCCACAAACAGATCCGTATCCGGCACCCGGTAGATGTAGGTGATCTTTTTGTGCGGGGTGGATTTGCCGGGTTTGGGCCACATGTATTCCACCCAGCCTTCACCCCGGGAGCGGGCCAGATTGACGAAATGCACGAAAAGGGCTTTGTCCGTTGGGTCGGTCATCAGCAGCACATGCTCCCTTTTGGTCAGCTCGGGCTTGAAGGGATGGGCCAGCATTTTACCGTCCATGCTCATGAGAAACACATATGAGTCCTTCCACACAAACGGGCCCCGCTGGTCGCTGATTTGTTTAATCCCTTCCTCCAGGCCCTGGGAGTTGATAAGGGCTGCGGCTTCCCGGCACATTTCCACGCATTCTTCCTTTGTTGCCGATTCGGCGGCTGTGGCCGGAAAAGCCAGCAGCACGGCAATCAGTATTGCTGCGAGACAATAGGCATGACGGGTCATGGGTCACCTCCTGGTGATAAAAGTTTACCGCGGTTTTATTGGATCCAGGGCTTGCCCACGGGCAGCACGTCGCGGCCAAAGACCTGGGCGTAAATGACATGGGCCATCATGTACAGGGCCGAAGCAGCGCAGGCCATCAACTCGTATCCGGCGATAACCGTGAACTGATCGTAGCCGAAATGGGCAATGTCCAAAAGGATAAAACCGATTAAAAGCAGGGTGAATGTAACAGCCATGGCCGAGTGAATCCGCATGGCCGGAAACCACATGATAAAAGTGTAAAGGGTCCAGCATACCAGAAACCAGCCCACGTCCTCGGTGCTGGCATGGTAGACATTGAAGTGGTTGAGCATGAAAATCATGCCCAGCGATATCCAGAAGGCCCCGTAGGAGCAAAACGCGCTGAAGCCGAAATTGTTGCCCACATTAAATTCCAGGTATCCGGCAATGAGTTGTGCCAGTCCTCCGAAAATAAAGGCAAGGGCCAGCACGGGGCCGACCCCGCACCAGCCGACATTGTGGAACTGAAGAATCAGGGTGGTAATACCGAATCCGGCGAGACCGACAACTGCCGGGTTCCCTTTGGGCGCATCTGCCTGGGCCATTTGTGTCCTCCTTGCTTTTTAGAGAAGTGGATAGGAACAGGGTGATAAAAAATAGGGTACAGCCTGATGTTGAAAGTTTTTATTGTAGAATTGTTGTCGCGATATTGTAATAAGTTTAATCACGAGAATGCTGTTTATGTGATTAAACGCATCTATATCAGAGCATGATTTTTCTGTAAAGAGAACTTGGAATGAGACAAGATAAAAATTTCAGGCGATAGCCCGGATGCAATCGGTTCAGGGAAAAACCTGTCTATTGATTTTATTTTTGTTTGCGTGTAGACTGTGCCGCTATTTGGATTGTTTTTATATTTAATAAATACAAATAGTTATACTTTTTGTTGGCATATATGAAAGGGTTGCCTGACACATGCATCGAAGATCCATGAAAACCCGGTTTTATTTTGGCGCGGGCTGTATTCTTTTTGTTTTCTGCGGGATTTTTTCCCTTGTTCAGTATTTTGCCCTGCGCAATATCGTCATTGACAACGTGTACCAAAACACGGAAATTTTTATCGGCACGGCCAGTGCCACCCGCAATTACGTCAAGGACGTGCTGCGGCCCCACATGCTGGAGTTGCTTTCGCCCGAAGCCTTTGTGCCCGAGGCCATGTCCACCTCGTTTGTCAGCCGCGAGGTTTTAAACGGCCTTCGCGACCGGTTCCCGGATTTCTCCTATAAGCGTGCGGCCCATAATCCGAAAAATCCCGTGAACATGGCTGATTCATTTGAGATGGAAAAGCTGCGCTGGTTTCGCAATCATCCGGATACCGAGGAGTGGCGCGGCATCATTGAAAAAGACAACAGGGCCTATTTCACCCGCATGAAAGCCATTTACGCCGAAGCCCAGTGTCTCAAATGCCACGGCAGCCCCGGCCGGGCCCCGGGTGCGCTAAAGGAGATCTACGGATCGGAAAATGGTTATCATTTTGACGTGGGCGACGTGGTGGCTGCAGACACCATTTATATCCCGGTGGATGTCAGTTTTTTCAAAATCAAGGAGACCGCCTGGCTGATGTTTATTGTGGCGGCAACCGCGCTTTTTTCTCTTCTCGGGCTTTTTGTGCTTTTGTTTAACCGCACCGTGGTCACCGATCTCAAGGGAGTGCTGACGCGGTTTAAAACCATATCCGGTCACGAAGTGGCCGAGCCCCGGCTGGAAGACAAGGGGCACAGCGATGAACTCGAACAGGTGAAATGGGCTTTTGAGGACGTGGCCTCGGACCTGAAGGTCACCCATGACACTTTGCGGGCCTCTGAGTCCAATACCACGGAAAAGCGCAGAATGGAAAAATACCTGGCCCAGACCGAAAAACTGGCTTCCATCGGCCAGCTGGCATCCGGCGTGGCCCATGAAATCAACAATCCCCTGGGAGTGATCCGATGTTATGCCAATCTCATCGCCAGGAGCCGGGCCGAAGATGTGCAGGTGATGCAGGATTTGCAGATTATCCAAAAGCATACGGATCAGTGCAAATCCGTGGTGGAGGCGCTGCTCAATTTTGCCCGGGTCTCAGAGCCCAGAAAGGCGGCCGCGGATGTGCGCGCCTGCCTGGAAGAGGTGCTTTCCGTGCTGGAAGTGCAGTTCCAAAAAAGCAGTATTGAAATCCGCCGCCGCTTTGCCGATGATCTGCCCCATGTGACCCTGGATGCGGCCAAAATGAAACAGGTGTTTATGAATCTGTACTTGTTGTTGATGACCAGACCGATCTGCTCCTGGGTCTGGAGCGCACCCTGGCCATGGAGTTCGGCTGCCGGGTCCTGACTGCCGAAGGCGGAGCCCGGGCCCTGGAAGTGCTTGAAAAAGAGCCGGTGGATGTGGTGCTGGCCGATATCTGCATGCCGGGCATGGACGGCATTGAACTGCTAAAGCGCATCAAGGAGGCCGATTCCTCCATTACCGTGATCATCATGACCGCTTACGGCACCATTGAAACCGCGGTACAGGCCATTCGGGAAGGCGCCTTTGATTTCATCCAGAAACCCCTGGATGAAGACCGCCTGATTCACCTGCTGAAAAACGGCCTGGAATATAACCGCCTGGTGCGGGAAAACAACCGGCTAATGGAAAGATTGTGCGAAAAAGCCCCGTTTGAAAACATGATCGGCAACAGCCCGCCCATGCAGAAGGTGTTTCAGACCATTCAAATGCTTGCCCGCACGGATGTCACCGTGCTGGTCCGGGGCGAGACCGGCACCGGCAAGGACATGGCCGCCAGGGCCGTGCACGGATTGAGCGCCCGGAAAAACAACCGGATGGTAACGGTCAACTGCCCGGCACTGCCGGAAACCATCCTGGAAAGCGAGCTTTTCGGCCATCGCAAAGGCGCCTTTACCAGCGCCAACCAGGACAAAAAAGGTCTGTTTGACCAGGCCCACGGCAGCACCATCTTTCTTGATGAAATCGGGGATCTGTCCCTGCCCGTGCAGACCAAGCTGCTTCGGGTGCTGGAAGACAAGCAGGTCATGCCCCTGGGCGACAGCCAGAGCCATGAGGTGGATGTGCGCATTATCACCGCCACCAACCAGAACCTGGAGGAAAAGATTCAGAACCGCGAATTCCGGGAAGACCTGTATTACCGCCTAAACGTGGCGTCCCTGCACATGCCGCCGTTAGCCGATATTCGTCAGGAT
Source organism: Desulfobacteraceae bacterium (assembly GCA_021737045.1). Classification (GTDB taxonomy): domain Bacteria; phylum Desulfobacterota; class Desulfobacteria; order Desulfobacterales; family Desulfosalsimonadaceae; genus Desulfosalsimonas. The sequence goes on along the minus strand of JAIPES010000060.1, from coordinate 9,240 downwards.
ATCCCGCTTCTGGCCGATCATTTTGTCAAAAAGATTGCCTGTGAAAACAACGCCGAGCCCAAAGTTCTGGCCCCGGAAGTGGTGGATTATCTGTTAAACCGGAACTGGCCCGGAAATATCCGGGAGCTGGAAAACACCATTCGGGGATGGTGCGCCCTGACCGCCGATTCAATTATCACCCTGGCCCATACCGGAAAAACCCCTGAATCCCGGGTCCAGACCCCGGATGTGCGCCAGGTGGACGTGACCCGGCCCTACAAGGATCTCAAGGCAGAGATCATCGACAGTTTTACCCTGGATTACCTGTGCCGGCTGCTGGCCCACACCAGCGGCAATATCAGCCTGTCGGCACAGATCAGCGGAATCAAACGCCAGTCCCTGCAGAAAATCATCAAGCGCTACAACGTTTCCGTGGATCAATACCGGTCATAGGCCGGCAAAAACCGGTCGCAATCCCCATTTTTATCCGATCGCGGATGACGCAGCAAAGCGGCACTGCCACCTTCAGGCGGCAGTGCCGCTTTTTTGCAGACCCGACCCCTTAAACTCCCCTGATTTTAAAGAAATCCAGTTTGCTGAACAGCCTTTGCGGATATGCCCTGCTTTGGGGTTCCATGCCGCCCAAAGGCGGCAGTTCCGGTAAGGGCAATGGTCTCTCTTGATTTAAATTAAATAAAATCAAAACCTTAAAAATAAAGATGCAGTTTGGCACCTTTATTGCTCTTAAGAGCGGCGAAAAATTGCAACCCTATAATCCGTGTCTGCTCAGCCATGCCGGGCAGGCACCTCATTTTTTTTATTTGATGGAATCGTAAAAAGGCCCAAATCGGATATAACCGCTAATCAATGAACAAATAACTTATTGATTTTACTTAACACTTAATCACTTAAAACTTAACACTGCCTGTAAAAAAGACTTTTTACAGGCTCATCTTTATTTCAATTTTCCAGGAGGAGAAAATGGTCGAAAACATTGAGCAAAGAAGTCCCGACGATGAAGTGGTAATGGACAAGCCCACCAGTCAGTGGTCTGATTTATGGAAAAAAGAAGATTACATGGCCATATGGCTCGGGTTTTTTATCCTGCTGGTGGGCGTGCTGATTTATTTCAACAATGCGCCTTCCGGCATGGACCAGACCATTTCCAGCGCCAATGCCACACTGGAAGAGCAGGCTGACCGGGCACCGTTTAAAACCATTGAATGGTACCAGGCCATGGACGCCAAATCAAAGCTCAAAGCCACCGGTTCATCCATCGGCAAAACCATCAAGGAGTTTACCAGCAAGCCTCAGGGCTGGAGCGGCAACCCGGTGCATGCATTCTACATGAGCGAGGAAACCGCCGGTGAAATCCGCAGGAAGGCATCCGTGAAATACGAGGCCGCCAGCCAGAGAGCCCAAGCCGCTCTGGAAGAGGCCAAACAGGCCCAGCAGGCTGCGGCAGCCGCGAATTTTAACAACGAATCGCTAAATGAGCAGGCCACAGACGAGATTATTCAATGGCGCGAGGCCAAAGCAGGTGCATCATCTGCAAAAAAGAAAGCCGGGGTTTCGGCGTATAACCAGATCCCCCATCTTATTGGCCTGATGATTGTGCTGGCCGTGTTTTTCGGCATCGGCATGAAGTTTATGGGAAAATCTTTCGGCCAGTTTGTAAAGGGCTTTTTGTTTGTGTTTCTGATTGCCATTCTGGCCTATACCGCTGCAAGCAATGCCACCATGAAGCATTACGGCATCGGCTATGCCGCCTGGGCCATTTTGTTCGGCCTGATTATCAGCAACACCGTGGGCACGCCCAAATGGGTCATGCCTTCGGTGCAGACCGAATATTTCATCAAAACCGGCCTTGTGCTGCTGGGTGCTGAAATCCTTTTCGGAAAGATCCTTTCCATCGGCGTTCCCGGAATCTTTGTGGCATGGGTGGTTACGCCCACTGTGTTGATCACCACATACATTATCGGCCAGAAGCTCATCCGGATTCCCTCCAAGACCCTGAACATGACCATCTCAGCCGACATGTCCGTGTGCGGTGTGTCTGCTGCCATTGCAACGGCTGCGGCCTGCCGGGCCAAAAAAGAGGAGCTGACCCTGGCAGTGGGGTTGTCTCTTGTGTTTACTTCCATTATGATGATTTTGATGCCGGCTTTTATCAAGGCCGTGGGCATGCCCGAGATCCTGGGCGGCGCCTGGATGGGCGGCACCATTGACGCCACCGGTGCGGTTGCCGCAGCCGGGGCGTTTCTCGGGGAGCGGGCCCTGTATACGGCGGCCACGATCAAGATGATCCAGAACGTGCTTATCGGGGTTATCGCATTTGGTGTTGCTGTTTACTGGTGCGCCAAAGTGGACTGCGCCCCGGGCCAGCGGGTTTCGGCCGTGGAGATCTGGCACCGGTTCCCGAAGTTTGTCATCGGTTTTATCACCGCATCCATCGTGTTTTCTTTCATGTATTCGAGTATGGGCGCAGACGTGTCCTATGCGGTTATTGATCACGGCGCACTGCGGGGCATGTCCAAGATTTTCCGGGGCTGGTTTTTCTGCCTGGCCTTTGTGAGCATCGGGCTGGCCACCAATTTCCGTGAGCTCAGGGAATATTTCAAGGGCGGAAAGCCGCTGATTCTTTATGTCTGCGGCCAGACCCTGAACTTGTGCCTCACGCTTTTGATGGCATACATCATGTTCTACAAGGTGTTTCCGGAAATCACCGCAAGAATCTAATTCATAAGAAGGACATCAGTTATGGCCAAGAGCCGGAACAAATCAAATGACCCGGGGTCGCCGGGCGCAGAGGGTGAAAAGGCGCCCGCAGGCCTGCGGGGTGTTGCCGGGCTTCTGGTGAGCATGGGATTGGTTTACATGTTTATGTTTCATCTGGGCCCGGCCCTGGAACAGGGCGCGTGGATCAAGCCCATGGCCGATTTCATCGAGGAGCGAAACATTGAATCCAGCATGTATTTCTACACTGAGGTCGAAGAGTTCTCCGATGCCCGGTTAAACTGGCAGCATACCATGACCTATGCTCCCCGGGCGTTTACAGAGCCCCCTCTTTGCCCATAAAATCCTCCCCCAAACGACCGGGCGGCAAATTTGCCGCCCGGTCTTGTCTCTTCTTGAAAAATCCTCCGGGTATCATATACTGATGGCACCGTAAAAAGCTTTTTGCCGCGTCCGCTGTTTTTACAGGAAGGAAGCCTTTCGGCCGGGAGCCGATATCTGCGTGAAACCCTGAGACGATCAGGAAGGTCAAATTGAGACAAGAATCCCTTTTTGCCAGCTTTGATGAATTGTTTCACCCCGCAAGCGTGGCCATTGTGGGCCTGCCCCAGGGCATGAAGACCGGAAAGCTATTTTTGCTGGCGCTGCAGGACATGGGCTTTGCCGGCCCCGTTTATCCGGTCAACCCCAATGCCGAAACCATTGACGGCCTTGCCTGTTATCCGGACGTGGCTTCCATTGACGCCCCTGTTGATCTGGCCATTGTGCTGGTGGGCCGGGACGCCGGCCCGGAGGTGGTCCGGCAGTGCGCGGAAAAAGGGGTCAAGGCGGTGGTGCTGTTTACCGCGGGCTACAGGGAGTCCGGCAGTGAAAATGGCCGGCGCATGGAGGCGGAAATGGTGGCCACAGCCCGTGCTGCGGGCATGCGCCTGTTCGGGCCCAATTGCATGGGCCTTTACGTGCCCGCTTCCGGGCTTTCCTTTTTTCCGGGATTGTGCAGAAAGCCCGGGCGTCTGGGCCTGATTTCCCATTCCGGCTCCCTTGCCAACATCATCGGCCGGGAGGCGGAAAAAAAGGGCCTGGCCTTCAGCAAGGCCGTGAGCCTGGGAAACGAGGCCGATGTCCAGAGCGCGGATCTGCTTTCCTATTTTGCCCGGGACCCGGAAACTGATGTGATCGGCGCCTATCTGGAGGGCATCACCGACGGCCGGTATTTTTTTGACGCCCTGCAAACCGCGGCTGCGGCAAAACCTGTGATCCTGTGGCGGGTGGGCCTGACAGCCGAAGGCGGCCGGGCGGCATCTTCTCACACCGGTGCCATGGCCGGATCACAGCGGGTCTGGCAGGGCCTGATGCGCCAGTGCAATGCAGTGCCTGTTGAAGGCTGGGACCAATGGGTGGATACCATGATGGCCTTTTATCTGCTGCCGCCGTTATCGGGCAGGCGCATGGCCATTATTTCCGGTCCCGGCGGCCTGGCGGTTTCCGCAGCCGAGGCCGTGGGCCGCCAGGGCCTGGAATTGGCCGGGTTGTCGGAAAACACAAAAACGCGCCTGGCACAACATGTGCCGCCCACTGGCACCAGTCTGTCCAATCCCGTGGATGTAAGTCTTAACGCGCATATGGACATGAATATTTTTGCCAGGGCCGCGGAAATCACGGCTGCAGATGCCGGCGTGGACGCGGTTTGCGTTATTGGCTCGGGCCTGGATGAAAATACCAACAACGCCTATATCCAGGCCATGATCCGGGCGCAGCAATCATCGGGAAAACCGTTTCTCATCGTGGGTATTGCCGGAATGCCCGCAGATACCGGCCCGCGTCTGTGCAGCGCCGGGGTGCCGTTTTTTAAGACCCCGGAAAGGGCCATGGCTGCATATGCCCGGGTGGCCGGGTATTACGGCCGCCGGGCATAAACCCGCCTTATTTGTTGAAAATATTCGCCCTTGTGTCTATTGTTTAAAACTGATGGCACCATCTGAAATCAGACTTTCTACGGTGCCATCAAAACTGTGTTGAACAATAAACAGGCAGGGTGAAATGATGCGGATCAGGGGGTATCTTTTTTGGACGGTGGTGCTGGCTGTTTCGGCAATTGTGTTTTCTCCGGCCGGCACCCGTGCCCAATACCATGAACCGTTTTATAAAACGCCGGGTCATGGCCGGTCAGGTGTGGTGCAGGACAGCATTGACATTTATCTGGTGGATAACGAACTGATCGGCATTGTCCAGGGGCGCCGTGAATATCGGCAGGATTTGGATCTTGACGAAAAGATTGTCTGGCGGGCAGCCAGGGGCGCTGTGGCCGCAGTGATCACCGGCAAGCGGGTGTTTGGATGGGGCGAGGAAGAATCGGCTTTACGGAAGAAAAACTTCGCAGAAGCGAAACCGTCCAATATGTTGATACCCAGCCGCATACGGTAACTGTGGGCACTGATCACCGGGTTTTGGTGTTTAAATCCGGGGCAGGCGGGTGGCGGAAGTTTTGACGCATTTGATGAAAACGGCTGGCAGCAGCGTCAAAAAAACAATTTCTGGCAATCAATCAATCCTGTGATTGGGCTTTATCCATACAATGACGCAATGGTTATAATTTTTGAATCCATGGATAAAGCAGGCTGTTTTTATTTGCATCCATGCAAGGCAAAGGAGGGATATGGGCTGGAAACTTGCACCGAAAATCGAAGAGATGCTTAAAAAGGCCAAGGATTTCAACGGCATTGACCAGCCGGAAGCCATTGCGCTCATGCATCTGGATCTGGATTCCCGGGAAACCTATGCCCTGATGCACACAGCCAACCAAATGAGCCGGCAGCAGTTTGGATTAAAGGGGGAAAACCATTTTCACATTGGTGTCAACGTGGAGCCCTGTCCCCTGAACTGCCTTTTTTGTTCCCTGACGGAAAAAGCCGGAATCTTTACGGAAAAAATCGAGTTTCCCATTGACGATATTCTGCAGTGGGCCCGGATCGGCGAGGAAAACCAGGCAGATGCCTTAAACATCATGACCACCGGCACCTATTCCTTCAAGCGATTGCTGGAGGTGGGAAGGCTTTTGAAAAAAACAGTGTCCGTGCCGCTTGTGGCCAATACCCGGGATATTACCCACAAAGAAGGCGAGCAGCTTTTGGATGCGGGTTTTGTGGGGGCCTATCACGCCGTGCGCCTGGGCGAAGGCAAGGACACCCCCCTTCAGGTGGAAAAGCGGATCCAGACCATCCGGGTTCTAAAGGATGTGGGGCTGCAATGGATGAATTGCGTGGAACCGGTGGGGCCCGAGCACGAGATTGAGGAAATTGTGGACCGGATGTTTCTGGCCCGCCAATATGGGGCCACCTACAGCGGGGTCATGCGCCGGATCAATTTTCCCGGCTCGCCCATGGAAAAACACGGCATGATCACGGAGCGGGAAATGGCCCGCATGGTGGCTGTCAGCCGCCTGGTCATGGGGGACGTGCCCCGGGCCCACTGCACCCACGAACCGCACACCGCCTCGCTGATGGCCGGGGCCAACCTGTTTTTCCCGGAAGTGGGCTCAAACCCCCGGGACGGGGCAGATCAGGTCGGCGGCGGCCGGGGCCGGTCCCTGCAGCTTACCGCACAGATTCAAATGGAAATGGGCCTGGACCCGATGCTGCCGTCCAACTGCTTTGCCCGCTCCGCCCCGGGCAGCAGGCACTGAATTGTAGCCATTCCTGCAGGAAAAAGGAAAAAACATGCGCCCTGAGCGTCTGATCAAAGCCATCATTGTCATTGCCCTCTTCCTGGGCCTTACTGCGGCCGGATCCGGTGCTGTTTATGCCGGGCAATTGCGCATCGGGACATGGAAGACCGCCCAGACCATTGCCCCGTTTTACTATGGTGATTTTGTTTCCAAAAGCGATAAGATCAACGTTTATCCCTTCACCAATCCGGCGGATCAGAAAAACGCCCTGCTGGCCGGAAGCCTGGATATGTGCGGCACTACCGTGGCCCATGCCATCCACTCGGCATCCATGGGACAGCCGGTGGTGATGGTGGCCGCCCTTTGCAACAAATGTTCGGCCCTTGTGGTCAGAAAAAATGCCGGCATTGAAACGGTTGCGGATTTGAAGGGAAAACGCATCGGCTATGTTCCCGGCACCATGCACGAGATTTTGCTGCGCGAGACCCTGAGCCGCAGCGGGCTTTGCGTGAAAACCGATGTTTCCCTGCTGCGCATTGATTTTTTCGACATGGGACTGGCCCTTTCCCGGGGCAGTATTGACGCGTTTCTCTCCGGGGAGCCCTTTCCTGCACGGGCTGTGGAAAAGGGCTACGGCAAAATCCTGGCCTATCCCTATTATGATGAGGCCGTGGGCGACATTAACGCCGGCATGCTGGTCACCGGGGATTTTGCGCGAAAACATCCGGAAAAGGTACAAAAGATGGTCACGGCCCATGCCCGGGCCACCCGGCACCTGGCCCGCCACCCGGACCAGTGGCTGAATCGGGCATCAAAGTTTGGCACCCAAAAATCAATTCTGGAAAAGGCCGAGGCCAACATGGAACTGGCCTGGGACATGGATGCGGTGTTTGTCAGCCGGGTCAAAGCCCTGGGCGAACGGATGCAGGCTTTGGGCATGATTGGCCGGCAGCCGGATTACAAGGAGTTGATCGATTTGTCTTTTGTCCGGCAGGCCCGAAAAGAGATATCCGCAGATGAATGATGCCGGAAAATCGCGGGCCGGCATCGATTCGATGCTTCCCTGGGTTCTTCCCGCAGGGCTGATCCTGGCATGGCTGGCAGCCGCAGAGCTTCGTCTTGTGCCGTCTTACGTTTTGCCGCACCCCAAAGAGATTATCGATGCCGGTTATATTTATATTTTCAGCGGTCCGGATACGGGCATGTACGCCGGTCGGTTTTTTGCTGATGCAAATGCCAGCCTGATCCGGGTATGTGCCGGATTTGCGATTGCCGCGGCAGTGGGCATTCCCCTGGGGGTGATGTCCGGGCGGCTGCCGGTTGTGGATCGGCTGCTGAGCACCTCGGTTAACGGCATACGCGCGGTGCCGGGAATCAGCTGGCTGCCCCTTGCCCTGATCTGGTTTGGCATCGGCATGAAAACCACGGTGTTTCTCGTGTCCCTGGCCGCTTTTTTTCCCATCTACATCAATTGCGCAAGCGGAGTCCGCCAGGTAAGCCCTGTGCTCCTGCGGGCCGGGGCCATGATGGGGGTCCGCCGCCTGCGCGGAACCTTTGCGATCCTTCTGCCCGGGGCCATGCCTTCTCTGGTATCCGGACTGCGTCTGGGGCTGGGCATTTCCTGGGCCTACCTGGTTCTGGGAGAGCTCACGGGCGTGCAGAACGGGCTCGGGGCCGTGATCATGGACGCCCGTATGGTGGGCCGCACGGATGTCATCATCGTCGGCATTGTCATCATTGCCGTGATCGGAAGAATATCTGACCAACTGCTTACAGGATGTTTGCGGCTCTGTTTTAAAAGCGCCAGGAGATCGGCATGACAACACAGTTAAAAGTGCTTTCCGCCGGGAAGCCGTCGGATGCCGGAAAATCCCCGATTCTTGAAGTCCGTGACCTGGGGCTGCATTTTACGGTCAACGGCGCTGTGCTGCCGATTCTCGAAAACATCGGGCTTTGTGTGCAGCCCGGGGAAATGATGTGTGTTCTGGGGCCCAGCGGATGCGGAAAGACCACCCTGTTAAATGTGCTGGCCGGGTTTTTAAAGCCGGGCTCCGGCCATGTCCTGGCCCACGGCCGGCCCATATCCGGCCCCGGCCCGGACAGGTGCGTGGTTTTCCAGGAGGATGCACTTTTCCCCTGGCTGACAGCGGCGGAAAACATCGGCTTTGGATTAAAAGGCAAAAGCTTTTCCCGCCGGCAGATAAGGGAAATGGTGGAGCGCTATCTCAACCTGGTCGGTCTTTTGCCATTTGGCGGCTATCTGCCCTCTGAAATTTCCGGCGGGATGCGACAGCGGGTGGCCCTGGCGCGGGTGCTGATCCTGGAGCCCGCAATTCTGCTCATGGACGAGCCGTTTGTGGCCCTGGATTCCCAGACGCGCCAGGAGATGCAGCAGCTGCTGTTAAGTCTCTGGAAACGATTTTCCCACACCATTGTTTTTGTCACCCATGACGTCCGGGAAGCCGTCACCCTTGCCGACCGGGTGGTCATGATGGACAAAAACCCCGGGCGGGTGAAAAAAGTGGTTGAAATGGAACTTCAAAGACCCCGGGACCCGGCGGGAAATCTTTTTCACAGGCATTGCGGGCAATTGGAAGATCTGCTGCGAAGAAGATAAGCGGTAATTACTCCTGCAAAAGATGGTTTTGTCTTTTTTCCATCAAAAGATAGGCTTCTCTGCGGTGACAGATGCCCAGGACAAAAATCTCATTGTCCTCCACCCTACTAAAGTTTCCCGGATTTCATCATGCCGCCAGGCGTAATAGGCTAGTCAAAAATGAATTTACTAGTCTTTTTCGTGGCTCCGGGAAAAGTATTGCAAAATTATTGTCCAATGCGGCTTTGGCCACCAGCCTTCTGAC
>JAIPES010000059.1 GCA_021737045.1 Desulfobacteraceae bacterium | reverse complement strand
TTCATCAACTTTCAGATAAATGGTCATCATGTCGCCGCACAGCGGGTTGCCGACCTCGCCCACGCCGTCGGCGTCTTCGATGACCCCCACGTTTCTCGGATTTTTGAAATGATCCATCACGACCTGGTTATACATGGCGTTTTCCTCCACACGCTTGGCGTTTTGTCCGGCTGTATTTTCAGACAGACAGCGTCCTTATCCGGAAACTATCCGTTTTTCCGGGTAACCACTAGGATAAGCATGCCGCCGGATTTGTAAAGCAATCTGAAATTTCCGCACGCAAATTGCTTGACCGCTCCGAATGCACCGTTATTTTTTAATCAGAACCATTGATGAATTTTCCTGCTGTTTTTCCATCACACCCGCACACATTGCCGGCTGCCACGGAACCCGCCCGGACACGGGATTTTTAAGCAAACCGCAAGACCATAATGGCTTGCTTTTTCTAAACCCGTTTCATCAAGGAGGGGAAAAATGAAACAACAGAACATGAATTACGATACCCTGTTGAAGGTAGCAGGCGCCATTTCCCATTCCAAGGATCCCGAAGAAGTCGTGCTCCTGGCCGTGGAAAGCATAACCCGGGCCCTGAATGTCAAGGCAAGTGCCGTCCTGCTGATCAACCGGGACAGCAAGGAGCTGGAGGTGGCCGCTTCTTTCGGGCTGAGCGACGAATACCTCAACAAGGGACCGCTCAGCGCCATGAAATCCATTGCTGAATCCTTAGAGCAGGGGCCGGTGGCCATTTCCGACGTCTCCGATGATCCCCGGATTCAATATCCCGAGGCGGCTCAAAAGGAGGGCATCGCCTCCATTCTGTCGGTGCCGATCATGATCGGGGGACAGACGATCGGCGCGCTGCGGGTATACACGGCCGAACCCTGGGAATTTACCATGGAAGACGTGAATTTTGTCCAGGCGGTCGGCAGCATCACCGGCATGGCCATAGACATGGCCCGGCATTACAAGGGCATGAAGCACAGCATCGATGTGCTCAAAGCCATGCGCGATCCCCGGAAGCGCAAGGGCGGGGAACAATCCATGCAGGGCTCTGCGTGAGATAATCCCCCCCGATCCGGATCCCAGGCATTGATTTCCGGGCCGCAGCTGTGATATCCAGACGGTATCCATTCACTGCTTTAATGATCATTTTACAGGGGATGTATTCATGCTGAAATTTCTGCCCGGCCCGGTTAGGGGAACTATTGCGCTGCTGCTGTATACGGGAAACACCGTCGGCGGATTTACCACGCTTCTGCCGTTTGTCCTGATAAAGGCCATCACCCCGCATGAAGGCCTCCGCCACTGGCTCACCCGGGTGCTCACGGCCATTGCCTGGGTATGGATCGAGATCAACAGTGCCATCCTGTGGCTAACCCAGGACATTTCATGGAACGTGGCCGGAATCGAAGGGTTTAACCCGAAATCCTCCTACCTGGTGATCAGCAATCACCGCTCCTGGGCCGATATCCTGGTGCTGCAGCATTTGTGGAAACACCGCATCCCGTTTCTCAAGTTTTTTCTCAAAAAGGAGCTGATCTGGGTGCCGTTGCTGGGCATTGCCTGGTGGGCGCTGGATTTCCCGTTCATGAAGCGCTATTCCAGGGAATTTGTCAAAAAGCACCCGGAACTCAAGGGAAAAGACATGGAAACCACCCGCCGGTATTGCGAAAAATTCAAAAAATCGCCGATCTCGGTGATCAACTTCCTGGAAGGCACCCGTTTTGACCCGGAGAAAAAGCGGCAGCAGCAGTCGCCCTACCGGCATCTGCTGCTGCCCAGGGCCGGCGGCACCGCCGTGGTCCTCTCCGCGATGGGACAGCACCTGGAGGCGATCATTGACGTGACCATCGTGTACCCGAAAAACGAAGCGCCCCTGCCGTTTTGGAATTTTCTCAAGGGCGAAATCCCGGAGGTGACGGTGCGCGCGCGCAGGCTGGAGATACCTGCGGAATTCGTGGGGCGCGATTATGAACAGGACGCAGAATTTCAGGCGCAGTTCCGCGAGTGGGTCAATGCGCTCTGGGCGGAAAAGGACCGGCAGATCGGGGCGCTTTTGGAAACTAATGCGTGATGGGTTACAAGTGATGCGTGATAAGGAGGGAAATTGATGACACAGCAGGATTCGAACCTGAAAGACGCTTTTGCATTCAGTGATTTTCTCGCATGGACGCTTCTGGCACTAATTCCGGTGCTGACGGCTGTTTATGGCATCTCCAGGGCCTCGATTATCTGGACGATAATTTATCTCATCGTAATGGCCGCCTGTTTTGCCGGCCTCGTGTACCGGTTTTTCTGTACCCATTGCCCCCATTACAAAAACAGCGGCCGGAGCACCAAGTGCATATTCCTGTGGGGCGTGCCAGCGTATTTCGAACCGCGGCCCGGACCTTTGGGGTTTTTTGACAAGCTTATGGTGTTTATAGGTTTCTTGATTGCTGTTGCGTTTCCGGTGTACTGGCTGCTGGCCAGCCCGCTTCTGCTGCTGATATACGCCATTTCGTGGATCGTGCTGACGGTTTTTCTCTATAAGTACGAATGCATCCGCTGCATTCACAAGGACTGCCCCATGAACCGGGTCCCGCAGCAGCCGGAATTATAAAGAGGCATCCGTGGTTTTCATGATGAAATTTTTCCCGAATTTTTGGGCAAAAAAGGCAAGCCCCGGCACCTGGACCAAATAGGCAATGATGAGGACAAACATTACCGCGGCACCCTGGTCCACCGTAAACGAGGAAAGCGCAATGGCAATGGCAATGTTGATATGCCTTGCCACAGAGGTATAAACCAGCACCAGCCCCTTTTTGCTGTCAATCACATGCCTGCTTACAAGCTGCTTCATCCAGAAAACCGAAACCGCATACATCAGGGCATAATACAGGATCACGGGAATCACCGCAAAAACCAGGGCCCTGTAGTTTTCCAGAAGCATGGCGTTTCTTTCCTGGGACATGACAAGGAAAATCAAAACCAGGAGCCCCGCCCCGGATACTATGCCGACATTCGGCTGGATCTTTGACGAAAAAAAGGCATCCCCCTTGAACCTTATGATCAGTTTTCTTAAAATGCCGCCGATTATCAGGGGGATAAAAAATACCGTAATAATGTTACGAACAATCATGAGGGTATTGATTTCAATAAACTGGTCTGCAAGGAGCGGAAATATCAGGGGCAGTCCGATGAAGGCGGCAAAAAGAATATTCAGCGGCGTGAGATAAAGTGCGGTGGCAAGATTGGCATTTGAAAACGATGTCCAGGCCATGCTCATGGAACTGGTAGGGATAAGGGAAATCAGGATAAGCCCTGTAAACAGCAGCGGCTGATCCCTTAAAAACAGGGAGCCTGCCATAAAGGCAATAGCAGGGGAAATCAAAAAGTTCAGGATAATGCTGCAAAACACGGGTCTGGGTTCCCTGAAGTGGTCAAATATCTCCCAGAAATCCGTGTTAATCATTACCGGAAAAATCACGAACGCCACGACAATGAAAATCAGGTACGCTTTCGGCGTATTGAATCCGCCCAGGAAATATACATTGACAAGCCCGGCCAGAAGTACGCAAACGATAAAATAGTGAAGGTGCTGCTTAAAAAACATAAAACCCCGCCTTTTTCCCGCTGCTTTGCGATTTATATGGAAGAATCAAAACCCTTGAGCGGATAAAGCGTGGCTTTCTCCCGCACCCCTTTGAGCTGGAGGGAAAAGGACTTTTCAACGCTCAGCTTCCCGGCCAGCAGGTTGTAGACCGGCTCGGAGATCACGATTCCGCCGCCTTCTGCCTCGGCCTGGATGCGCTGGGTAATGTTCACCGACAGGCCGACGATGCCGTACTTGGCCCTTGTCGATGACCCGATGTTTCCCACCACCACCTGCCCGGCATGAACCCCGATGCCGGTTTGCATCTCCGGCAGCCCTTGCTCCCTGAGATTCCGGTTAAAGGGAGTCATGGTGCGCTGCATTTCCAGGCTGCATTGCACTGCGCGCGCTGCTGCCGGCTCAATTTCTCCTTCATGCGGATCAAAAAACACCAGCACGCCGTCTCCGTAAAAATCAACAATAATCCCCTTGTATTGCCGGATCACCTCGATCATGTGCGAAAAGTAATGGTTTAACACCCGGATTGTGGCCTCGGGGCTCAATGATTCCGAGACCGCGGTAAACCCCCGGATATCCGACATTAAAATGACCACCTCGCGTTTTTCACCCCCCAGGCGCCGGGCTTCTGGACGCTTCATGAGATCCCGCGCCACCTCCCGGTCCACATACCGGCCAAAGGTTTCCCGGATAAAATCCCGCTCCCGAAGCCCCTTGACCATCTCGTTGAAACCGGCCTCGAGCTGCCCGATTTCATCTGCCGAGGTTTCGGGAAGCCTTTCGGGATATTTCCCGTCTGCCACCTCTCTGACCGCCCGGGAAATCCTGCTGATCTGGCCAACCAGCCGGCCGCCGACAAGCTGGATCAGCAGCAGCGTAAACGCGATGCAACCCCCTGCGGCAACAGCATAATAAAACCGAAATTCAATGATCGGCGCCAGGATTTCCCGGCCCGGCGCATACATGACCAGCACCCACGGGGCGCGCTCGAGTCGGTAAAAACCGCCCACCAGGCGGGGCGGATGACCGGAGCCCAGATGGGTGCCAAAAGGCGCCTCCTGCATTTTCTCAAGAAGGGCCGTCTCCATGGGATCGCCGGTTTCCCCGAGCTGCTGCCGCTCTTCCATGGCGGCGCTGTGAGCCAGGTAACGCCCGCTTTCGTCCACCAGGCAGACCTGGCTGCTTTGCCACCAGCCCAATTTCTTGATATCCTGCATGAGATGATCAAAGCGCACCGATACAGACAGCATGCCCACCAGGCCGCCGTCCGCGTTTTTCAGCTCCGAGACCAGAGTCACGGTTTCCTCCTTGTTGCCGACATTGTATTGCGGTCCCGTGACCCTGGTAATATCGGCATGGTGAAAACGCATCCGCAGTTTCCGGCTCATTTGATCCGCGTCCGCCCCCGCGCGACCCGGCTGACGGTGATTGCCCGCCCATTGCAGGTCCACCTCCGCCACCCCGTCAAGTCCCTCGATCCGGTTTAAAATAAACTCCCGGGCTGCCGGATCGTCGCTTCTCAAACCGGTTGCATGGAACATCTGTATCCAATCAATCGGCCGCCCCAAACGCATATCCATATAATGCGCCGCGCGTTCAAGCTTGAGGATTGCGCCTTGCTGCCACTGATCCAGAAGCATGCTCCTGGCATATATAAAGCCGGCAATCCCCGCTGCTGCAAGAAGCAGAGCCACCGGGATGATCAAAAAAACCGCCAGGCGCTTTTTCAGGCTGTTAATCATCGGCAAGGACTTTGTAGATTTCAACGGGCGTCATATGGCCCTTTACCTCGTAGACGCCCTTCTCGCGCAGCGGAAATTCACCGCGGAGCATCTCCCGGGTTTCCCGGGCGATCAGGATATCGCAGTCAAGCTCCTTGGTAAGTTCCTGTATCCTGGACGCCCGATTTACCGTATCCCCGATTAGGGCATAGGCGGGATGATCCCTGCTGCCGGTATTTCCGGCCAGCACGGGTCCGGAACAGATACCCACCCCGTGGCGGAAAGGAAGACTGCCTTCCAGCCGCCTTTTTTCATTGAGCTCTGCCAGACCCCGACGCATCTGCAGCGCCGCCGAAACGGCTTTATCCGCATGATCCTCGACTTCCAGGGGAACGCCGAATACCGCCTCGAGTTCATCGCCGACAAACTGGAGAACAATCCCGTCATTGGCCCGGACCGCCTCCTCCATCTTGGTGAAGTACTCACGCATGCTCAGGATCACGTCTTCCGGCGCATTTGACTCCACATACTGGGTAAAATCCCGCAAATCGGCAAAAAGCATGGTGGCCACCTTTTTTTCACCGTCCAGCGGAATCTCGCCGGACAGGATCTTGTCCCGGATCTCGGGGGTAACATACCTGCCAAATGATTCCCGGACGCGCTCGCGCTCGGCCAACCCCTGGATCATCCGGTTGCCGGCTTCTGCCAGCACGCCGAGCTCATCATTGGACACCACCCGGATGCGCTGGTTGAAATCGCCCTTTTCCACATTTTCCACCACTTTGAGCATGGCATGGATGGGCTCGACCAGGGAGCGGCCCACCAGGCGGTTGAGCCGGAAGCCGATCACCACAAAAATCGTGCACAGGACCAGGGTAAAGAAAAAAATATCAAAAACGAGCTGGCGGGAAAAACCCGGTGTGCCCCTCACGTCCCACAAAACAAAGGCCAGGGTCACCACCAGGATCAAAAACGGGGTCAGCGTGCCGGTCAAATTGAGCAGCCGGATCCGGCGCATGACATTGACCCGCACCACACCGGGCACCCGGGTCAGGCCGCCTTCCGGAAAAACCAGGGGAATGGAGACACGCCGGGTATAGCTCTCCACGATAAAAAATGCCAGACAGGCCGTAATCAATCCGATCATCACGGATCGAAAGAAAAGAAGGGAAACGATCTTGATGTCTATTAAAAATACGTCAAAGATCCAGAAATAGCCGGCCAGAACGATGGGTACGGCAATGTAGACCGCCAGGTTGGCGGCAGCCAGGATGATCGGCAGGTTCAGGACCCTTTGCCTGACCTTTTCTTCGCTGTATTTGTCACAACGCTCCCCGCGGGCCCAAGCCGAGAGATATGCGCACACCGGGCACTGAAACTGATACTGCAGCAGGGCGACCAAAATGAGAATAAACGGGAAAAGCGTAATCAGGTAATGCCCGGTGCCGTTTTCAAGAAGCGCCCTGCCGACCCACTCCGAGCTCATGGGGGTGAAAAAATTCAGGACCAGGATAATGGCAAAGCCCAGCAGGTTGGCCGCGATATTGCGGAAATAGAGGCTGAAATAAATCTGCCAGCGGGGAAATTCCCCGTTTTGAAAATCAGGCTGCATGTTCGCCACCTTTGCCCGGACCCGGCTTGACATTGCCCAGGCCTTCAATCCGGCACTGCTTTTTCCGGCTGTATGCTTCAATTATCCGCACGACTATGGGTCCTTATTCCTCGGAAAGTTTTTTGCGGATCTTTTCCGCCAGATCGGTTCGGCCCTGTTTTTCCAAAAGCGGCAGCAGCTCGGTGTAAAACGGCTCCCTGTGGCGGATGTTGATTTTAAAGGCGTCAAACATCTCCGGGGTCACGTCGTCTTCCACAAAGGCCCGGGTCTTGTGCAGGGCGTTGATGGCCACCAGCCCGGTCATGGTGCGCACGCACTTTTCGCACCGGCCGCAGTTGAGCCGGTCTTCCACGTTGGCCAGGCACACCCGAAAATTCTGGAACCCGGGCTCCCAGTCGGCCACGATTTTTAATTTTTCCAGCCGGCTCCAGGCCACGTCCCGGTGCCGGATCCGCAGATCAAAACTGCCGTATTCCGGGTCAAGCATGGGATGAGAGCCGCACGGCGCCAGGTTGTCCAAGTCATAGGAGGATGCGATGTAGAAAAGATCCAGCCGGGAGGAAAACCCGTGTGCCACGGCCGCCAGCACCGCCCCGAAAAACCGGTTCAGCCAGAGATCCCGCTCATCGCACAAATGCCGGATGTTGGTATACACGGCAATCGTGTTGACCCCGGCCGCGGCCGTGACCTTTTCCATGGCCGCCAGGCCCCGGTCAAATACGTAATACTTCATGCCCCGGGCCACCACGCCGCCGATGTCAAAGCCGTGCACGAAAAAGCAGTCCCGCACCCGGCCCGGATGCGACTGCGGATAATGCAGCATGTTCAATCTCAGCGCGGCAATGGAATCAATCCCGCCGGAGTACAGCATCCCGGCCCGGTGCTTGGGCGCCCCGCTTTCCCCGGTAGTTTCCGCGATTTTTCCAGGTTCGATGCGCAGGGGCTGATACGCACCTTGGGTCCACACCCGCATCAGGGCCATCACGGTTTCCAGGCCTTCCAACAGCCCCGGACAGACCGTGCCCTCGATGGCGATGCGCTTTTCCCCGAAATGCAGGGCCGGAATGATGCATCCCACCAGGAACGCGTGCGGATTGGCAGCCAGATCCCGGGCGTGTTCCGCGGGGGTTTCAATAAAAATTTGCTTTTCCGGTTGGTCGCAGTCCTCCCAGGTCACCGTGGCCTCGGCCCGGGTGCGGCCTTCATTTTCGGCTAATTGCAGGTTTCGTATCCGCATATCCGTAAATCCACAGGCATCAAATAAACGACAAGGCGAAATCGATAATTTCTGCGGCGATATCCCTGCCGGTGGCCGCCTCCAGGCCCCTGAACCCCGGGGAATAATTGACCTCGATCACCCACGGCGCTCCGGCCGCATCCACCACCAGATCCACGCCCGCAATATCAAGCCCTACCGCCCGGGTGCTGTCTGCAGCAAGTTTTTCAAGATCCCCGGAAATTGAAACCGCCCGGATGTTGCCGCCGAGGTGAAAATTGGACCGGAAATCCCCGGGTTTCGGAAAAAACTCCGCAGCCGCCGCAACGTTTCCGCCGATTACCATCACCCGCAGATCCCTGCGGCCTTCAGGCGCGATAAAGTCCTGAACCAAGACCCCCTGCCCCGGCTCCAGGTGCTCGTCCACGATCCAATCGGCATCCTGTCGGCTTTTCAGCAAAAACACTTCCGCGCCCTGACGGCCGCTGAGTTTTTTTGCCACCACCGGGTAGCCGCCCAGATGGTTGATTGCGTTGTAAAGCAGTGCTTCGGAATTGGCAAAAAAGGTATCCGGCACCGGCAGGCCGCGCCCGGCAAGTGCCTGGAAGGTCAAAAACTTGTTTCTGGCAATGGCAATGGCCGGCAAATCATTGACCAGAACAATACCCATGGCGGCAAACTGAGCCAGCACGGTCAGGCTGGAATCCCCGATCCGGGCACCCTGCCGGGGCAGAATCACCCGGGGCGGCCCGGTACTTTCCATACCGTACATGCAGAGCCCGCCCTGCATGATCCCCGGCCCTGCCCGATAGGGATCAACCAGTCCCAGACGGCACTCCCGCCTGCGGGCGGCTTCCAGCAGCCGCCGGTTGGGGTGATAATCCCTGCCCCGGACGCTAATAACTCCGATATCCATACCGGCTCGTCTGTGTAAACGCGTTTTTTAAGCCCGCCTTAAAGGCTGATGACCGCGGCGTCGCAGGAAAGATGGATCAGCTCGCTGGCCGCAGCCATCCTGGCACCTTCGATCAGATCTGATTCCTCCACTCGCCTGGCTTTGGCACACGGTGTACAAACCAGGATCTGCACTTCATGCGCCTGCAGGTAGGTGAGCAGATCATCGGCCACGTCGCCGGTGGCTGCGCGCAGATGCAGGGCAAGCCCTTCCTTGGCGATATACACGGCCTCGTCGAGCAGAAACAGGGTCACGTTTTTGCCCTCCTTGTGGGCAACCGTGGCCAGGTGCACGGCTCGGGTGGCCCGGTTGGGATTGTTGGTTCCGCATGCCAGGGTAATTACCACATTGTCGGTCATGTTGCCTCCTTTTGGTTTATCTGAGACCGTCTACACCGCTGTGCCTTGCTTATTCACTGCCAGCCTGCCTGCCGCCGACCACGGCCGGGTCTCCATCGTAACCCAGCGCCCGGAAATCCATCACGCCTTGGGAACCGTGACAATCCAGGCACGAAAGGGCCTGCTTTGCGGGGGGCACCTGATGATTGAGGCGCCAGTGCATAACGGTTTTCACAAACGTTATCTCCCCGGAAAAACCGAGTCCGGCCGCAGCCATCCCCTTTTCCGCGGACTGCTGCCAGTCGTAGGTGTCAAAATACCCGCCCTTACCGAACAGCTTGGGCACGATCAGGTGATGAAGCTCGGCATCCGCGGGTTCCACCCCGTGCATCAACTTATAGGGGACAATTTTGGCTTCCGGGTCCGCAATATCGCCCTGGGGCGGATTTAATTGCGTCACCCCGTCCGGGTTGACCGGGTCGCCCTTGAGGTACCGCTTGTGCTTGCCGTTGTACCATTCATAATGCGGGCTCAGGTTGCTTTTCCGGACCATCAGGCCCTTTTTCTTGCTCAGCACCTTTTCCATGTCATCGGTCTGCTTCAGGACCTTGTTCTCATCGCCGCTTTTCGACCAGTCCCAGAGGGTGGTGGTTTTTGCCGCCCTGGCGTATTCCGGAATATGGCAGGCCTGGCAGGAAAGGGCATCACAGTGATCATTGAGCTCGTCGAGAAGCGGCGAAGATGCATTATGGGGTCTTTTTTCATGGCAATCCGTGCACGAAACCGTCCCCTCGGTAACAGAGGAAGTGTTGCTTTTCCCTGCGATTTTATGATTCCGGGTGGTATGGCAGTCCTGGCATTGAAAACCCAGGCCGCCCATGTGCACATCAAGCTCCCTTGAGGGATCCGCCAGGGCCTTGCCCATGTCTCCGTGCTTTACGTTGTTTCCGCCGCCCCCGTACCAGTGACAGGAACCGCAGTTGCCCCGGTCCGGCTTGCCAACGCTTTTTGCCGCTTCGGCAAGGTCCACGGAATCATCCGGATATCCGCACGAACCCTTGTTTTCCGCATACGTGCCCGTGGTGTCGTGGCATACCAGGCAGTCGATCCCGGACTTGTCTGCAAAATCAAAAGAGTCATCCTCCCAACCATAACCGGCATGGCATTTGGTGCAACTGCACCAATTGGATTCAATGCCCACTCAATAGTTGTTCATGAGGTTTCTTTTGCCCAGGCGCAGGTCTTCGGGCTGGCCCGCAACATGCGGTGCCGGGCCCTGCCACAGCCAATGGGCGGTTTCCATGAAATCCGCGGCCTGTTTCTGGTGGCATTTCAAACAATCCTGTGTCACTGCCGGACCATCCGGATATGAATCCTTCAAATACTGGCCATGGTCAACTGCCGCTGCAGAACCCGCCAGCATAAAGACAATGAATACTGCCCAGATCAACCGTAAGCGCATCCGTAAACTCCTTTCCATAGCTTCAGTCACAATTTCTGCAAGCCCCGCCTGCACCGGACGAAGACAGGAGGGTAACGGCGATCGTGCATAAATCCCGGAACCATGCTAAAATATAGTCCTATCCGGCACAACAATCAACTTGTGTTCTATACCGCGGCCTCGATGGCGCCGGCCAGGACATCCCGGGGCTGCAGGCCGACAAAGCGCTCCTTTTCCCGTCCCTCCCTGAAAACCACCAGGGTCGGGATGCTCTGAATGCCAAATCGTTGCGCGATATTCCGGTTTTCAGACACGTCCACCGCAACCACTGCGGCCCGGTCTGCAAACGAAGCGGCCAATTCTCCGAGAACCGGGGCCTGAGCCTTGCAGGGACCGCACCAGGGAGCATTAAAATCCACCAGGCAGACGCCGTCGGCCGTGGCCTTGTCAAACGCTTCGGTTGTTTCCAGCTTCTTGACCGGCATGGATTACCCTCCTTTGTGTTTTACCCCCTACCTATCAACAACCGTGCCAAGGCCACAAACCCGGCTCGGCCCTGCAAAAACACTTTTTAAAACAAAAACTTATACATATCCGGCACAAAAATGCGCACATCGGATGGACCCGGCGTACACCGCAGAGCGTCAAGAGTAACGTTTAAATAACGTTACCATGACGTTCATGAATTAGGTCTCAGAGCTCTCCAGGCGGTTCCAGGGGAATGCCGTACTGCTTCATATACTTCCATACAGAAGTGCGGCTTTTGCCCAAACGGCGTCCAACTTCCGCCTTGTTCCATCCGCATTCATGCAAAAGGGCCATCAGGGATTCCCGGTCCAGCTTTTTCCGGTCTGCAGCAGCGGCCGGCTCTGCCGAAGACGTGCCGGTCCATGGCGACAGCTCCATTTGGCGGATTTCCACCGGAAGATCAAACACATCGATCCACTGGGTTTCGCACAATACAAACGCATGCTCAATTGCGTTTTCAAGCTCCCGCACGTTGCCCGGCCACCGGTAATCCATCAAAAGCCGCAGCGCATCATGGGACAGTCCCGAAATCGACTTGCCGGTTTTCCGGTTAAAATTATCAACAAAATGACGCACCAGCAGGGGGATATCCTCCCGGCGCTCCCGCAGCGGGGGCAGGGAAACCGGAAACACCTTGAGCCGGTAAAACAGGTCTTCCCGGAAAAGGCCCTCCCGAACCAGGCTGTAGAGATCCGTGTGTGTGGCGGCAATCACCCGCAGATCGATATAGCGCGGTGTGGTATCCCCCACCCGTTCAATCTGGTGTTCCTGGAGCACCCGGAGCAGCTTGAGCTGGATCAGGGGACTGACATCTCCGATTTCATCAAGCAAAATGGTGCCGCCGTGGGCTTCCTCAAAACGGCCGACCCGGTCCCGATGCGCGCCGGTGAATGCCCCGCGCACATGACCGAAAAGCTCGCTTTCCAGCAGCGACTCGGAAAGCGCGCTGCAATTAACGGTCACCAGAGGGCCCTTGCTTCTTTCGCTGTTATAATGAATGGCTCCGGCCACCAGCTCCTTGCCGGTACCGCTCTCCCCCTGGAGCAGAACCGAGGCTTCGCTTTTGGCCGCCACCCGGATGGCCTGGAAAACCTCCCGCATGGCATGGCTCTTGCCGATAATATTGCGGAACTGATGCTTTTCCAGAAGCTTTTGTTCGGCTTCCTCGGCCTTGCGCTTGGCGGCTGTCAATTCCGTCAGATCGGTCAGAGTTTCGACCACGCCGATCACCGTGCCGTTGTCGTCCTTGAGCACCCTGGCGTTTTTGATCACCGATATCTGATGGCCGTTTTTGTGTTGAAGCTGGCATTCCGAAGGGGCCACGACCCCCTTTTTGTAAATCTGGCACTCGGTAATGTCGGCCGGGCACTCCCGGCCGAAACACCGGGTGAACTTCAGTATCGAACACGGACGGCCGATGGCTTCCTCTGCCCGGTAACCGGATATCCGTTCCATGGCGCGATTCCAGGAAGTAATCCGCCCCTGGGAATCAAGGGTAAAAACCCCTTCCCCCATGGCATCCACCAGCAGACCGGCAAACCGACTGTCCCATACATGATTCTTTTGATTGTCGCTCATTGCGCACTCCCGTTTACATTGTCGATCATCCACTCCGGAATCCATATCCCCATCTTCTTCCCGGTCTTCACGCTTTCATAAACCGCCACTTTCCGGGTGTTGTTGTTTAATGCAATTTTCTGGCCGCCGATATTGTCTTCCCCTACAATCGAGTACAACCTGCGCTTGCCAGCCCGGGCCGTCAGCCCGGCCAGCATTTTGCTGGCAATCCCTTTGCCCCTGTATTCGGGGCGCACCGAGCTGTAGCCCCGCTCCAGGTACCCCTCAAGATCCAGCCCGGTCTGTTCCCGGACCATTTCCGTGAACTGTGCACGGGGATGCTTAAGGGCGGCACAGGCAATGATCTCGCCGCTGTCATCGACCACGTAGACAATCAGGAAGGCATGCCCAAGATTTTCGCGCACCCTTGCCGGGTCCACGGAGCCGCCGGATTCCACCAGCCGGGAGATTCTTTCGAGATACCCCTGCGGCAGTTCATCCGGGGAAGCAAAATAATAGGTGATGCCCTCAATGGTTTCAGAATCCTTCATGTTGCCGCCTTTCTTCCGGATTTCCCGCCCGAACCATCTACTGCAGCCTGAATCGCTCAGTTTAGGTACATGTATTGCAGATCTATTCAAATAAATCAAATTGACGTCAGCGCCTATCCCAATTATTAATAATTAAAATGGATTTGTCCAATAAGGGCCGTGTCCAACCACCCAGAGCAGATAAGACCTAAATTGAGCGTTTCAAATTTTTACACGGATCAATATTTTGTATTTTTTTAAGGAATTAAGTCATTTTCAGGTGTTAAAATTTGAAACCCTCCGGGATTTCCAATTTTGCCGCATCTACTGCGTCAGATGCAGTCTTGCATAGTCCACTATCGCTCGTCTGCATCTTCCTTGTATCTGCGGCAAACTTGAAAATCGCTCAATTTAGGTAAGATCAAGGATGATGCCAATGCGAAATTCCGCTTTTCTAAGTGTTCTGGCCGCCTGTATCCTGCTTGTCTGCTGCCCGACGGCACCGGCAGCAGACAACACGTTTACAAACGACCTGGGCATGGAATTTGTGTATATCGCGCCCGGCACCTTCATGATGGGCAGCCCGGCAGACGAGCCGAATCGCAATCAAAGCGAAAAGCGCCACCGGGTGACCATCGCCGAACCCTTTTACATGCAGGCCACCGAAGTCACCGTCGGGCAATGGCAGGAGGTGATGGGCAAAAAATGGCTCTTCGCGCGAAAGGGTCCAAAGAACCGGCCCGTGACAGGGGTTTCCTGGCACGATTGCCGGGATTTTGTCCGGAAACTCAGCAACCGGCTCGAAGGCACATATCGCCTGCCTACCGAGGCCCAGTGGGAATACGCATGCCGGGCCGGCACGCAGACCGTTTACAGTTGGGGCGATGAAATCGACTGTTCGGATGCCATGTTTGCCAACAGCCCGATCAAATCCGACAGATGCGTTCAGGCCGTAAAGAACCTGGGCCTTGAGCCCGGCGCGCCCGCCCCGGTCAAAAGCTATTCGCCCAATGCCTGGGGCATCTACGACATGCACGGAAACGTCTGGGAGTGGTGCCGGGACTGTTTTGACGCCTATACCCGGTCGAAGAAAAAAGACAACCGTTCATGCAGCCGCTACGTTCGCCGGGGCGGTTCCTGGTACAGTAGCGCCCACAACCTGAGGAGCGCCAACCGGGCCTGGGCGCATCCGGCCTCAAAATTCAAGACAACCGGCTTCCGGGTTATCAAAGAGGCCCCTTGATGCGGAACTGGCTGCTTAAATGGCTGAAGCTGCATGAAGAGGAAATCGCCATTTTCCTCTGGGCTGCCGCGCTGCTTTTTCTGATTCGCAGTTCCGGGATGATCTTAAACAACTACGCGGAAACCGCCTTTCTCAAGCGTTACGGGGTTGAGTACCTGCCGATTGTCAACATGCTCAACTCTGTTGCCACATTTGTACTCACCGGCATACTGGCGGCATTCATGGCCCGGGTCACCGGCACAAGGCTTCTGGTAATGCTTTTTATCTTCTGCGGCCTCTCGGTTGGCGGCATCCGGTTTCTCATTCCCATGGGCTATGACCTGATCTACCCGGTTCTTTTCATGCTCAAAAGCCAGTTCGAACTCCTGGAAGCCCTGCTTTTCTGGAACCTGGCCAACGATCTTTTCAACACCCGGCAGTCCAAGCGCATATTCCCGCTTCTGACCGCCGGCGGGGTCATCGGCCTGATCACCGGCAGCTTTGGCACGCCGTATCTGGCCGATTGGCTGCGGTTTGACAACCTGCTTCTGGTGTACCTGGCCATCAGCCTGGTCGGCACCATAACGGTCAAGGGCATGCAGGTGCACATGCGGGAGATCTCGCCCGGAACGCACCGGGGCAAACGAATCGCGGGCCGGCCGCCCCTAAAACAGCAGCTCCGCAACGTCCTCCCCCTGATCCGGGAATCCACCCTGGTCAAGATCGTACTGGTGCTGACCTTCATGCCCAACGTGGTCATCCCGATCATGAACTACCAGTTCAACTATGCCGCAGACGCATACTTTGCCAGCGAATCCGGCCTGCTTTCGTTTTTTTCGTATTTCCGGGGGGTGCTAAACGTCATCAGCCTGATCCTGCTTTTTTTCGTGGGCAGGCTCTACAGCCGGTTCGGACTGCCCGTGGCCCTGATGTTCCATCCCGCAAACTACGCCATCGCCTTTATCGCCTTTCTGACACGATTTGACATCTTTTCGGCCATATATGCCAGGATGTCCACCAACATCCTGCGCACCACCATTAACATGCCGGCCAACTCCATTTTAATCGGCCTGTTTCCGGAATCCTACCGGGCAATGGTCCGGCCGTTTCTCCGGGGCACGGTGGTCCGCCTGGCGCTGCTTGTGGGCTCCGGCCTGATCCTGGTCTCCAGCCAATTCTTCCATCCGCGCTACCTGTCCCTGGTGGCCCTGCCCTTCGTGCTGGCCTGGTTTGCCGCGCCGATCATTCTGAAGAGAAAATACCCGGCGATCCTCATGAACCTGATTTCCCGCAATATGCTGGATCTCAAAAGCATGGAGGCGCAGAACCTGGGCAACCTGTTTAAAAGGGACCGGGTCGGCAGTGAACTGGTCCAGTCGTTTCTCGACGCCGAGGGCGAGTACGCACTGTGGTATGCCCGTCTTCTGAAAAATCTGGACGTGGAAAACATTGATGCGCTCATCCTGGAATCCATCCGGAAACAGGAGGTGCCGGTCAAGATCCAGATGCTGGATATGCTGTCGGCGAACCCCGGTGCGGATGCATCCCGGGTCCTCGAACAAATGCTGCATTCCCGGGAGGATCCGCAGCTTACGGTCGCGGTCACCAAGACCATTAAACGAACCGGATCCGGCACCCCGGGTATCCGGAACAAACTGGAAACGCTGGTGATGCATCCCCATCCCGAGGTCCGGGGCAATGCCGCCGGATGCCTGTACCAGGACACGCCCGGGAAATACAAGCCAAAAATCGATGCCTGGCTCTACTCCCGGGAAATCCCGCAGCGGCGGGCGGGCGTGATCGCAGCCGGAGAGACCGGAGACCACGGTTATGCCGCGGTACTGGAAAAGATGCTTAAAGACGGCGCCAATGAAGCCATTTCTGCCGATCTCCTCGCCGCCCTGGCCAAGCTCGCTCCGGCAGAGGTCAATCACCTGGCCGTGGGGTTTCTCGATCACCCCGATGCCGAGATCCGCCGCACCGCACTGGAAGCCCTGGATGTTTCAGACGAGGCCGCCTTCAGGCAGTTGATCCGGCATCTCGGAGATCCGGATGAGGCCATTGCCGGAATGGCCCGCAAAAAGATCCTATCGGCCAGCTATATCAACGGCCAGGCCCTGATCGAGGCATTAAACCGGCCCAACCGGCGGCAGCGGGAAGCGATCTTTGATCTGCTCGAGGAACTCAATATCAAGGACCTGGATTTGCTCCGCTTTACCCGGCAGGGCCTGGAGCAGGCCTATACCTTTCTTGCCAGAATCTCGGCCCTGGAAAAGCTGCCGGAAAGCCGGGGCAAGGCCCTGCTGCGGGAGCATCTCTACCAGAAAAAGGATCTCGTGCTGGAAAACACCTTCCGGGTCCTGTCCATACATGACCGCAACGGCCAGATGCGAACCGTTTTCAAAGGCCTTTTTGCCGGCAGCCAGCGCCAGCGGGCAAACAGCATCGAACTGCTGGGCGATGTCATGGACCGCAAGCTTTTTGAAATGGCCGAACCCCTGTTTGAAGGGGCCTCGCTTTTCAATACCCTGGCAGCCGGGAGAAAATTCTTCCGGCTGCCCCGGTATGCGTCCGTATCAAGGGACCTGTTTCCCGAACTGCTCAAAAGTCAGGACTGGCTGGAAATCGTACTTGCGCTCTGCATCCTGCGGCAGGAAGCTGAAATCCTGGAGCGGCACCGCGCGGCCGTTCTGGCATTAAAATCCGCCTCTGACGCCCATATCCGCCAGATGGCGCAAAAAACCGCCCCCGGAGATACCGGGGTGCTTGACCCAAAGGAGCAAATCATGGATACTGAACTGACAGTTCCGGAAAAAATCCTGCTGCTGAAGAATATTGCCATTTTTTCCGGTCTCACGGTGAGCGAACTCGGGGCCATTGCCGCGGTAACCGAGGAAATCGACTATCCGGAAGAACAGGTCGTGATTGCCGAGGGCGAACCGGGAGAACGGGTTTACCTGATAATCGAAGGGGAAGTGGCGGTCTGCAAGGGAAGCAACGCCCACCAGCAGATCCGGCTCGACACCATGGGCGCCGGGGATTATTTTGGGGAAATGGCACTGTTTGAAGAGGCCGCGC